>JAJUHJ010000019.1 GCA_029279965.1 Phyllobacteriaceae bacterium
CCTGCATGCGATGGAGGATCTCGAGCGCGTGCGATTGCTGTTCGACGATCTCGAAGCGAAGCGCGGGGTCATCGACCTGCTGGGCCGTGCCGAACGCGCTGAAGGGGTCCGCATCTTCATCGGTTCGGAGAACAAGCTGTTCTCGTTGTCGGGATCATCGCTCGTCGTTGCGCCTTACCGTGATCAGGAATCACGCATTGTCGGCGCACTCGGGATTATCGGTCCGACCCGGCTCAATTATTCGCGCATCGTGCCGATGGTCGACTACACCGCACAGTTGGTGGGCCGCATGCTGCGGTGAAGGGTAGGTCCGGGTAGGCAATTGCCCGGGCATGAACGCCGGATTCGGTTCGCATATTCGCACCGTCCACGCCCGGGGGATAGAGCCACCCGGCTGACGCGAGGTGCATCACCCCTTGATTTTGCCGTTCCAAACCTCGATATCCGGCCCGAGTTTTGCAGAAGAGATGCAGAAAAACGGACAGGCAATGAGCACGCATCCGAAGGACGACAAGGCACCTGAAAACGCCGCGCCCGAAGAACTGGAAACCGAAGCAGCGATGGCCGATCCGGCAGCCGCCGACGAGGAGGGCAACGAGGCGGCCGCTTCCGAGGGCGAGGTTCTTGTGCGCCTGGCGCAGGAGAACGAGGAATTGAAGGAGCGCGCTTTGCGATTCGCCGCGGAAATGGAGAATCTACGCAAGCGCACGCAGCGGGACGTGGCTGAGGCGCGCGCCTACGGCATCGCGAATTTCGCGCGCGACATGCTTACCGTATCGGACAATCTGCAGCGGGCCTTGCAGGCTGTTACGGAGGAGGCGCGGGCAGACGCCGAGCCGGGTCTGATGGCGCTGGTAGAGGGCGTTGAGATGACGGAACGCTCCATGCTTTCCACCCTTGAAAGGCATGGCGTCAAGCGCATCGATCCGCAAGGCGAGAAGTTCGACCCGCATTTCCACCAGGCCATGTTCGAGGTGCCAAATCCGGATGTGCCGGCCAATACTGTGGTTCAGGTCGTCCAGACGGGCTATGTGATCGGCGACCGCGTGCTGCGGCCGGCAATGGTCGGTGTGGCCAAAGGCGGGCCGAAGGCGGAGAATGAAAAAGCCCGGGCCCAGGAAGACAACGCCGCTGCCGGTGACGAACAAGGTTAGCTCATCGATCCGGAACCAGGAGACGGTTGTCGGAAGCGCCAGACGCGTGTCAGGAAGCTGAATTTCAAGAGCCGCCGGCGGTCACGGCTCCGTGCGGATGAGTTCGCCCGTGTGCGTTTCGCGCTCGCGCTTCAGTTGCTCGGCTTCCTGGGTGCGTTCGCGCGCCAGACGGCGGTAGCGTCCCTGACGGAACCATGTGGCGACGCTGCCGATGATCATGCCCAGGATCAATGCCAGAATGAGATGAACGAAGAGAGGCAGTTCGATCGTCAGGTGAGGATTTCCGGGATTGAACGGATCGACCGTCAGGGGCGTCATCGCCCGATTGGCCACGGCCAGCGCAATGAGAATCAGCGCCAGCGGCACGGCCACGAACACAATAAGAATTTTCTGAAGCATACGGCCGATCCCTTCGACGGCTAGCCGTCAGCGTTCAGCCGCTCGCGCAGCTCTTTTCCCGTCTTGAAGAAGGGAACCCACTTTTCTTCGACATGAACGGTTTCGCCTGTTCGTGGATTACGGCCCGTGCGAGCCGGACGGTTCTTCACCGAAAAAGCACCGAAGCCACGCAATTCCACCCGGTTTCCTTGGGCGAGCGCCTCGGTAATCTCATCGAAAATCGCATTCACGATATTTTCTACGTCGCGCAGAAACAGGTGCGGGTTTCGATTGGCAATGGTCTGCACGAGTTCGGACTTGATCATGGTGCTGGTTCCGCCGCTTGGATGCAAGGATAATGGACTGATTTTCTTACAGTTTCAATCCGCAAAACCGATACGTTCAGGTTGCCAGAGCGACAGGAGGCCGTCAAGAAAGATGCGCTCGAGCCCCAGGCGATGCAGCAGGTCTTCTTGTGGCGGCAAGCCCAGGACGCCGGCAATCCAGTTGGCGAACCCCGGCAGGAATAATGAACCGCCCGAATTGCGCGGCTTCCACTCGACGATTTCAAGATCGTCTCCGACACCTTCCTCGACAAGCCACGCCCGCGCCTCCCGCTCACCCCCAAGCGCATCCACAAGCTGCAGGTCGACGGCCTGACGGCCGGTAAAGACCCGGCCATCCGCGATCTCGAGAACTTGCTCGCGCGACAATGGCCGCCTATCGGCGATGAGATCGATGAACCAATCATAGCTGTCGAGAATCATCGTCCGCAGCATCTGCAGCTCTTCCTCCGTCGTTTCGTTGAACGGCGAAGGCTCGGCCTTGAGCGGCGAGGACTTCACCTCCTCGACCGAGATGCCGATCTTGTCCAGAAGCCCTGTGATTTCCGGAAATTGGACGATGACGCCGATCGAACCGACGATCGAGGTCTTGCGGGCGACGATGTGGTCCGTAGCGCTAGCGACCATGTAGCCGGCCGAGGCGGCCAGCGTGCCCACCTGCGCCACCACCGGTTTTTCGGCGGCGAGACGGCGGATCTCCTCGAAGATGGCCTCCCCGCCGGCCGTTGTGCCGCCCGGCGAATCGATGGTGATGATGACACCCTCCACCGCGGGTGATTGGCGCACCCTGTCAAGGACATCCAGAAGCTCTTCGTCTTCCATGATGGTGCCCTCGATGCGCACTTGAGCGATGTGTGGCGCAGAGACGCCCATCACACCGTCGAACAACCACTGCGTGGCCGCTGTGAGGGCCAGGACGATGACAAGGAAGGTTGCGATGCGCCAGAAGGTCACTTTGCGCCGAAGGCGCCGGCGGTCGATCAGGTCGTCGGCCCGAGTGGACATAAAAGGTCTCCTGTCGAACAGCACTTGCCTTGCGTTTTAGATGAAGGCAGGCATATGAGCTACCAATGTTTAGCGTATGGGCTCCATGACAAGAGCCGGGGTTTTGTGGCGCACGAAAAATAGCCATATTACAGTGCAACGCGGTGCCTCCGCCCTGGGATGCACGTGCGAAAAGCCGGGACGGCGACTTATACCGTCGTATGCAGGGATGTCACGGGGCGATGTTTTTTCGTCTGGAGTAGCGAATGAACGGCGCGGCCAATGCTGGAATGAACGAGACCGCCGCGCGTGCCATCAAACGCAGCGAGCGCGGAGAGGATGCATTTGCCCGCGCCCGGAGGCATTCGCGTCTGGTGCGCTTGCTGAAATTCGTGCTTCCTGGCGCCGCCCTCGCGATAGCGGCACTTTTTTTCGGGTATTCGCTTCTTTTCTCATCGGTGGGAGGCGGCGCTTTCAATCTTGGCTCCACCAGCCTGGAAGACGGCGACCTTGTGATGCACAACCCGTCTCTTGATGGGTTCACCAGTGAGAACCTGCCTTACAGTTTGACGGCCGCGAGCGCCCGCCAACCGGTCGGCGGCGAGGAGGAAGCAATCAGGCTGGAAGGGATCGAAGCATCCTTACCCATCGATGAGGACACCCGCGCGACCATCAACGCCGAAACCGGGGTTTTCGACCGGCGGAAGGATCGTCTGGCATTATCGGACGCGATCACCGTGACGACCACATCGGGGATGGTCGCCAGGCTGCAATCGGCCGATATCGATATTGCCTCGAACGATCTCAGCACCGATGATCCGGTCGAGATCGAACTGGAGGGGATGCGTGTGCGCGCCGACAGTTTCCGCGCCACCAATGGCGGCGAAAAGCTGATATTCGAAAAGCGTGTTCGGGTGGAATTGCAGCCGGCCAAGATCAGGCGTGGAACAGGGCAGGAGGGGAATGGTGTCGATGATTAGAAAATATGGTCTGCTGGTGGGCGCGTGTCTGGCTTTTCTCGCCCCTGCTATAGCCACCGCTCAGGAAAGCGACGGGCAGTTCGGCCGTCTCAGCCTGTCCAGCGATCAGCCCATAGAGATCGAAAGCGACCGTTTCGAGGTGGACGAGAATCAGAGCCTCGGTGTGTTTACGGGCAACGTCACCGTGGTGCAGGGTGAAACCCTGCTGAAGACCGCACAGATGCGGGTCTATTACAACAACGAGGAGGGCGGCTCCGCGGCAACGGGAGGCGCGCAGATCGAACGCCTCGAAGCCGATGGCGGCGTTTATCTGGAATCCGAAGGGCAGGTGGCGACCGGGGACAGCGGCAGTTTCGATATGGATTCGGAGGTATTGGTGCTAACCGGCGACGAGGTCGTGCTGACGGAAGGTGAAAACGTCATCGTCGGCTGCAAGCTCACGGTGCAGATGCAAACCGGTCAGGCGACGCTGGAAAGCTGCGCGGACAGGAATGGCTCGGGCGGCAGGGTCAGAATGCTGCTGACGCCCGATTCCCAGGATCGCTAGCCGACCGTGGTGGTTTCGAACACATCCCAGAATGCCGAACCGGCTGTCGAGGAGCAGGAAGGTTCGAATGCAAAGCGCTACAAGGGCACGCTCATCGCGCGCGGGCTCACGAAATCCTACAAGAACCGGCAGGTGGTGAGCGGCGTTTCGTTCGGTGTTCGCGCCGGCGAAGCGGTCGGCCTGCTGGGGCCCAATGGCGCCGGCAAGACGACCTGCTTCTACATGGTGACCGGTCTGGTTCCGGTCGATCGGGGAACGATCCACATCGATGGGCACGACGTGACCTCCATGCCCATGTACCGCCGGGCAAGGCTGGGCATCGGCTACCTTCCCCAGGAAGCGTCGATCTTTCGCGGACTGACCGTGGAGAAGAACATCCGGGCGATCCTGGAGGTGGTGGAAAAGAGCCGCAAGGAGCGCGAGCGGACGCTCGACGCGCTGCTGGAAGAGTTCCACATCGATCATCTTCGCAAGGCGCCATCCATCGCTCTTTCCGGTGGCGAGCGACGCCGGCTGGAAATCGCCCGGGCGCTCGCCAGTCGCCCGAATTTCATGCTCCTTGACGAACCTTTCGCCGGCATCGATCCCATCGCGGTAACGGATATCCAGCAACTTGTCCGCCATTTGACGGCGCGCGGTATCGGCGTGCTGATAACCGACCACAATGTGCGCGAGACGCTCGGTCTCATCGATCGGGCCTATATCATTCATGCCGGTCAGGTGCTCACGCATGGACGCCCGCAGGATATTGTCGGCAATGCGGATGTGCGCAGGCTGTATCTGGGCGAAGCCTTCACGCTCTGATAAGGAAGGGCGCGCAAATATCTCGCTGTCCTGCGTAAAATCTTGACAAGCAAATTCCGGGCCAGTTCTATGATCCAGCGCGGATAAGGCCGCGCTGTTCATTGAAGAGCCCGGTGCGCATGGCGCTGTCACCCAGCATATCTCTGCGGCAGACGCAATCTCTGGTGATGACGCCGCAATTGCTGCAATCGATCCGGCTGCTGCAGTTCACTCATTTCGAGCTGGAACAGTTCATCGCCTCCGAAATCGAGAACAACCCCCTGCTGGAGCGCGAGGAGAAGGAAAATCACGAGGCGGAGCCGGAGAGCCAAGGTTGGTCCGAAAGCGGTACCGACCACGCGCAATCGATGGCGGAACGGCTGGACAGCTCCCTGGAAAATGTCTTCCCGGACGACCCCGGCCAGCGGGAGGTCATAGGGCCGGATCTTTCGGCGCAGTGGCGTTCGGCGGCTGGAAACGGGCTCCACCCCACGGGAGAGGGGGATTGGAACCTGGAGGCGATCGCCGCAGCGCCGATCACCCTGCGCGCGCATGTTCGTGAGCAAATCGCTCTTGCCTTCCGGGAACCGGCCCTTGGCCTTCTTGCACAGGCGCTTGCAGAAGGGCTCGATGAGGCGGGTTATCTGGACGCCGACCTTGAAGAGATCGCCGCCAGAACCGGTGCCGACGCGCACATGATCGAGAGTGTGCTTCGCACCTGCCAGCAATTCGATCCGCCGGGACTTTTTGCACGCAATCTGTCCGAGTGCCTCGCACTGCAACTGGAAGCGCGGGATCGCCTGGATCCTGCCATGCAGATACTGCTCGAGCACCTCGATCTTCTGGCCAAACGGGATTTTCAGACACTCAAGCGGCTTTGTGGCGTCGACGAGCAAGATTTGATCGACATGTTGAGCGAGATTCGGGCTCTCGAGCCGAAGCCCGGCATGCGTTTTTCCACCAGCACGGCAGATCCGGTGGTGCCCGACGTGGTGGTGCAGCGCGGGGCGGATGGTGGCTGGACCGTCGAACTGAACCCGCAGGCGTTGCCGCGTGTGCTGGTGAATGAGAGCTATTTTGCCGCGGTTTCCGCGCGTGCCACCGCCGAGGAACGGCTCTTCCTGTCGGAGTGCATGCAGAATGCGAACTGGCTGACCCGCAGCCTCGACCAGCGCGCCAGAACCATTCTCAAGGTCGCTGCGGAGATCGTGCGCCAGCAGGATGCCTTTCTGATGCACGGGGTGCGTCATCTGCGGCCGCTGCGGCTCCGCACGGTGGCCGAGGCGATCGATATGCATGAATCAACCGTCAGTCGCGTGGCGGCCAACAAATACATGCTGACGCCCCGCGGCGTCTTCGAACTGCGCTACTTCTTCACGACGGCTATCGCGGCCGCCGACGGGGGAGATGCACATTCGGCCGAGGCGGTACGCGACCGGATTCGCGATCTGATCGATGAGGAAAGGGCCGACGCCGTTCTTTCCGACGATGCGATCGTCGACGTTTTGCGCCGGGACGGGGTCGACATTGCCCGCCGGACGGTGGCCAAGTACCGGGAAGGCATGAACATTCCGTCCTCGGTGCAGCGCCGCCGCGAAAAGAAAGCGCTCGCCGGAATGAGCGCGTAATGTCCACATTCCTCAAATCTCCCCCGCCATCGATTGACAAGCGCGAGGGAAGCCACTAGAAGCCCGCCCGCATGAGACGGTTGGATCGGCTGCCGACCTCTTGGTGTGTTGTGCGGCCGAAAGTTACGGGATACCGCGAGTGACCCGGCCTATGGCGTAGCAGAACCTTGTACGCGCAGGCCACCTGTATAAACTCACAGCGATTGAATCCTGATCAGAAAGGGCCGTACCTCACATGAGCCTCCGCATCTCTGGCAAGCATATGGATATCGGTGATGCGTTCCGCACGCGCATCAGTGACAGGATCGGCGAAGCGGTGGATAAGTATTTCGACGGGGGCTTCTCCGGACGCGTGACGGTGGCAAAGACAGGTGGGCGCTTCAGCGCGGATTGCACGATTCATCTCGACACCGGGACAATCCTGCAAGCCACCGGAGAGGCACAGGACCCGCAACTGGCATTCGACGGAGCCGCCGAGCGCATCGAGAAGCGATTGAGGCGGTACAATCGAAAGCTGAAATCACATAGCCCGGCCCAGGCCGCCAACGGAGCGGCAGACATGGATCACTGGGTGGTGGAGGCCATTCCGGAGGATGACGAGGAACTTCCCGAGGATTTCGCACCGACGATCGTGGCAGAATCGAAGCTGCCGCTACGAAGCATGACGGTCGCTTCCGCCGTCACCGAACTCGATTTGACAGACAATCCTGTCTTTGTTTTCCGCAACGCCGGGAATGACGCGGTGAACATCGTCTACCGGCGGTCCGATGGAAACATCGGCTGGATCGATCCCTCGGCGGCCACCAGCGGATAGGCCAAATCGCCGGTCTTTCCGCCGGATGTGGGGCGCGGCCGAAGCAGAGGATGCAGAACATGGATCTCAGCGATCTCATCAAGATGTCGGCAATACTGCCGGCGCTGAAGGCGAATTCGAAAAAGCAGGTCTTGCAGTTGCTTGCGGAAAAGGCGGCTTCCGAAACGGAGCTTTCGGAGCGCGAGATCTTCGACACCATTCTCCAGCGCGAGCGCCTTGGCTCCACCGGGGTGGGTAACGGCATCGCCATACCGCATGGAAAGTTGCCTGGAATTACGCGAATCACCGGTGTCTTCGCCCGGCTTGAAGAACCGGTGGATTTTGATGCGCTGGATGACCTGCCGGTCGATCTCGTCTTCCTTCTCCTGGCGCCCGAGGGCGCCGGCGCCGATCATCTCAAGGCCCTGTCTCGCATCGCCCGTGTTTTGCGCGATGCCGACACGACGGCGAAAATTCGTGGTACGACGGACGCGGCGGCCATCCATACCTTTCTTGCGGAAGCGCCCGCGTCCAACGCGGCATAAGCGCACCGAGCCTGTACCTGTCGCCGAACAGGCTCCCTCTTGCTTCCCACCTGACGAGCCTTAGCACGCCGTGCGTCTTTTGGGACGCACAAGGACGCGCTATGAATCGACACATCGTGCTTGCCGAAAATCGATTCAGATTTTCGGGCCGATGGCTGTAGACGAGCGCGTTCGCCCGGATACGGGTGAACGATATTCATTTCGGAGCATCGGCCCGTTCTCACGGCGCGTGCGGGAGTTCCTGATTCAGTTCAACAGCGCAACAAAAAAGGGCGCGGCCAAGCCGCGCCCTGATTCACAGGATCCTCAAGAGCGAGTCAGCTATCGGCTCCCTCGGCCGTCTCCTTCTTGAGTTCCTCGCCCGTCTCCTGGTCGACGACCTTCATGGAGAGCCGCACCTTTCCGCGCTCGTCGAAGCCCATAAGCTTGACGTAGACCTTGTCGCCTTCCTTGACGACATCGGTGGTCTTCTGCACGCGCTCTGGAGCAAGCTGCGAGATGTGTACGAGACCATCCTTCGGACCGAAGAAGTTGACGAAGGCGCCGAAATCGGCGGTCTTCACGACGGTCCCCTGATAGATCTCGCCCACTTCCGGCTCGGCGGTCAGGGAGTGAATCCACTTGCGTGCCGCCTCGATCTCCTTGGCGTTGGAAGAGGCGATCTTAACCGTTCCGTCGTCCTCGACATTGATCTTGGCGCCGGTCTTCTCGACGATTTCGCGGATGACCTTGCCGCCCGTGCCGATCACGTCGCGGATCTTGTCGGTCGGGATCTGCATCACTTCGATGCGCGGTGCGAATTCGCCGACCTCGCCACGGCTTTCCGACAGCGCGTTGGCCATCTCGCCGAGAATGTGCAGACGGCCGCCCTTGGCCTGCTCAAGGGCAACCTGCATGATCTCCTCGGTAATCCCGGTGATCTTGATGTCCATCTGCAGCGATGTGATGCCCTCATCGGTGCCTGCCACCTTGAAGTCCATGTCGCCGAGATGATCCTCGTCGCCGTGGATGTCGGAGAGAACGGCGAACCGGTCATCTTCCTTGATCAGCCCCATGGCAATGCCGGCAACCGGCTTGGCGAGCGGCACGCCGGCATCCATCAGCGCCAGCGAGGTGCCGCAGACGGTCGCCATGGAGGACGATCCGTTGGATTCGGTGATCTCGGAGACGACGCGGAGCGTGTAGGGGAACTGGTCGGGCGTGGGAAGCAGCGGATGCACCGCTCGCCAGGCGAGCTTGCCGTGGCCGATTTCACGCCGCCCGGGCGAGCCCATGCGCCCTGTCTCGCCCACGGAATAGGGCGGGAAATTGTAGTGCAGGAGGAATGTCTCCTTATAGGTCCCGGTCAAGGCGTCGACATACTGCTCGTCCTCGCCGGTGCCCAGCGTCGCAACCACCAGCGCCTGTGTCTCGCCTCGGGTGAAGAGGGCGGACCCGTGCGTGCGCGGGAACACGCCAACTTCGGCGTTGATGGGGCGGACGGTCTTCAGATCGCGTCCGTCGATACGGGTTCCCGTGTCGAGGATGTTCCAGCGCACGATCTTCGCCTGCAGCGCCTTGAACACGGTGGAGACCTGTTCAGGTGTCCATTTATGCTCCTCGGCGTCTTCGGGAAGGAAGGTCTCCCGAACTTTTGCCTTGGCGGCGTCCACGGCACCGTACCGTTCCTGCTTATCGGTGATCTTGTAGGCCTCTCGGAGATCGCCTTCGATGACCTTCAGCATCTCGCCTTCGAGCTCGGAAAGATCTTCCGGGAGGAACTCGCGCGGCTCCTTGGCAGCCACTTCGGCCAGTTTGATGATAGCCTCGATCACCGGCTGGAAGCCCTTGTGACCGGCCATGACCGCACCGAGCATGACGTCTTCGGGCAGCTGCTGCGCTTCCGATTCCACCATCAGCACGGCATCGCTCGTGCCCGCGACAACCAGATCGAGCTTGCTCTCCTCCATCTCGTCAATGTGCGGGTTGATGAGATATTCGCCGCCGATATAACCAACGCGCGCGGCACCGATCGGGCCCATGAAAGGGACGCCTGAAAGGGTAAGCGCGGCAGAGGCCGCAACCATCGCCACAATGTCGGGATCGTTCTCCAAATCGTGCTGGAGGACGGTCAGGACGACCTGCGTGTCGTTCTTGTAGCCATCGACGAAAAGTGGACGGATCGGCCGATCGATGAGGCGGGAGACGAGCGTCTCCTTTTCGCTCGGGCGGCCTTCACGTTTGAAATAGCCGCCGGGAATCTTGCCGGCGGCGAATGTCTTTTCCTGGTAGTTTACGGTGAGCGGGAAAAAGTCGAGACCCGGCTTTGGCTCCTTGGCGGAGACGACCGTAGCCAGCACCACCGTCTCACCATAGGTGGCGAGCACCGCGCCGTCGGCCTGACGGGCGACCTTGCCCGTCTCCAGGGTGAGCGGACGCCCTGCCCATTCGATTTCTACTTTGTGTTGGTTGAACATGCCTTGTCCTTGTCTGTCGAAGGTCGCGCACAGGCGCAGGGTCCTTCGTTTCCTTTATGAGGACGAGCCATGGGCAAGACAACGGGAGGCTTGAATACGAGACCGGCGCTTCGCGCTGGCCGAAAAAGCATCCTGCAATCCTGCCCCATGACCTGTCCGCCATCGCCTTTCCAAAAACGTTCTTCGGAAAGCCGTCAGCCGGGGCACGCCTTTGTGCCCGGGCACCGGTAGCGGGCCCTTCCTCGGAAGAGCCCGCCGGCCGGAACTAGCGACGCAGCCCGAGCCGCTCGATCAATGTCTGATAGCGGTTTACATCTTTCCGCTTTACATAATCGAGAAGACGGCGGCGCTGCGAAACGAGCTTGAGCAGACCACGGCGGGAGTGGTTGTCCTTCTTGTGGTCCTTGAAATGCTCGGTCAGGTTCTTGATGCGCTCGGTCAGGAGAGCGACCTGGACTTCCGGCGAGCCGGTATCGCCCTTTGCGGTCGCGAATTCGTTCAGAAGCTCCTGCTTGCGCTCGGCAGTAATCGACATCGACAATCCTTTCTCGATAGAGGGAAACGTGTCGCCCATAGCCGGGATGTCGTCCAGCCAAGGCCATTCACACGGCGTTCATTACGCAATGTTGCGGCGCATATAGTGCATAATCGCAATAATTGCCAGCCAAAAGAGGGGGCAGGCGATCTACAACGGCAATGCCGTCGAGGCGCGTTCCGGTATGATCCGCTCGACCGGAATGCGGAAAACGTATTCCAGCCCGTCTTCATGGAACGTCCGGGTCATATCGGCGCTCAGGGTGCCGCCGAGCATGCGCTCGATGATTTCGGTCCCGAAACCACGCTTCGATGTCTTGCGCGGAACCTGAGCTCCATATTCGCGCCATACCAGTACGAGCAGATCCTGCTCGATATTCCAGGATATCACCAGACGACCGGTGTTCGTCACGAAGGCACCGTATTTTGCAGCATTCGTCGCCAATTCATGGGCGGCCAGTCCGATGGTCTGGGCGGCCTGGTTCGCCAGCCGGAAAGGCGGTCCGGACAATTCTAGCCGCTTCTGGTCTTCGGGTCGGAAGGGCTCGATCTGCGCGACAAGCAACTGGTACAGATCGACGCCGCTGGACCCGCCTTCGATGAGAAGGTCGGTCGAACGGGCAAGGCCGTGGAGCCGCTTCTGAAAGGAATCGAGAAATGTCGGCAGGGAGTGGGCGCCGCGGGCGGTCTGCTTGGCCATCGAGGCGACAACGGTGAGCTGGTTTTTGGCGCGATGAGCAACCTCGCGCATCAAAAGGCGGATTTCGTTTTCGGCTGCTCGACGATCGGCGGAAGCTTCGGCAAGCGCGGCGGAAACGGTAGCCACTTCCGCAATCGGATAAGAGATTGACTCGATCGGTTCGCCGGCTCCCAGCCGGCGTGCATCGATGGCAAGATGACGTACCGGTTTCGCGATCCTTCGACCCAGAAACCAGGCCAGAACGGCTCCAAGCGCAATCACGATCAGGCTGCCGGCAAGCAGTTGCCACAGCGTTCGCACCATTGGCTGCTCGATGACCGTTGTCGGCGCCCAGACGGCCACATTCCAGCCGCTCAGATGTGATTCGTCCAGAATGGCGAGAAAGGTTTCAGGGGCCGTGTTCTCCGAGAGCTGCGCCGTTTGAGGCGACGGCGCAGAAAGGTCGAGAAAGAACGGATTGCCGACATTCGAAGACATGAAGGAGGAGGCGATCACCCGGCCCTCGCGGTCAACGAGCGAGGCATTCCAGCCGCCACGCAGCATCTGTTGAGAAAGCGTGTCGGCGATGGAGGCGGCATTGCGCCTGAGGATGAGAAGGCGCGGCGGCTGGTCTTCGGGGAAAAAGGGCAGGATGACTTCGAAAACCCATTCCCGTGTGGTTTCCCCCATGAAAACGCCCGAAATCGTCATTTCACGGTTATCCAGCGCGTGCTGGGCAGCGTCGGGAGCCGCTATGGGACCAAGCGCCGTTCTGAATGGCACCCTAGTATTGAGTATCTGGTCGAGGTTCTCATCGGCCACGATGAGATGAGACCGGCTCCCCACGAGGGCAGACTTTGCCCGGTTGTAGAAGTCCTCGTAGGCGCCCGCGGACAAGGAGGGGGTGGTCGAAAGCACGCGCAAGGTGGTCATCATGCCGCTGAGTTCGCGGTCGATCGCTTCGGCAATGGAGCCCGCCATCGCTTCGGCAAGCGTGTGCACCACTTCACGCTGGGCAACGTCGTTTCTCTGAAGCAATACGATCGACACCGCCAGCGCCGGAACGGTCGTCACGACGATGAGCAGAAACAGAAAGAAGCCGATCGGCTTCGGGGCTGTCAGTTTCGCGAGCAAATGCTGCCCGATTCCTGGAACCGAACCATGGCTCTTATTGCCGGTTTCCACATCTCCCCCAGCCATCACCTGTTTGTTCAACCCGCACCTCGGGATCTAACGCGCAAATGGCCTAAGTGTTGCAAGCTATTCCAGGCGATTTTATTTTTGCTGGATGTGCCACGGGTCCTGCCTGCCGAAAACAATCCTGCCTAGGTGGAAAACACCCGTTTTGGTTTGAACATCCCGGCTTCGACCAATCCGATAGCCACGAGCCGGCCACGCGCGCTGGCCCAGGCTTCCGGCGCTTCCACCGGAGCATCACGCCCGCGCAGGATCACCGAATTGCCCAGACGCAGCCGGCTGGCGGCATCATCGGTAAGTGCAATTTCCGGAAGACCGTCAAGAGCAGCCGCCGTGTCGAGCAGGAATGGATCCAACAGAGCAAAGCGCTCGCGCTCGTCTGCTGCGCCGGCGGCCGCCTCTTCCAGCGCCTCAAAGGTGACAAGTTCGTTGGCGGCGAACGGATAAACCTCTGTGCGCCGCAGATCTGCAACATGACCATAACAGCCGAGATCACGGCCGAGATCACGTGCCAGCGAGCGCACGTAAGTGCCCTTGCCGCATTCCACCTCGACAACCGCTTTGCGCGGATCGGGGATGTCCAGCAACTCAAGCCGACCGATCTCCACCTCGCGTGCAGCAATGTCCACCGTCTCGCCTCCTCGCGCCAGATCGTAGGCCCGCTCTCCACCCACCTTGATCGCGGAATATTGAGGCGGCGTCTGCATGATGAGGCCGGTATAATGTGGGAGCTGCCCTGCAATTTCCTGCTCGGAAGGGACCTTTTCCGAAGAAGCAACCACCGGGCCTTCGAGATCATCGGTCGAACGCTCCTCGCCCCAGGCGATCGTGAAGCGATAGACCTTGGCGCCTTCCATCACATAGGGAACTGTCTTGGTTGCCTCGCCAAGCGCGATCGGAAGCATGCCGGTCGCCAGAGGATCCAGCGTGCCGGCGTGTCCTGCCTTCTGCGCCCCGAAGAGCCGTTTGACTTTCGAGACCGCATCCGTGGAGCCCATGCCCGACGGCTTGTCCAGCACCAACCAGCCGGAGACGGGCCGGCCTTTCTTCCTTCCGCGACGCGCCATCAATATTCCTCTTTTAAAGGCCGTCCCGCGCCGGTTCAGCCCTTCTGTTCACCGTCATCTTCGTCATCGAGATCACGCGCCACCTCGGGCGAGCGCAGGATCCGGTCGATTTTGTCGAAGTTTTCATAGCTCGTATCCAGGCGGAACCTGAATTCCGGCATGTATTTGAGCTGCCTCAGGGCCGTCGCTGCCCTGCCGCGGATGAAGCGCGAATTGCGATTCAGCGCGTCGACCACCTTTTGCCGGTCATCCACGCCGAGCGGGGAAACAAAAGCAGTGGCCACCTTGAGATCTGGCGACATGCGCACTTCGGAAACGGAGATGACGATGTCCTCGACCTGCGGGTCGCGCACCTCTCCGCGCTGGAGGATGTGAGCCAACGCATGGCGTGCCTGTTCACCGACGCGGAGTTGCCGTTGCGAGGGAGCAGAAGAAGGCATAGCGAAATCGATCGTGTTGAAAGGTACGACGGCTTGAATATTAGAGCTCACAGCCTGTCGGCAAAGGTATGCGACATGAAAAGATTGCGGCGGCCGCGCGAAGGCGGCCGCCGAACGGGTATTACAGAGACCGTTTCACGTGCTCGACGCGGAATGCCTCGATCACGTCGCCCACGCGGATGTCCTCGTAGTTCTCGAAGGCCATGCCGCATTCCTGGCCGACCGGCACCTCGGCAACCTCATCCTTGAAGCGTTTCAGGGTCTTGAGCTTGCCTTCGTGGATAACAACGTTGTCGCGGATGAGACGTACGCCCGCGCCACGTTCCACCTTGCCCTCTGTGACACGGCAACCGGCCACCTTGCCGACCTTGGTGATGTTGAAGACCTCGAGAATCTCCGCATTGCCAAGGAAGGTCTCGCGCCGTTCGGGCGAAAGCAGGCCGGACATCGCCGCCTTTATGTCATCCACGAGATCGTAGATGATGTTGTAGTAGCGGATCTCGATGCCCGCCTGCTCGGCCGCGTCGCGTGCCTGCTTGTTGGCGCGCACGTTGAAGCCGATGATGGCCGCTTCGGAGGTTTCCGCCAGCGAGATGTCGCTTTCGGTTATGGCGCCCGCGCCGGAATGCACGATGCGCGCGCGCACCTCGTCCGTCCCCAGCTTTTCGAGCGCGATCACGATGGCCTCAATGGAGCCCTGGACGTCGCCCTTGATGATGAGCGGGAATTCCTTCACGCCCGTCTCCTGAAGCTGCGACATCATCTGTTCCAGCGAACCGCGCTGGCCGGCCTGACGGGCGACGGCCTTTTCACGTGCCTTGCGCTGGCGGTACTCAGAGATTTCGCGCCCGCGTGCCTCATTGTCGACCACCGCGAAGCGGTCGCCCGCCAGCGGCGTGCCCTGAAGGCCCAGGATTTCGACCGGCGCGGAGGGGCCGGCCTCCTTCACCTGCTCGCCGCGATCGTTGATGAGCGCGCGCACGCGGCCCCACTCGTTCCCGGCGACGATGATATCGCCCGGCTTGAGCGTGCCCGCCTGCACCAGAACGGTGGCCACCGACCCGCGACCACGGTCGAGTTTGGCCTCGATCACGACGCCCTCGGCGGTGCGGTTCGGATTGGCCTTGAGCTCCAGGAGCTCCGCCTGCAGGACGATCGCCTCCAGCAGCTTGTCGAGATTGGTGCCCTTTACCGCCGAGACTTCGACATCGAGCACCTCACCGCCCATGGATTCCACGAACACCTCGTGCTGGAGAAGTTCCGTGCGCACCTTGTCGGGATTCGCCTCCGGCTTGTCGATCTTGTTGATTGCCACAATGATCGGCACACCCGCCGCCTTGGCGTGATTGATGGATTCGACCGTCTGCGGCATGACGCTGTCATCCGCAGCCACCACCAGCACGGCGACATCGGTCGCCTCGGCACCGCGGGCCCGCATGGCGGTAAATGCCGCGTGTCCGGGCGTGTCGATGAAGGTAATCGTGCTGCCGTTCTGCTCGACCTGATAGGCACCGATGTGCTGAGTGATGCCGCCGGCTTCGCCTGCCACGACATTGGCCTTGCGAATGGCATCGAGGAGTGAGGTCTTTCCGTGGTCGACATGGCCCATGATGGTGACCACGGGCGGCCGCGGGGTGAGGTCCTCCGGATTGTCCGCGATATCAAACAGGCCTTCCTCGACGTCGGATTCAGCAACCCTTTTGACCGAGTGACCAAACTCGACCGCCACCAGCTCCGCCGTGTCCGCATCGATCACGTCGCCGGGCTTCATGATCTGGCCCTGCTTCATGAAGTACTTCACAACGTCGACGGAGCGCTCGGCCATACGCTGGGCAAGCTCCTGAATGGTGATGGTCTCCGGCAAAACCACTTCGCGCGCAACCTTTTCACGCGGCTCCTGGCTTTGCGAGCGCCTGAACTTTTCCTGGCGGCGCCGCATGGATGAGAGCGAGCGGCTGCGCGTCTCGTCGCCCGACAGCGCCGAGTTCAGCGTCAGCTTGCCACGCCGGCGCTGCTCCTCCACGCGCGGCTTGGCGGGACGGGCGGGCGCTTCCGGCTTCGGTGCACTGCGTTTCGCGCTACTCCGCGCCCGCTCGCCTTCTTCCGCAGGCTGGATGGCCACGGGGGGCTCAGCTTCGGCCGGTGTGCGGCGGCGTGCCTCCTCCTCGGCGCGCGTGCGCGCTTCGGCTTCGGCTTTCAGGCGCGCTTCTTCCTCGGCCTGACGGCGCGCAGATTCCTCGCGCTCCTTGCGACGGCGCTCTTCCTCTTCAGCACGACGTGCTGCTTCCTCGGCGGCCTGCTTGCGTTCTTCCAGCTCGCGCACCTTGGAATTCTGCAGCGCCCGGCGCCGGGCTTCCATCTCCTGAGTGGAAAGCTCGTTCAGGACGACGCCGGAGCGTTGCTGCGAAGGTGCGGATTTCTGCCGCTGCGGCGCCTCGCGGGCCGGTGCCGGTGCGGCAGGCGCGGCTGGCTTTGCGCGTGCGGCTGGCGCGGGCGGTTCGGGCCGCTCGCCCGGCCGGGAGAATTTCCGCTTCTTCGTCTCGACGACGACAGCCTTCGTGCGCCCATGCGAAAAATTCTGGCGCACGGTCCCCTGCTCGGGCCTTTTCAGCGTCAGCGTTTTTTTCGGATTGACGCTCAGCGTCTTTTCGTCATCGGTCTTCGTATCGGTCATTCCATGTCCTTTGCGGCATCTGCCGCGCTCGACGCTTCCACGTCCGGGGCCACGCCTCTGTATAGAGCGAGCGCGTCGATGCGCCGTCGCGCTGCCTCGCCTGGCCCCCGGTCGAGCACGGCAGCATGTATCACATTTGTTGCCCCCAATGACAAACTCATTTCGGCTTCCGAAAAGAGCTCGTATGCCGGAATCGGGCGAATACCGGCATGGGCTGCCATTCTACGCGCCCCTGCAATCTTGCGGACGCCGTCTTGTGCCGCCTCGCGGGCATGCAGAACGAGCACTGCCTTGCCGCCGCGCACGGCAGATTCCACCTTCACTGCCCCCAATGCCACGGCTCCGGCCTTGCGCGCAAGGCCAAGAGCGCCAAGAGCAGCGCCTGAGAGCAGGGAATCGACCATTTCGGCCAGATCCGACGGCGCTTTGACGGGCGCTTTCAAAGCCCGGGCAAAAGCGTTCTTTGCCGCGGCCTTCTCGACAAGCGCCCTCTCAGCACCAACCCAACACCCGCGTCCCGGCAGCTTGCGCTTCAGGTCCGGAACGACCGTCCCATCCGGCCCTGCCACAAACCGGATGAGTTCATGTGGCTGCCGCTCCTGACGGGTCACGATACATGTGCGGTCGTTCATCGCGTTTAACAAGACCCATGGACAGGAAAGAGGTCATCGAATCACGCCTCAGCCTTCGGCTGGCGCGGTTTCGTCTTCGGCTTCCGCTTCCGCGGACTCGGCAAGATCCTCCTCATTGATCCAGCCCATTTTCATGCGGGCGGCGACCACCATCTGTTCTGCTTCTTCCCGCGAGACGTCGAAGTCGGAGAAGACGCCGGTAAAGAACTTGTTCTCGCCGTCCTTACGCTCTTTCCAGCCGACGAGATCGTCCACCGCATAACCGGCGAAATCCTCGATGGTCTTCACGTCATCCTCGCCCAGCGCCACCATCATGGCGGTGGTGATGCCGGGGATTTCGCGCAGTTCGTCCTCAACGCCGAGCTCTTTGCGCTTTGCGTCATTCTCGGCCTCTATGCGCTCCAGATATTCGCGCGCGCGCGCCTGGATCTCTTCGGCCGTGTCCTCGTCGAAGCCGTCGATGGACGCAATCTCGCCCCCCTCCACATAGGCAAGCTCCTCGACACTGGTAAAGCCTTCGGAGGCGAGCACCTGGCCGACCATTTCATCGACGTTGAGTGCGTCCATGAAGAGGTTCGAGCGATCGGTGAACTCCTTCTGGCGGCGCTGCGATTCCTCTTCCTCTGTGAGGATGTCGATGTCCCAGCCAGTTAGCTGTGAGGCGAGCCGCACATTCTGCCCGCGCCGGCCGATGGCCAGCGAAAGCTGATCGTCGGGAACCACCACCTCGATGCGTTCGGCATCCTCGTCCAGCACCACCTTGGCAACCTCGGCCGGCTGCAACGCGTTGACGATGAAGCTGGCGGCGTTGTCGTTCCAAGGGATGATATCGATCTTCTCACCCTGAAGCTCTCCGACGACGGCCTGCACGCGGCTGCCGCGCATACCAACGCAGGCGCCCACCGGGTCGATGGAGGAATCATGGCTGATGACAGCGATCTTGGCGCACGAGCCGGGATCGCGGGCCACCGACTTGATCTCGATGATGCCGTCATAAATCTCCGGCACCTCCATGGTGAACAGCTTCGCCATGAATTGAGGGTGGGTGCGCGACAGGAAAATCTGCGGTCCGCGCTGTTCGCGCCGAACATCGTAGACATAGGCGCGCACCCGGTCGCCATATTTGAAGATTTCGCGCGGGATCAACTCGTCGCGGCGGATGATGGCCTCGCCCCTGCCAAGATCGACGATGACGTTGCCGTATTCCACACGCTTGACCGTGCCGTTGAGGATCTCACCGATGCGATCCTTGTATTCTTCGTATTGCCGGTCGCGCTCGGCCTCGCGAACTTTCTGCACGATCACCTGCTTGGCCGATTGTGCGGCGATGCGGCCGAAATCCATGGGCGGAAGCTGCTCTGCTATGAAATCACCCACCTGCGCGTCGGGGTTGCGGCCCCGCGCCAGCGCGATTGGAATCTCGCGCGCAGGCTCTTCCACGTTCTCCACCACCTCCATCAGACGCTGAAGCTTCATCTCACCGGTCTTGGCGTTGATGTCGGCGCGGATGTTGGTTTCCTGCCCATAGCGCGAGCGCGCCGCCTTCTGGATGGCATCCGCCATCGCCGCTATGACGATCTCCTTGTCGATCGCTTTCTCACGGGCGACCGCGTCCGCAATCTGCAAAAGCTCCAGCCTGTTTGCACTGACTGCCATTTCCATTCTCCTCATGGATACGGAGAACCGGCCCGTAGCCGTCCACCCGTCATCTCAAAATTTCATTCCTCGTCCGCGATGTCTTCGCTTTCGCCAACGGGCTGTTCGCCACGACGACGCGCCTTCTTGCGCTGTCGCCGTTCTTCCTTGTCCTTCTTCAATGCCTCGCGGATCAGGTCGTCCGTCAGCACCAGCTTCGCTTCCCCGATGGCATCGAACGGAATATTGACCATGGGCTCTTCACCCTCGGCAGTCTTTTCGCGCTCGATTGTCACGCCGTCATCCGTGCAGGAGGTGATTACGCCGCGAAATCGCTTGCGCCCCTCGATCATCAAGGATGTCTCGATCCTGGCGGTGTGGCCGATGGCCGCCTCGAAATCGCCTCGTCTGACGAGCGGACGGTCAATTCCGGGAGAGGAAATCTCCAGTTGATATGCACTGTCGATCGGGTCTTCCACGTCAAGGGTCGGCGAGACGGCACGGCTCACATCCTCGCAGTCGTCGACTGTCATCGTGCCGTCGGGCCGCTCCGCCATGATCTGAAGCGTCAGCCCATCCTGAGCGGAAAGCTTCACGCGCACCAGCCGGTAACCCAGCGCATCGAGAACAGGCATGACGATTCCCGCCACGCGCGCCTCCGCACCCTGCTCGCGGATGATACGGTCGTCCTGCATCCAGTCTCCTGCAGCCTGCGCCTAACAAAAAAGAGCGGGCCGGGTGGGCCCACTCTTCGTCATGCGACCAAGAATTTTCGCGTGATATAATCCAGATACGACGTCGATTCAAGCAAAACCGTATTCACGACAGCATGAGGAGGCATTTTGCTGCATTGCACAATCTGCATGGTTGCAATGCAAAAACAGCGCTACCGCCGCCCGTCCATCATACCTATGTCTAGCATGTCATCGAAAGGAGAAAAAAAGATGCGTAGCCGCAGAGTTATGGGTGGTATTAGCGAGTTCTTCGACATTATGGGTAGCGCGATCGCCGTTTCCAGCGCCGTCCGCAATCATCGTCCGGCCCGCGAGTCGGATCTGAAGCGTCTCGGCATTGATCCGGTCCGGTTCGGCGAAATCCGCTACCGCTAAGCCGATCACACCCGAATGAACGTCAAGTAGGCGGGATGCCGACCTTCGCGAATAGCCTTGGCCTCGTAGCGTGTACCGGGCCATCCCCTGTAGGGAACGCGCCAGTCGTCAGCACTCCTTGCCTGCCAGGAAAAAGCCGGATGCCCGCGACACTGGGCGAGCGTCCAATTGACATAATCCCCGATATCGGAAGCGAAGCGGAACGCACCGCCCGGCTTTAGGACTCGTGCAAAACGATCCAGGTTCGCCGGGTTGACGAAGCGCCGCTTCCAATGTCGTTTCTTCGGCCAGGGGTCAGGGTAGAGAAGATCTATCCCCGACAGGGAATCGTCCGGCAGCCAGTCAAGAAGACGCGTGGCGTCATCGTCATAAAGACGAAGATTGGGCGGGATCTCGCCTTCCAGTGCCGCTACCAGCTTGGCCATCCCGTTCACGAACGGCTCCACGCCAATGAAGCCTTGATCGGGATTGCATTTCATCTCGACCAGCAGGTGTTCTCCGCCGCCGAAGCCGATTTCCAGCCGCACATCCGCAACGGGACGCGCAAAGAGCGCGCCGATCTCTTTCGGCGCCGGCCTGTCCAGGTCGAGGCGCAGGCGCGGTAAAAGCGTTTCCAGAGCGGCTGTTTGCAGTGGCCGCAGGCGCTTTCCGTGGCGACGGCCGAAAAACGCTTCCGTCGAGCGCTCAGGGTGCTGGGACGCCGCGGATTTGCTGCCTTTCATAGACATTGACGACTACCGATAAGCCTCGCGTGGAAGTTTTAAGCTGGAACGCTGTGCGCCCGCTTCAGACGCAAAGCGGACACTCATCTGTCTGATCCCGCTTTTGCGCCGGGATGTCAGACGCGTCCATCTGACCGCTGAAGCTGCAAGGGGAACTGCCGTTGTTTCGCCCTACGCGGCCGCGACAAGTGCCCGCTTCAGTGTTTTTACCAGGTCCATCCGCTCCCAGGAGAACGAGCCGTCCCGCCCCGGCTTGCGGCCGAAATGGCCATAGGCCGCGGTCTTGGCGTAAACCGGCCTGTTGAGATCGAGATGGCGGCGGATACCGGAGGGCGACAGATCCATCGCCTGGCGGATCGCCAGCTCCACCTCTTCCTCGCTGGTCGTGCCGGTGCCGTGCAAGTCCACATAAACAGAAAGCGGCTGCGCCAGGCCTATGGCATAGGAGAGCTGAATCGTGCAGCGCTCGGCCAGCCCCGCCGCCACGACATTCTTCGCCAGATAGCGCGCTGCGTACGCTGCAGAGCGGTCCACCTTAGTCGTGTCCTTGCCGGAAAACGCGCCGCCGCCGTGAGGCGCCGAGCCACCATAGGTATCGACAATGATCTTGCGGCCGGTCAATCCGGCGTCACCATCCGGACCACCGATAACAAATTTGCCGGTAGGATTGATGTGCCAGCGGCAATCGTCGGAAATGGCAAGGCCGCCTGACGAGAGGGCTTCGCGGATGTAGGGTTCAACCACCTCGCGAACCTTCTTGTTGTCCCAGCTCGGGTCGAGATGCTGGGTGGAAAGCACGATCTCCGTCGCTTCCGTCGGCTGGCCGTCGACATAGCGCACCGTAACCTGGCTCTTTGCGTCGGGGCCGAGCTTGGCCGCGTCTCCCTTGCCTTCCTTGCGTGCATCGGCGAGCGCCTGGAGAATACGATGGGCGTAATAGATCGGCGCCGGCATAAGATCCGGCGTTTCCCTGCAGGCATAGCCGAACATGATGCCCTGATCGCCTGCACCTTCCTCGCCTTGCCTGTCGGCGGCACTGTCGACGCCCTGTCCGATATCCGGCGACTGGCTGTGCAACAGCACGTCGATCTTGACGGTCTTCCAATGGAAGCCGTCCTGCTCATACCCTATCGAGCGAATGGCGCGACGCGCGGCTGACCGGAACTTGGTCGGGTTGATGGCAGGATTTCCGCTCGAGTCCAATACGATTTCGCCGGCCTTGTCCCGCTTCAGGAGGCGCTCCGGCACGCGCACCTCGCCAGCGATGATAACGCGGTTGGTCGTTGCCAATGTCTCGCAGGCAACGCGGACCTTCCACGGGTCCATGCCGTCCTTTTTCGCCTCGCGATAAACGAGGTCGACGATCTCGTCCGAGATGCGGTCGCAGACCTTGTCCGGATGGCCTTCGGAGACGGATTCGCTTGTGAAGAGGTAGTTTCTGCGCGCCACGGGCAACCCCCTTGAATAAGGCCGGCGCGAGTGCCGGCGTCCGGCGGCACCTTTGTTAGCCAATCGCCGGGGAATTGGTCAAGATTTATGACATATCAGCGAGAACAGGACGGGATCAACCCGCCTCTGTTGCTTTCCGAAAACCAGGGCCGGTTTTCGGAAAGCCGCACGCCGAAGCCGATCACTCCACAGCCGCGTCGGCCGCGAGTGCCTTGACCAGGTCGAGCACTCTGCGTCGTACCTTGGGATCGGTGATCTTCACAAAGGCACGGTTGAGTTGGACGCCTTCGGAGCTGTTCAGGAAATCGGCCACATAGGTCGCGCTTTCCTCTGCCATTCCTGTGGCTGTCCCCGTCTCGCCCGGCGCACCGTCAAAGAAAAAAGAGATCGGTGCATTGAGTATCGAAGCGATGGCTTGAAGCCGGCTGGCGCCGACCCTGTTCGTGCCCTTCTCGTACTTTTGTACTTGTTGAAAAGTTATGCCGAGGCTTTCGCCCAGCTTTTCCTGGCTGATCCCCAACATGTTCCGCCGAAGCCTGATTCTGCTTCCAACGTGGATGTCGATAGGATTCGGCCGCTTTTTGTTGTTGTTCATGATCCCTCGCCGCACGGGACAGTTCAATCGAATGACACCGACGAGGTCACGCCCTCCTATGCCAGGTTATGCCCCCCAGCCTACGCGCGAATAGTCGGCCCGGCCATATGTGTAGGATGCGTCGTGCATGTCAATTCCGACGGCCGGAAATGTCTACACAAATGGTAACCAGAAGTGCAAACATGCCAAAGATTGCGGAAAAAGTAAGTCCTTGCAACGCGATATCGCCAATTTGTGTTGGTTCTTTCCTTGACAGGGGCAGCGAAACGTCGAGAACGCCGTGAGTGCCGCCGGCAAGTGCGCCGACAATTCGGCCGCGCGAATCGATCGCAGCCGAGACACCGTTCGCAGTGGCGATCAGCAATGGCAGGTCCGACTGAATCGCCCGGATTCTGGCCTGCCGCAGATGCTGGTGCGATGCGGGCGTGCCGGAAAACGCCGCGTAGTTGGCGGGGTTCAGAATGATATCGCTCTCGCGGACCATCGAATCCCGGGGCGGTGATGCCAGCGCTTCCAGGCCGATAAGAGGGAGCGCATCAACATTTTCTGAAATGTTCAGGAGGCGACGAACACTGCCCGCCAGGTATAATTCGTCTTCTGCCTCTCTCTTCGCCGCCGCGCCGCGCTGGATGAACGGCGGGGCAAAATAGTCACGAAGGGGAAGGAGATGCAGCTTGTCCGTAGCATCGGCTATTCCCGTTTGGTCGATGAGAAGGGCTGCATTGTAAAGGCGTCTTGTCCCGGCTTTTCCCTCATCACGAAGTGCACCGGCGACCAGCACCGCGTCAGGGCTCACGATCTGCGTCATCTTGTCGAGCAGGTCCGGGCGTTCCGCCAGCACGTCCGGCACCGAGAGTTCCGGCCAGAGAATGAGTTGCCGGCGCGCAGCGCCCTCCGCCACGGGTGTGGCGGAGAGGTCGAGGTAAGCCCTGAACGTCTCTTCGAAGGGAGTGGCCGGCGCGAGGGCAGGCTGGACGATCCGGACCGGCAGGAAGGTTTCGGCCTCGGGATGCGTTGCGATCCGCACATAGCCGTAGCCGGTTTGGAATGCGATCAGAAGCCCGGCCATCACCAGACCGCCAACTGCATGAAGCCTGGTGCCCAGCAAGGCCGGTGCGGAAAAGACGAAGACGGCGAGGGTGCTCATGCCGGCAATTCCGACGAGTTGAGCTGCCTGCATCATGAGGGGCACCGGCATGGCGGCATGTCCCACTGCATTCCACCCGGAACCTGGAAACAGCGTGGCGCGCAGCCACTCGACGACGCCAAAACCAAAGGCAAGTGCCGCGATCCGTCCGACGCCGTCACTCCATAGAAGGCGGGCGATGAGGGTGGCGACGCCGTAGAAAAGCGCGAGCAGTGCCGGCGGTCCAGCAACGACCAGAGGCAATGCCCATGCGTGCGGCGAGGCGCTTAGAAATGGAACACCGAGCCACCACATGCCGGAAAGAAACCAGCCAAAACCGAACCACCAGCCTGCCGAGAAGGCCGGCAGAAACCGCTGACGGAACGTGCCGGCGACGGGCGTACCATCGAGCAGCCAGACAAGAACAGGGAAAGCGGCGAAGCAGATCGCGGGAAAATCAACCGGCGCCAGCGCCAGTGTTGCCAAGGCGCCCGCGACAAAGGCAGCAAGCCGCCGTGGCCAACCCCACAGCAGAATCACCCGCCCGGCAAGTCGCTCCATCACCCCACCCGCGAAGACGAATCAGGTGAAAGACTTATCAGCACCTCGCACTGCCGCCAAACGGACAATGCGGCCTCGATTGCAGAACGGTGCTATGGGTTGCGCGGTGCTTCTTGCCCGGCCTCCGGCGCCTCCGGCGTCTCGGGTTGTTCCTGCATACGAGGAACACGTCGGCGCCTTTCCGGTGTGCGCCCCTTGACGATGCGTACGCGCTTGACCCGACGGGGGTCCGCGTCCAGCACATGGAATTCGAAGCCCGGAATCGCCTGCACGACCTCGCCGCGCGCCGGCACGCGGCCGAGCGTGTTGAAAATCATGCCGCCGATGGTGTCTACGTCCTCCTCATGCTCGCCGGCGCCGAAGCCGTCGCCAATCACCTCGGCGACATCCTCGATTTCCGCGCGCGCATCGACCAGAAAGATGCCTTCACTCGATTGTTCGATTTTGGGCTCGTCATCGTCGTGCTCATCCTCGATATCGCCGATAACCATCTCGACGATGTCTTCCAGCGATACGAGGCCGTCTGTGCCGCCGTATTCGTCGATGACCAGCGCCATCTGGATGCGCCCTGCCTGCATGCGCGCCATCAGGTCCGATGCCTGCATGGACGGCGGGACGAAAAGCAGAGGACGCATGATGTTGATTTCGCCGATGGTGCGGGAGAGATCGACATTGCCCAGCGCCAGCGGCGCGTCGGCGGGCATCTTGCGCGCGCGCCCGTTCTTTTTACGGGAGGCGCGAATGAGGTGCGCCACGACATCGCGGATGTGCACCATGCCGCGCGGATCGTCGAGGGTTTCCTCGTAGACGGGCATGCGCGAATGCGCGCCGCGCTCGAAAATGTTGAGGAGCTCACCGAGCGTCGTGGAAATCTCCACCGCCTCGATATCGGCGCGCGGCACCATAACATCCTCGACGCGCAGCTCGCGCAGGCGCAGGATGTTGTTGAGCATCGCGCGTTCGCCGGGCGAGAAGGAGGCCGTGTCGGAGGTTTGCTCCGACAATGCGTCGGCCAGGTCTTCGCGCAGCGACGAGCCGTTGCGCACTCCAAAAAAGCTGAAGAGTCTCTGTACCAGCGACGAGCGGCGCTCGTGCTTGGACCTACTCGATCCTTCATCCCCCTCCGAGGGGGATTCGGCTTCACCATCCGGCACATTGCCGGTAGCGATTGTCAAAACATCTGTCATCGTTTTTCGGTCGTTTAGCCCCTACAGTTAGGCATACGGATCGCTGATCGCAAGACTCTTCAGAGCCTGTTTTTCCAACGATTCCATTTTTTCCGCCTGCTCCGGCGTCACGTGGTCGTAGCCCAGAAGGTGAAGAAAACCGTGAATCAGGAGATGGCTCAAGTGATGATCGAAGGGTTTTCCTTCGTCTTCGGATTCGCGAAAAACGGTCTCGAAACCGAGGGCAAGGTCACCCAGATGGTGCGGCTCTTGCAGCGGCGAAAGGCCCGCCGCGGCTGGAAAGGACAGCACGTTTGTGGGGCTGTCCTTGCCGCGAAAACGCCCATTCAGCATTTGCATATGAGCATCGTCCGTGAAGAGAATCGTCAGCGCTGCCGCTGAAGGCCCCTTCACACAGGACGATGCGGCGGCAATCGCCCGCTCTGCGAACGCTTGAAGTTCCTCTTCCTCCGGCCATGCACCGGCCTCGACCAGGCAGTCGATGGCGATGGGCGCAGCCGTCCTAGCTTCAGCCATCATTTCGTCGCGTCGTCGGCTGGCCTGTGCCCGTCCTGCGGTCGTAGGCGTCAACGATGGCCGCCACAAGCGGATGCCGCACCACGTCCTTCTCGTTGAAACGGACGGTGACGATCCCCGCCACATCGCCAAGAACGTCGAGCGCCTCCACCAGGCCTGATTTCGTGTTCGGCGGCAGATCGATCTGGCTCGGATCACCGGTGACGATCATGCGCCCGTTTTCGCCCAGCCGCGTCAGGAACATTTTCATCTGCATGGGTGTGGTGTTCTGCGCTTCGTCGAGGATCACCACGGCGTTGGAAAGCGTGCGCCCGCGCATGAAAGCCAACGGTGCGATCTCGATCACGTCGGCAGCAAGCGCCCGTTCCACCTTGTCGGCCGGCATCATGTCGTAAAGCGCGTCATAGAGCGGGCGCAGATAGGGGTCGACCTTCTCGCGCATGTCGCCGGGCAGGAAACCGAGCCGCTCGCCCGCCTCGACTGCCGGGCGAGACAGCACGATGCGGTCCACCATGCCCCGCTCCAGCAGCATCGCCGCATAGGCGACGGCGAGAAAGGTCTTGCCGGTGCCCGCGGGGCCGATGCCGAAGACCAGCTCGGCCCGCTCCAGCGCGCGCATATACGCGTCCTGATTGGCCGAGCGCGCGTACACCGTGCGCTTGCGCGTTGAAATCTGCGCGGCGGCAAGTTTTCCCTTGCCCTCGAAGGTTGGCAAGCTCAACTGGTCGTCCGCAGCTTGCGCCAGGCGGACAGCGCCGTCCACCTCTGAAGGGGAAAGCTCGGTACCGGCCTGCACCAGACCGTAAAGATAATCGAGCGCACGGCGTGCCTGCTCGGCGGCCGTCGATTCGCCTTTGATCGCGAGTTGGTTGCCCTTGGAACGGATGTCGACCCCAAGCTTCTGTTCTATGCGTGCAAGGTTCTCGTCAAAAGGGCCGTAGAGCGTGCCGGCGAGTTTGTTGTCGTCGAAGGTCAGCACGATATGTGCCATGTCCGACGCCCCCGAAGAGGTGTTTGTCAACTGGGTACCGGCTGTCAAACGCGTGCTCCCTCCGCGGCCGTCTTCAGGCCTGTTGCCGGGTTCATCGGCTCGCCGAACAGGCTGTTGCTGCCAGCATGCGTGATCCTGACGCTGACAATATCGCCGATTCGACCCGCATTTTCATCAACAATCACCGGCTGCAGCCACGGTGACCGGCCAACGAGCTGACCTTCAAGACGTCCCGGCTTTTCCAAAAGCAGGCTGATTTCCGTTCCAGCAAGGCTCTGCGCGAAGGCGCGTTGCTGCTCTGTCAGCAGTGCCTGGAGACGCTGTAGACGCTCGTTCTTGGCGGCTTCCTCCACCTGATCGCCCATCTCTGCGCCCGGCGTGCCGGGGCGAGGCGAATATTTGAAGGAGAATGCCTGCGCATAGGTGACGTCGCGCACGATTTTCATTGTCTCTTCGAAATCGGCTTCGCTTTCACCAGGAAAACCGACGATGAAGTCTCCCGACATGGCGATGTCGGGGCGGGCAGTGCGAATACGCTCGATGAGGCGCAGGTAGTCGGCCGCCGTATGCCGGCGGTTCATCGCTTTGAGGATACGGTCGGAGCCTGCCTGCACCGGCAGATGCAGATAGGGCATCAGTGCCGGCAGATCGCGATGAGCCGCGATAAGCTCGTCATTCATATCGCGCGGATGGCTTGTGGTGTACCGTAAACGATCGATGCCAGGAATTTCCGCCAGGCGGAAAAGCAGGCGTCCGAGCCCCCATTCCCTTCCGTCTGGTCCCTCGCCATGCCAGGCATTCACATTCTGGCCCAAGAGCGTGACTTCCCGCACGCCGGACTGCGCCAGCCGTTCGGCCTCGGCAACGATCTGCGCGACGGGGCGGGAAACTTCGGCGCCGCGCGTGTAGGGCACGACGCAAAAAGTGCAGAACTTGTCGCATCCCTCCTGCACGGTAAGGAAAGCGGTAACCCCGCGGCTTCGCACCGCGTTGCGCTCGGGCGCGGGCAGATGCTCGAACTTGTCTTCCAGGGCATATTCGGTCTCGACGATCTTTTCACCGGCCCTGGCGCGTTCAACGACAGCGGGCAGGCGGTGATAGGTCTGCGGCCCGATGACGAGGTCGACCGCCGATGCGCGGCGCAGGATCTCCTGTCCTTCGGCCTGGGCGACGCAACCGGCAACGCCCACGACCGTCTCGCGGCCCCTGCGCGCCCGCTCGTGTTTGAGTTGCCGGATGCGACCAAGCTCCGAATAGACCTTTTCGGCTGCCTTTTCACGGATATGGCAAGTGTTGAGGAGGACGAGGTCGGCGTCCTCGATATCGTCGGTGATCCCATAGCCGTCGGCCGCCAGTGCGTCCGCCATGCGCTGGGAATCATAGACATTCATCTGGCAGCCATAGGTCTTCACGAAGACCTTCTTGTCCTTCGGCGGTTCGACGTCGCCTGAACTTTCCAGCATCGGGTTCTGTTCCATGGAGAGCTAACTAACGCTTTTCGGTCTTAAAAAACAGGCCAATCTTGCCGCCTCATCCGCGTCCGCGCAAAGCAGAAACGAGCAGGCGCCTGACATCGGCTTGTGTCGTCAGGGCAATTGCCTTGCGGTCTCCATCCGCCGCAAACGGGATCGGAGCGCCGAAGCGCACCTCCACGTCCAGCGCGCCACGTCGAAGCAGCGACATCAGATGGGGCACGAAGTCAACCGCGCCGATCCAGGCAATCGCGCCGCGCTCGCGCCGGTCGAGCGGCAGCCCGTCGGCGCGCATATAGGCGATGGCGACGGGCTGCACCAGCACGTGATCCGCTTCTATGGCACCGAGTGCGATGCGCGCGGCACCGAACAGCGTACTCTTGAACGGCAGGACACGGCTGCCGTCACCGGTCGTCCCTTCCGCGAACAGCACCATCGGATCGCCATTGGCAAGCCGTTCGGCAATCTCTCGCGCCTGTTCCGGGGAGGTGCGTTTGCGCTCCCGTTCGACAAAGACCGACCGCTGCAGACGGGCGAACGTGCCCATTACGGGCCAGCCACGCACATCCGATTTGGCAATGAAATGGATGCCGGTGATCGACCCCAGCACGATGATGTCTGTCCAGGACACGTGGTTGGAGACGATCAGCAGCGGGCGCTGGGAGGCGGGCGCACCGGAAAGATGAACGCGGATGCCGAGCACTTTCAACGTCAGCCGGTGCCAAAGCCGGGGCGGGGCACGGTCGCTCCACCAGCCGGTACGCAGCGCGATCTCCTGCACCAGCATCAGCGGCAATGTGTAGCTGGCGATGATGAGGATCTTGGTCGCAATCCGGATCGCCGTGAAGGTCGCTTTTGTTCTCGCTCCCATCAGCGTTCCTGACGGAGATCCCGGCGCATGACAAGCGCGTTGCCGCGGGGAGAGCCCGGATTGTCGTAGTAGTCGGGGCGGCGGCCGACTTGCCGGAAACCAAGGCGGCCGTACAGGGCGAGCGCCGCCGTGTTCTTTTCGTCCACCTCCAGGAAAAGCGCCTCGACGCGCTCCGCATGCAGCATGCGCAACACCGCATCCATGAGAGCACGGCCGATGCCACGGCGGCGATAGGCACGCGCAACGGCGATCGTCAGTATCTCTGCCTCGCCGGCCGCTCGCCGGGCCAGAATGAAACCGCAAGGCTCTGCCCGCGCCGTCCCCTCCTCGACCGCCGCAAAACCGATCACGGCATCCTGCGCAAGCAGGGATTCGAACTCGCTGTCGGTCCAGGGGCGGGCAAAATGCTGCTCGTGGATGGCCGTCAATATCGGGATGTCGTCTGCCTCCAGGCGGCGGACCATGAAATCCCGGCGCCTGAATGGAGCGAAGGAAAGCGCCATTACCGTTCCCTCACCGGCAGTGCGAAAGCGGATTGCGGCTTGGCATCCGGCGCGCGCAGGTAAAGAGGCCGTGGTTTGCCCCCATTGGGCGGGCGGGCGGCGGCAATGCGTGCATAAAGGGCGATATCCGCCGTCGCGGCGCGGGGGCCGATGTCCAACGCCCCGCCAGCGGCGAGCGATATCGCTTCCGCCGCGTCTCCGGCCAGCACCGGGTGCTCTGTCCGGGCGATATCGGCAATCTCAGGCAGCAAGGCGCGCCTGGGTCCGTCATGACAGACGCCCTGCCCATCAAAGCGGGCGATTGCGAGGCTTTCGCCCCGGCCGATCGCGGCAAGCACCGGCCGGTGCGGGAAGGTTTCCCGGGTTTCAGCGGCAATGGCTTCAAGCGTCGAAACGGCAATCGCCGGAATCTTCAACGCCAATGCAAGACCGCGTGCGGCCGCCACGCCGACGCGCACGCCGGTGAACGAGCCAGGCCCCACCGACACGGCCACGGCATCGACATCCTCATAGGCAAGGCCGGCATTCGCCAGCGCCTCGCCGACAACGGCCATGACATGCTCGGCATGCCCCTTGCCGAGGTCGAGCACTGCCCGCCCCATTTCGTTTTCGGCAGTGGAATCATAAAGGCAGGCTGCGCAGAGCGATGAGGCGGTGTCTATGGCGAGGACAATCATGGTTTTTTTCCCGCGCCGCTGCCGGCGAGGCACCGGCTAGTTCGCCAGCGCCTTCCTCTCGCGCCGGCGGGCATGCAGTACCGGTTCCGTATAACCGTTTGGCTGTTCACGGCCCTTGAAGACCAGGTCACAGGCAGCCTGGAACGCAACCGAGCTTTCGAAATCGGGCGCCATCGCTTCGTAGGCGGGATCACCGGCATTCTGCCGGTCGACGATTTCTGCCATCCGTTTCATGGTCTCCATCACCTCATCGCGGCTGACGATGCCGTGATGCAGCCAATTGGCGATGTGCTGGGAGGAAATGCGCAAGGTGGCGCGATCCTCCATCAGACCGACATTGTTGATGTCCGGAACCTTTGAGCAGCCCACGCCCTGGTCGATCCAGCGCACGACATAGCCGAGTATCCCTTGCGCGTTGTTATCGAGTTCCTGCTTGATCTCCTCAGGCGACCAGTTGGGCCGAATGGCCACGGGTATGGAGAGTATGTCGCCAAGCTTCGCCGGCGGCCGCGACTTGAGGCTTTCCTGAACGGCCTTGACGTCGACCTTGTGATAATGGGTCGCATGAAGAGTGGCGGCGGTGGGTGAGGGCACCCAGGCCGTGTTGGCGCCGGCCTCGGGGTGGCCAATCTTCTGTTCGAGCATTGCCGCCATCAGGTCGGGCATGGCCCACATGCCCTTGCCGATCTGCGCGCGGCCGGAAAGCCCGCAGGCAAGGCCGGCGTCCACATTCCAGTTTTCATAGGCGGAAATCCAGGCCGACTGCTTCATGTCGCCCTTACGGATCATCGGCCCGGCCTCCATGGATGTGTGAATCTCGTCGCCGGTGCGGTCGAGAAAGCCGGTGTTGATGAAGACCACCCGTTCGCTGGCCGCACGGATGCACTCCTTGAGATTGACCGTGGTCCGCCGCTCCTCGTCCATGATGCCCATCTTCAGCGTGTTGGCAGGCATGCTGAGCGCCTTCTCGACCCGAGCGAAAAGTTCGGCGGCGAACGCCACTTCCTCGGGCCCGTGCATCTTCGGCTTGACGATGTAGACCGATCCAGCCCGGCTGTTCATGCGGCGCCCGTTGGGTCCGACATCGTGCAAGGCGATCATGGACGTGAACATGGCATCCATGATCCCTTCGGGAACTTCATTACCCTCCCGGTCGAGGATCGCGGGATTGGTCATCAGGTGGCCGACATTTCGCACCAGCATCAGCGAGCGTCCGGGAAATGCGACCGGCGAGCCGTCCGGCGCTTTCAGATGTTTATCATCGTTCAGCACGCGCCTTACGGTCTTCCCGCCTTTTTCGAACGTCTCGGTAAGGTCCCCCTTCATCAGGCCGAGCCAGTTCCGGTAGGCGAGCACCTTGTCCTCGGCATCCACTGTCGCAACCGAGTCCTCGCAGTCCTGAATTGTGGTCAAGGCTGCTTCAAGGATGACATCGGCTATGGCGGCTTTGTCGGTCCTGCCGATCGGGTGGTCCGGGTCGATGACGATCTCGATGTGAAGGCCGTTCCTGGCCAGCATGATCCTTTGCGGGCGGTCCGACTCTTCCCCATAGGCCACGAACTGCGCTGGATCCTTCAGACCCGCCGTGCCCGCCCCGATGTCGACGGCCAGCCTTCCGTCCTTGATGAACAGACCTGCCGCTTCGGCCCAACTCGCGCCGTCGAGCGGTGCACTTTCGTTCAGGAAATCGCGCGCCCAGGCGATCACCTTCTCTCCCCGCCGGGGATTGTATCCACCACCGCGCTCTGCGCCATCGGATTCCGGAATGGCATCGGTGCCATAGAGCGCGTCGTAGAGCGAACCCCATCGTGCATTGGCGGCATTGAGCGCATAGCGCGCATTCGTGACCGGCACCACGAGCTGGGGCCCTGCGGTTTCGGCGATCTCGGGATCGACATTGCTCGTCGTGACGTTGAAATCCGGCCCCTCGGGAAGAAGATAGCCGATTTCGCGCAAGAACGTTTCATAGGCGTCCAGATCCGTGGGCGCCCCGTGTTCCCGGTGCCAGGCGTCGATCTTTTGCTGCAGGGTGTCGCGCTTTGCCAGCAGAGCCTGGTTCGCCGGCGTGAGTGTATGCACGATATCCGCGAGCGCTTCCCAAAACGTCTCCGGAGCGACGCCTGTGCCGGGCAAAGCTTCCTGCACCGTGAAATCGTACAAAGCCCGGGAAATCTTCAGCCCACTGACATCGACACAATCGCTCATTCAAACCTCCGCAGTTGCACCGCCAGCGTTTGACCATGCCGGGTGCTGACGGTCAATCATTCAGGCCGCGATACGAGGCCGTCCGACGGCCACAGCAGTGACCGTGGCTTCGATGAACAGGTGCTGGCCGTCCACCTCGACGCTTTTTACGGCTCGGGTGGCGGTGAGGCCGTGCGTTTCGGCCCCGGCCTCCGCTGCACGCGAGGCAGCAAGGGCGCGTGTGCGCTCCTCGGCGAATGCCAGCGCCTCTTCCTCATCGCGGAAATCGCGCGTCTCCACGCCGTCATTCACGCGAAAGCGGCCTTCGCTCGGTTGCGTCACGCTCGCTTCGGCGGCAACACGCACCTGACCCACGACGGCACCGATGGCATTGGCAACATCCATATGCTCCGGCAAGAGGCATTCACCCGAAAGCAGCCGACCGAGGCTGCCATAGTGGAGGCGGGCCGACGCACCGAGCCCGACCACCGGCCGGTCGAGCGTGACGGCCGTCCGCACGACACCCTCGCTCCGGTCCAGCGCCCTTCGAACGAATGGATGATCGGGAGGCATTTCCAGCCCGTCTTCGGCAAACGCTGTTTGGAGGATTGCTTCGGCGGAGCGGCGCGTCAGCGATTGCAGCACCCGTTCACCGATGGCCTGCGCCTCCTCGGAGAGGAAACGGCCGCGGGCATGGCAGTGGCGCGCAAAAAGCTCTGCGCCGAGCAGCGCCGATTCTCTGTCCCAGGTAGACTGACGACGGGCAACGTGAGCGGCATCCGACGGTGTAAAGCCGCAAATCTGGGCAAGTCCGCGGGCGACGAGGCGCTGAAGCGCGGCAAGCTCAAGGTTGGAAACGATTATTCTGTCGAGCGGTTGCGGGGCTTTGTCAAGGCGGCTGAACACCCGCGCCTCACCGGACGACAGGCCGGCAGCGAAGGAGTCCGGTAGCCCGGTGGAAAAGGCGAAACGGCCGTCGAGCCGCCCCGATCGAGGTTCTCGCGCCTGCCGCTCGAGCTCCGGTCTCACCGAACCGGGATGCAGCGTCTCGGCGAGCGACAACGGAACGAGCCGGCGCGGGCCGAGACGCAGCGATTCTTCCATCGCATCGTCCGCCAGCCTCACTTCCGAATCGCCCCCGATCCCGAATGTGTGCATGGCCACCGCCTCTACCATGGTGCGCCAGCCGCCGACCGTTGCCCCCTCGGCATCCAGGCGCGGCTGCCCGGCAGAAAGAAGCGCGACATCTGTCGTCGTTCCCCCGATGTCCGAAACCACGGCATCGGTAAGGCCGGTAAGATGCTGCGCGCCCACGAGGCTCGCAGCGGGGCCCGAAAGGATCGTTTCGATGGGCCGTGCGCGGGCAAGCGATGCTGTAACGAGTGCGCCGTCGCCACGCACGACCATGAGCGGCGCAGTGATTCCCCGCTCGTCCAGAAAACCTGTGGTCGCCACGATCAGGCGGTCGATGAGGGCGATCAGCCGGGCATTGAGGAGTGTCGTCAGCGCCCGGCGGGGGCCGCCGAGCTTTGTGGAAAGTTCATGACTTGCCGTGACTGGCAGGCCGGTGCGCGCGCGGATTTCATCGCAAACGGCGATCTCATGAGCCGGGTTGCGCACCGCGAAATAGGCGCAGACGGCGAAGCTGTCCACCGCCTTTGCGGTTGTTTCCAGCCAGGAGCCAAGGGGAGCAAGGTCGAGAGGCGTTTCATTGCCGTGCACATCGTGACCGCCAGGCAGGAAGATTGCCGGATCCTGGCCGAGAGCGGCGCGCAGGCCGTCACGCTCTAGGTCCGCCTGCGAAAACCCCACCATCACCAACCCCGCGCGCCCACCCTGGCCTTCCACGAGAGCATTGGTGGCAAGCGTGGTCGACATCGAAACGAGGCCGATACGATGGTGCAGGGCTTCCGCGTCTTCAAGGACCGCGCCGACCGCTTCCGCTATTCCAAGCGCCAGGTCGTGACGGGTGGTCAGGGCCTTGGCTTTTGCGACCAGGCCCGCAGCCTCGCTATAAAGGACAGCATCGGTGTACGTGCCACCCGTATCGATGCCGAGGAGGAGGGATTCAGGTCGCGTGTTATCCATCGGGACGGGATCTCGTGATCTATTCCCGACCGCTTTAGCCCAGCAAGTGACAACCGGCAAAGGGAAAGAAAAAAGGCCGCCCCGGGGCGCGAAAACCGGGGCGGCCCGCTGTCAGCCCCGGGAGGAGGAAGGGCTCCAGCGTTCTGCGCGTCTGCGCAAGAGAACTGAGACGCCAAACGATCCAGTGAAATCCTTGTTCCCCTCTTCAAGACATTCGCAAGGCCCGCCGTTCCGGCGTTGATGCACGCGCTGCCAATAACCGCGAAGGTGGTGGCGGTAACGGGCAGAAGACGAGACTGCGTTTCCGTGAGCGTCTACCGGACAGGCACGAAGGCGCCCGTGGCGCCGTATAGGATGCTTGCGGGGTTGAAATGCCTGGAGCTGAAATACGGTTCTTGCGGCTTGCAATGCATGCGCCAGCCGCACGCGACTGGTGCTGGGAGCTTCTGCCCTACCGACAGACGTTTATCCATGACGCGTCAGTCAGATCGGCCAATCTTTGGGGACTGATCCGAACCGCGGCGTTGCTCGATCCAGCAGCAGGCACGACCTCGTCATAGGCTTGCAGAGACACGTCGCAATAGACCGGAAGCGGTTGAGGCAATCCGAACGGGCAAACGCCACCCACCGGATGGCTGGTCGCCGCCAGGACCTGACCGGCGTCGAGCATGCGCGCCTTGGCGCCGAATTGATCCTTGAATTTACGATTGTCGAGCCTGGCTGTTCCGTTCGTCACGATCAGCAATATCTGCTCTCCCGCTCGCAGGCAGAGCGTCTTCGCGATCTGCTCTGGAAGGACCTTATGTGCCTCTGCGGCGAGAGACACTGTCGCAGAGCTCGCTTCCGTGACGATCACAGGAACGTCGGGAGCGTGGCTGGCAAAAAATGCACGGACTGAATCTAGGGACATGAGGACCGTTCGGCCGTTGGCTACAACAGGGCCATACCGTGAGGGTGGTCTCATGTGAAGCCATTTGTCCGCTCAAGCAAGCGCCGTGATTGCGTGCAAAACAAGCGGCGCCGTCTGCGAAAGGAGCTCCCCGACGTGCTCCAGCTCGACGCTTCTGTCGGGCAGGAGGATGTCCTTTTTCAGAGGCCGACCTTTCCAAAGGGCCTTTGAGGCACAGATACCCGTGTGGAGCTTTGCAGGAGTGTGACTATGGATGAGCAACACATCTACAAGATCGTGGAGTTGGCTGGTTCTTCGAGTGAAAGCATCGAAGACGCCATTCGGGCAGCGATCAGCCGGGCCGGGCGGACA
>JAJUHJ010000020.1 GCA_029279965.1 Phyllobacteriaceae bacterium
AACGATTATCTCTCCAGGAAAGTGGGTGCTCGCGTACTCCTGAAACGAGAGGACTTGACGCCCGTGCGCTCGTACAAGCTGCGTGGGGCCTTCAACTTCATGCGCAAAGCCATTCTGGAAGGCATCGGTGAGAATGGCTTCGTCTGCGCCTCCGCGGGCAATCACGCGCAGGGTTTTGCCTATGTCTGCCGCCATTTTTCACGCAAGGGCGTGGTGTTCATGCCGGTCACGACTCCGCAGCAGAAAATCGACAAGACGCGGCTGTTCGGAGGCGAATGGATCGAGGTCCGCCTCATCGGTGATTTCTTCGAAGAGAGCTATGCCGCAGCCGAGGATTTTGCGAGCACCGGCGGGGCGCTGATGGTGCCTCCCTTCGATCATGCCGATATCATTGAAGGCCAGGCCACCGTGGCGTTGGAACTGGCAGACCAGATGGGCGATCGGCTGGATGGCGCACTCGTCATGCTGCCCGTGGGCGGAGGCGGGCTGGCGGCAGGCGTCAGCGGCTTCTTGCAGGATTTCGGCGCCGACGTTCGTTTCGCCTTCGCCGAGCCTGCCGGCGCCGCGAGCCTGCATGAAAGCCTTGCCGCGAACAAACGGGTGAAACTGTCCCGTGTGGATAATTTCGTCGATGGCGCAGCGGTCGCGGAGGTTGGACGCCTGCCTTTCAAGCATCTGAAGAGATTTTCCGCGCAAGACGTTCATGTCATTCCTGAAAATCGCCTGTGTTCTACCATGACGGAGATGCTGAACATCGAGGGTGTGGTCCTCGAACCGGCGGGTGCCCTGACAATCGACGCGTTGAAGGATTTCACTCGCAAGGACCTGCGGGGCCGCACTGTCGTTTCGATTGTTTCGGGCGGTAATTTCGATTTCGAACGCTTGCCGGACGTGAAGGAAAGGGCACTTCGCTTCGAGGGATTGAAGAAGTATTTCATCTTCCGCTTCCCGCAGCGCCCAGGCGCACTGCGCGATTTTCTTGATCTGCTGGGGCCGGATGACGACATCACGCGATTTGAGTATCTGAAGAAGTCCGCGCGCAATTTCGGCTCGGTACTGATCGGTCTCGAGACGAGGGACCGGCGCAATTTTCCCACGCTCCTCAGGCGCTTCGACGAGTCGGGATGGGCATATCAGGACATCACCGATGACGAGACAATCGCGAGCCTTCTGATATGAGCCATCAGCAGACCCGCTATGTGGTTCTGTTTCGGGGCGTCGGCGGCGCGACGCAACTCCCCGTCAAACAGCTTCGCACGGTGCTGGATGACGCGGGCTTCTCGATGGTGAAAACCTATATCAACAGCGGCAATGCGGTTCTGTCCTCGAATCTCACCGGGCGTGAAGTGGCCGACAAGGTAACCGCGCTGGTCGGGGACCGAATGGGCTTTGAGAAAAGCGTGCTGGTGGCGAGTGCTGCCGAATGGGCGGAGCTGATAGCGCAGAATCCTTATCCCGAGGCGACAGGCGAGCCGACGAAGTTGCATGCCGCGCTTATGGAACGTGTGCAGGATGCCGATAAGATTACCGCTCTGGCGCAAAAGGCAACCGGCACGGAACGCTTCGACATAAGGGGCAGGGTGCTCTACCTGCATACGCCCGACGGCATGGGACGGTCGCGCTTTGCGCCGAAAATCCAGCCGACGCTGAAGCTATCGATGACGGCGCGCAACTGGCGGTCGGTGCTGGCGTTGGGCAAGATGGCCGGTCTCTCCTGAAGCAGCAAACCGTGCTTCCAAAATTAATCGTTTGCACTTTGCCCGTTCGTACGCCATATGGGCAACACAGGCGCATGAGCCGGGTCTGCCGGCTTTCTCAAACGAGACTGGTTGCGTCTTTTCTCCCTCACGTTCCTCTGGTTCGAAAGGCGGGAATCCCGGCGCAGCACGCACCGGGCGCGACAGCGCAGCCGCGCGGAGCAGGGCTCCGCCGCCTTGTCGTTCATTAAATCCATAATCGGCAGGTTGCGCCCTGCCGCATTGCAAGTTGCGGCCGGAACTCTGGGCCGCTGACGAAAGAGAAACTATTGACCATTCAAGACAATGCGAACCCGCTCGGCTTCGCGCAACTCGGAATTACAGGCACGCTGCTGAAAGCCGCCACCGATGCGGGCATGTCCGCTCCTAAGCCCATCCAGGAGAAGGCAATCCCTCCCTTCCTCGAAGGCCGCGACATTCTCGGTATTGCTCAGACGGGCTCTGGAAAGACGGCGGCCTTTTCGCTGCCGATCCTGTCGCGGATCATCGGGCTTGGAAACAAGCGCCGCCCCCGAACCGCTCGCGCGCTTATTCTTGTGCCGACGCGTGAACTTGCGGTGCAGATCGAGAAGGTTGTGCGTGAGCTTGCAGCCGGCGCGCACGTTTCCACCGCACTTGTGCTCGGCGGCGTTTCGCGCCGGAGCCAGGTCAAGCGCATGGCGTCTGGCGTCGATATCCTGATCGCCACGCCAGGCCGGCTTACCGATCTGGTGCGCGAAGGTGAGGTTGTACTCTCCGACACCACTTGGCTGGTGCTCGATGAAGCCGACCGCATGCTCGACATGGGCTTCATCAACGATGTCCGCCGTATTGCGAAGGCAACGCATCCTGCACGCCAGACAGCGCTTTTCTCGGCCACCATGCCGACGGAGATCGAGAAGCTGTCGAAAACGCTCCTGCGCGATCCCGTTCGCATCGAGATCGCCCGGCAGGGCACCACCGCCGACAAGGTCCGGCAGCACGTCGTCATGGCGCGCCTCCGGCAAAAGCGGACCGTATTGGCCGAACTGCTTTCGGACAAGGGGATGGGCCAGGTCATCGTGTTCGCCCGCACGAAGCATGGGGCCGACCGGGTCACGCGCGACCTTCAGCGTGACGGATTCGAGGCTGCTGTCATCCACGGCAACAAGTCCCAGAACGCACGCCAGCGGGCCCTCAATGATTTTCGTGAGGGCGTTGTCCGCATTCTGGTGGCAACCGACATTGCCGCCCGTGGAATCGACGTTCCCGGAATAAGCCATGTGGTGAATTTCGACCTGCCTGACGAAGCGGAGAGTTACGTCCACCGCATCGGCCGCACGGCGCGAAATGGTGCCGACGGCGAAGCGATCACGCTTTGCGATCCAGGTGAGGGAAACAAGCTGCGGCAGGTGGAGCGCGTCATTCGGATGCCCCTTCCCGTGTCCAGGGATGTGACGGGCGACCCCGACCCGGTGCAGCCGAAGACGGCGGTTCCTTCCAAAGCACGTAGTCCGGAGGCTGCTTCGAAGGCAAGAAATGGCGGCGAGGCCATAAGAAAGGAAGCCGCTGGCAAGCCGCAGCGCCGGAAACGCAATCGCCGCGACCGCAAGGGCGGTTCCATGCGTTTCGGCTCAAAAGCTGCCTGACGACCGACACGATCACCGCTTCCGGGGAGGACCGCAAAATACGTCTCCGGTAGCGCTGTATTGCCGAAGCATTTGCCCGCGAATGAGCTTGCGGCGGAAAACGGAGGCTTGCCACTAGCCGCCTGCGTTTCTAGGTTTCCGTTACGCTTTAACCCCCGTCTGGGCGCGAACGAGGACCGGCCATGCATAATTCGGTGATCGACACCATCGGTAACACGCCACTCATCCGCCTCAGGCGCGCTTCGGAGCAAACCGGCTGCGAGATCTACGGCAAGGCCGAATTCATGAATCCCGGCCAGTCGGTGAAGGACCGGGCGGGGCTGTTCATCATCCGCGATGCGGAAAGGCGCGGCCTGTTGCGCCAGGGCGGGACGATCGTGGAAGGGACGGCCGGCAACACTGGCATCGGCCTGACGGTGGTTGCCAAGGCGCTCGGTTATCGCACTGTGATCGTCATCCCCGAAACGCAAAGCCAGGAGAAGAAGGACGCCTTGCGTGTCCTTGGCGCCGAGCTGATCGAGGTACCGGCGGTGCCGTATCGGAACCCCAATAACTATGTGAAGCTGTCAGGCCGCCTTGCCGAGCAACTGGCGCGCACCGATCCCAACGGAGCGATCTGGGCCAACCAGTTCGACAACGTTGCCAATCGGGACGGGCATCGTGTGACAACGGCGGAGGAAATCTGGCGCCAGACCGAAGGCAAGGTCGACGGGTTTGTTTCTGCCGTCGGTACCGGCGGTACGCTGGCCGGCGTCGGCGACGGATTGCGTGCAAGGAAGCCGGACGTCAAGGTTGCGCTTGCCGATCCACTGGGGGCGGCGCTCTACAGTTACTATACCGCAGGTGAACTGAAGGCCGAGGGCAGTTCGATCACCGAAGGCATCGGGCAGGGCAGGGTGACTGCCAATCTGGAAGGCTTTCAGCCCGATTTCTCCTATCAGATCGAGGATGCTGAAGCCCTGCCTATTATTTTCGACCTCGTGCAGGAGGAGGGGCTGTGCCTTGGCGGCTCCACCGGCATCAACATTGCAGGCGCGATCCGGTTGGCCAGGGAAATGGGGCCGGGCCACACCATTGTCACCATGCTGTGTGACTATGGTACGCGCTATCAGTCCAAACTCTTCAATCCGGCTTTCCTGCGTGAAAAAGGTCTGCCCGTACCAGCCTGGATGGAAAAAACGCCGGAGATTTCCGTGCCCTTTGAAGCAGTTCCGGAAACCTGATGGCGATTTTACGGGACGCTGACGCGTCCCGTCTTCATCTTCGCGAGGGCGATTTCACCCGGATCAAATATGGCTATACGGCTGGGCTGACCTGCTGAAACAGGCGCCCGCGCTCGCCAAGAAGCACCAGGACGAGCGCGATTACTCCCAGAATGAAATAGCCTCCCGCCAGCGGCATCAGCGTGCCATCAAACGCTTGCCCGATTATCGCCCCGAGTAGGCCGCCACCCAGCGTGGTGACGAAGCCCAGAACGGCTGCCGCCGTTCCCGCCACATGCCCAAGCGGCTCCATGGCGATTGAGTTGAAATTCGGTCCCACCCAGCCGAACTGGAACATGGAAAGGGAGAAAAGCAGGAAAAACAGAGGGAAAGGGATCGGTCCGATAAAGGTGAGCAGAAGCCAGACGCCATTGACGAGAACGAAACCGACCAAAGCGCCATGAGAAAGCCTGCGCATCCCGAAACGGCCGACGAAGCGGGAATTGGTGAACGATGATAGCGCCATCAGTCCGGCGCCGATTGCGAACAACAAAGGGAACCAGGCGCCGAGGCCATAGATATCGACATATATTTGCTGTGCCGAATTGATGAAGCCGAAAAGCCCGCCAAAAACCGCCGTTGCGGCGAGCGTGTAGCATAGCGCGGTGCGGTTCGTGAGGACAAAACGAAAGCCTTCGATGATGGTGTTGAAACGAAGTGAACGCCGCATCTCAGGTGCAAGTGTTTCAGGAAGCCGTAGGAACGCCCAGATGCAGATGAAAAACGCCACCCCCGCCATCAACAGGAAAATTGCACGCCAGTTGCCCACGAACATCGCTGCCTGACCCAAGGTGGGTGCCATGACCGGCACGACCATGAACACCATCATCACCATGGACATCACTTCAGCCATTCGCCTGCCGCCGAAGACGTCGCGAATGGCCGAGACGACGATGACGCGGGTGGAGGCGGCGCCGACGCCCTGCAGCACCCGCAGGATGAGCAGAGTGGAAAAGCTCGGCGCGAAAACCGCGGCAAGTGACGTGATAATGTAAATTACCGTGCCGATGAGGAGCGGCGCTCGGCGCCCGAACCGGTCCGTTATCGGCCCGTAGAAGAGCTGCGCAGCCCCCAGGCCCAACAAGTACGCGGTAATGATGAATTGACGGCTGTTTTCATCGGCGACGTTCAATGCACCACCGATCTGCTGGAGCGCAGGCAGCATGATGTCGATGGCCATCGCATTGAGCGCCATGAGGGCCGCGGCAAGACCGATAAATTCCGCTCTGCTGATTGCAAGGGACGGCTGGAAAGGTTGTTCACGAGTGGCGGGCTCACCCATGCTTATCTCCGAATAAAGGCGCGCGGGAGGACGCGCTGGAAAACGATGAAGATCCGACGAAGAACTGAGGATCTTGAAGAGGGGACGGAAAAACGCGCCGACCATTGGCCGGCGCTACACTGGATTATAAAAACTTTATGAGATGCGTGTGCAGGTTAATAGTGCCTGCACCGCCGTTTCATTGAGTCAGGCGGCCCCGCGGGCGCTTACGCCTTTCTCCTCAAGGAACGACTGCAATTCACTTGCCTGAAACATCTCACGCACGATGTCGCAACCGCCGACAAATTCGCCCTTTACGTAAAGCTGCGGAATTGTGGGCCAGTTGGAATATTCCTTGATTCCCTGGCGCAGGTCATCCGAGGTAAGAACGTTGATGCCCTTGTAGTCCACACCGACATAATCGAGGATCTGCACGACCTGTCCGGAAAACCCGCACTGTGGGAAATCGGGCGTGCCTTTCATGAAGAGAACGACATCGTTCGTCTTCACCTCATTGTCGATAAACTCGTTGATGCCGCTCATAGCGCCGTCCTTTCATTGCCGGGTTCAAGGGCCGGCATTGGTAACCCAGAGCACCATGCGTTCACCTGGACGCAAAAGGGTCGCTCTATCTCTTTGCTTTCCGCATGCTGATGTCAGATGTCGTCCACCCGACCGCAAAACGCTTCTGTTTCATATCTATTGCACGAGCCTCCGTGACGCAATGCTTGGCCCTCGCAAGAGATGCAAACGGCCTTGGCCGCGACGCTTGTCATAGGGCCGGAGCGTGATATCGTTATGATGGAGGCATTCGACGAGGAGGAGAGACAATGCCGCAATTCGTCATTGAACGGGAAATGCCGGGAGTCGGGCAACTTGGCCAGGAGGATCTGAAAGGCGCCTCGCAAAAGTCATGCGATGTTCTTCAGGATCTTGGTCCGGAGATTCAATGGGTCCACAGCTATGTCACCGACAACAAGATCTATTGCATCTATCGGGCGCCAAACGAGGACCTTATCCGCCAGCATGCTGAGACAGCCGGCTTCCCGGCAAACAGTATCGCGCAGGTGCGAAACACCATCGATCCGACCACGGCCGATTAGTCCGGGACGCTGGTCTGCAGGGCGAGCGCGTGCAGCACGCCGCCCATATTGCCCTTGAGGGCCTCGTAAACCATCTGATGCTGCTGCACCCGTGTCTTGCCGCGGAAACTTTCGGCAACGACTTCCGCAGCATAGTGATCGCCGTCACCAGCCAGGTCGCGGATGGTCACCTTTGCATCGGGAATGGCCTCTTTGATGAGGCGTTCAATATCACCAGCGCTCATTGCCATGATCGTTCTCCCCTTCGGCTCACCCGTTCTGCTTGTCAGCCCTGCATATAGCGGGGGAACCAGCCCTCATGGGTATTCTTGATGTCTTCAACCGATATGGCATGCGCCTTGCCCAGTTTCAATTCACTGCCGCCTGTCTCGCCGATGACGAAGAGTGAAACGTCGGCCTCGCGCGCCTTTTCGAGCACCTTATCCACGTCTTGACGCGTGCAGGTGAAGACGTAGCGACTCTGATCTTCACCAAAAAAGACAGCAGCCGAATTCCCCCCGTTGGGATGAATGCGTGCGCCTATGCCTGACGCTATGGCCATCTCTGCGACGGCCACCGCAAGACCGCCGTCGGAGCAGTCATGCACCGCGGTGGCCATTCCCGTTCGTATCAACCCGCGGACAAAGTCCCCGACCTGCTTTTCGTGTGCCAGATCGACCGGCGGCGGCGGTCCCTCAGCGCGACCATGAACATCGCGCAGATAGGCCGACTGACCGAGATGCGTGCCCCAGTCCTCTGGCGCGCCGGCCAGCAGGATAACCTCGCCCTCTGCTGCAAAGCCAATGCGGGCCATGCGCGACCAGTCAGGAATGAGGCCGACGCCGGCGATCGTGGGCGTCGGCAGGATGGGTTCGCCCAATGTTTCGTTGTAGAGCGAGACATTGCCGGAGACGATTGGAAATCCGAGTGTGCGGCACGCTTCTCCGACACCCTCGATGGCACGCACAAACTGCCCCATGATTTCGGGGCGCTCGGGACTGCCGAAATTGAGATTGTCGGTAGCTGCAAGCGGCTCGGCGCCGGTCGCCGTCAGATTGCGCCAACATTCGGCCACCGCCTGTTTGCCACCCTCGTAAGGATCGGCCTCGCAATAACGCGGGTTCACATCGGAGGAGAAGGCGAGGGCCTTTGTCGGATGTCCCTCGACGCGGACCACACCCGCATCGCCACCTGGAATTTGCAGGGAATTTCCTTGGATCAACGTATCGTATTGCTCCCACACCCAGCGGCGGGAAGAAAGATCAGGCGAGCCAACGAGTTTCAGAAGCGCATCGGCAATGTCAGTCTCGGGGATGCTGGACGGGTCGAGGGCAGCGGGCGCCGCCGGCGCAACCCAGGGACGGTCATATTCCGGTGCCTCGTCGCCCAATTCCTTGATGGGCAGGTTCGCCATCTCCTCGCCCTGATGCAGGACGCGAAAGCGCCGGTCGTCGGTTGTGCGTCCCACGATGGCGAAATCGAGACCCCATTTGCGGAAGATCGCTTCCGCCTCGGTTTCCTTTTCGGGGCGCAGGACCATGAGCATGCGTTCCTGGCTTTCCGAAAGCATCATCTCGTAAGCGCTCATGCGCTCCTCGCGCACCGGCACTTTATCGAGATCAAGCTCGATGCCGAGATCGCCCTTGGCGCCCATCTCGACCGCCGAACATGTAAGCCCGGCTGCTCCCATGTCCTGAATGGCGATGACGGCGCCCGTCGCCATCAGTTCCAGGCAGGCTTCCAGAAGGCACTTTTCCGTGAAGGGATCGCCGACCTGGACGGTCGGCCGCTTCTCGTCGATGTCCGCGTCGAACTCGGCAGAAGCCATCGTCGCGCCGCCAACGCCGTCTCTACCCGTCTTGGCTCCGAGATACACGACCGGAAGACCGACACCCTCGGCCTTGGAGTAAAAGATGGCATCCGTGCGCGCCAGTCCTGCCGCGAACGCATTGACCAGGCAGTTGCCATTGTAGCGCGGATCGAAATTGAGCTCGCCACCCACCGTCGGCACACCGAAAGAATTGCCGTAGCCGCCGATGCCGGCCACGACGCCTGCCACCAGATGCCGCGTTTTGGGATGGTCCGGTGAACCGAAGCGCAGTGCGTTCATGGCCGCGATAGGCCGCGCACCCATTGTGAAAACATCGCGCAATATGCCGCCCACGCCTGTCGCAGCGCCCTGGTACGGCTCGATATAGGAGGGATGGTTGTGGCTCTCCATCTTGAAGACCACGCATTGCCCGTCGCCGATGTCCACGACGCCCGCATTCTCACCCGGCCCCTGGATAACCTGTGGTCCCTCGGTGGGAAGCGTGCGCAGCCACTTCTTCGAGCTCTTGTAGGAACAGTGTTCATTCCACATGGCCGAGAAGATGCCGAGTTCGGTAAAGGTCGGTTCGCGCCCGATGAGGTCGAGGATGCGCTGATATTCCTCGGGTTTCAGCCCATGTGCGGCCACGAGGTCGTCGGTGATGCGGGGGGTGTTTGGAATGTTCATCTGCTGCCGCTTCTAACTCAATGTTCTCGGCTCATAGCGCAGCCCGTGCAATGTTGCACGGGCTGCCGTAAAAACAACCGGAGGTGTTTTGCCGCAGCGCAAACCGCTTCATGTCTTGCGCAACAGCCATATCGAATGCGCCATTGTATAAAGATAGGCGGTGAGTTCCAGAAACTCCTCGATACCCTGATGATGGGCATGTTCGGCCCAATCCGCTCCCGCAAGCATTGCGGCAGCAAGCACGAGCGGCCAGAACAACATGAACGTTCGTGGCCGGAGTGCCTCAAGAATATGTCGGCGTCTCATGAAGGCGAGAGCGAGGGCGCCCAGAAATGCAATGCCGGAAATCCCGTACTTTCCGGAGCGCGACAGGCATATTCCGCCTTCATAGAACGCACTTCCGCAGCTAGGCGTCTCGCGCAGGACCGCCAAGATGAGAATGAACGCGACGGAGATACAGGCTGCCGCCACCCCGTCAGCCGATTTAAAGATGCGCAAGGCATAGATCAGGACCGCCAAGCACAGCACCACCGTCTGGAGAGATTCGATCGGGCCGTTTTCCATAAGCATCATCTCTCCGGCCTCGTGGTTTTGCGCATAAATACCGGCCAGTGCCGCTAGAATGCCGGACCCAATCGCGATGCCAGACCACAGAAGCGACCTGGGATACCCCGCTTTTCTCATCAAAACGCAAGCCTCATATCCATTCCCCGATTGCCACCCACCACCCGCTTACCGGATGCGCTCACGCTTTCGCTCATTTCGCGATCTGCCGTACCGAATGACCCGAGATGATTCCGCCACACCGCGATGGTCTACAGCATCGGCCCGAAAATCTGAATCGATTTTCGGAAAGCACGATGCATGAGTTCAATGAAATGGCGCACTTGTGCGTCGAATAAGACGCACGGCGCGCTCGTGTTTTCTACACGCAACTGTCATCCCCGGTGCGCCATCGCTGGATATCGGTGGAAATCCTTGCAGCCGAGGTCTGTTGCATCAGAGGTCCGAAAACTTCGACATTGCTGGAAGACCCGGCGGCCTGCACGACCAGAAGAGGAAGCCCGCCGTAATTCGTCGCCGGAACGAGGAGGAAACGGGGTCGTCCACTGTGAGAATCCAGCTCGTTGGCCATGCGATAGGCGCGGAATGTCGGATCCCCGCTCGCAAACCAGCATTTGTGCGCCGCCGTGGCCACCTGCTCCATAACGCGCAGGGATGCGCTCTTGCCGGCAACAGGGGGCGCAGGCTCAACCGTTTGGCAGGCGATGAGGCTCAGAAGCATGATGCCGGCAATGGGCAAGGCGGCTATCGCGCGTCGCGCGGTCATTCTTTGCCTCCCCGGGCTGGTCGGCGGATTACGCGACCTTGCTCAGGGCGCTTTCGAAAAGGGCACGCCCGTCCGTCCCGCCGTGAGCGGCCTCGATCAGGTTTTCCGGGTGCGGCATCAATCCGAGAACGTTGCCACCGGTGTTGACGATCCCCGCGATGTCGTTGATCGAGCCGTTGGGGTTTGTCCCTTGCGCATAGCGAAAGACGACCTGACCTTCGCCTTCGATGCGCTTCAGCGTCTCAGGCTCGGCAAAGTAATTGCCGTCGTGATGGGCAACCGGGCATCGAATGATCTGATTCGGCGCGTACCCGCGCGTAAAGGCAGTGTTGGCGTTGGCGACCTGGAGCTTTACTTCCCGACAGACAAACCTCAAAGAGGCGTTGCGCATGAGTGCACCCGGCAAGAGGCCGCATTCCAGCAGGATCTGAAAGCCATTGCACACGCCCATTACCATGACGCCTTGTGCGGCTTTTTCGGCGACCGCCTTCATAACGGGCATGCGCGCGGCGATCGCGCCGCAACGCAAATAATCGCCATAGGAAAAACCGCCGGGAATGACGATCAGATCGACGTCCGGCAACTCGGTCTCGGTCTGCCAGACAAGCGCAGGCGCATTTCCCGAAACTTTCTTCAGTGCCGCGATCATATCGCGATCGCGATTCAGGCCAGGAAGCTGGATAACGGCAGATTTCATTTGCTGGATTAACCTCGGCGCGCCCTCAGGTGATGGCTATACTATAGTTTTCGATCACCGTGTTCGCCAGCAAGCGCTCGCACATTTCTTTCAGGTCCGCTTCCGCCTTGGCCTTGTCAGCCGTGTCAAGCTCGATGTCGAACACCTTACCCTGGCGCACGGAACCAACCCCGGAAAAGTCCAGAGCTCCCAGCGCGCCCTCTATGGCTTTCCCCTGCGGGTCGAGCACACCATTTTTGAGCGTGACGATGACACGTGCCTTAATCAATGGAGCCCCCCAGGTCAGTGCCGCGTTTTGCCATTCGGTTTGGAAGAGACGAGGACGGGGCCGCTGGGTTTCGGCGCCTCATTCTCGTTCATGATGCCGAGCCGGCGCGCCACCTCCTGATAAGCCTCTACCAGACCGCCCATGTCGCGGCGGAACCGATCCTTGTCCAGCTTGTCGCGGGTGGAAATGTCCCAGAGGCGGCATGAATCGGGTGAAATCTCGTCCGCCACGACGATGCGCATCATGTCGTTTTCCCACAGCCGACCACACTCGATCTTGAAGTCGACGAGCTGAATGCCGACGCCCAGGAAGAGGCCGGAAAGGAAATCGTTGACGCGGATGGCCAACGCCATGATGTCGTCGATCTCCTGCGGGCTCGCCCAGCCAAAGGCGGTGATGTGCTCCTCGGACACCATGGGGTCGTCCAGCGCATCAGCCTTGTAATAGAACTCGATGATGGAGCGCGGCAGCACCGTGCCCTCTTCGATGCCGAGCCGCTTTGCTAAAGAACCGGCAGCGATGTTGCGAACGACGACCTCCAGCGGGATGATCTCGACTTCGCGGATGAGTTGCTCGCGCATGTTGAGCCGGCGGATGAAATGGGTGGGAATGCCCATCCTGTTCAGATGTTCGAACAGGTATTCGGAAATCCGGTTGTTCAGGACGCCCTTTCCATCCACGATGTCATGCTTCTTCTTGTTGAAGGCCGTGGCATCATCCTTGAAAAACTGGATCAGCGTACCCGGCTCCGGCCCTTCGTAAAGAATCTTGGCCTTGCCTTCATAAATACGGCGACGACGGTTCATGGCATTCTCTGAGACTATATGCCGGTCTGTGCGGTGACGATCATTGGTCCGACTCGGCAAAGGGGATGAGCCAGGTGGCTTGGCGGTCTGTAGCGCAAACGCGGCGCGACCTCAATGGTGTTTGATACCTTTCGATCGCCAGGCCCACAATCCGGTTGACCTGTTCCTGGCAGACGTTTCTACTAAGGTAGCTATGATTTGTCAGACGCCGCGGGGCGGCGTTTCAAGGAGGCCGGAGACATGTCCAACATGAAGGAGCGGCAAGAAACATTCGAGCGAATGTTCGTCCGCGACGAAGAATTGAAGTTCAAGGCCATGTCGCGCCGCAACAGGCTGCTCGGATTATGGGCAGCGGAAAGGCTCGGCAAGTCGGATCAAGACGCGGAAGCCTATGCGAGGGAAGTTATCCGCGCCGATTTCGAGGAGGCTGGCGACGAGGACGTTTTCCGCAAGGTGAAAGGCGATTTCGATGCCGCCGGGGTCGCTGAAACCGACGAGACCATCAGGAGCAAGATGCTGGAATTGTTGAGCGAGGCGATTGAACAGGTGAAGGCGCAATAGCCCTGGCGCTCACAGCGTCGAGAGGAATTGCGCGAAGGTGAGCGAACCTTCCGGCCACGGACCGAATCCCGATTCGGCGTTGATATGGCCCGCCTCGCCGGCATCCAGAAACCGCGCGCCCCAGGCGGCGGCGATCTCCTCGGCGGCCTCGAAGCTGCCGAAGTGATCGTTGCGGCTGGCGATCACGATGGCTGGAAATGGGAGCGGGTCGCGCGGATAGGGCCCGAAGGTCATAAAGTGCCTCGGCCTTATCTTCCGGTTGGTCAATTCGGGTGGAGCCACGAAAAAGGCACCTGCAACCGGCGTGCGAAATTGCGGGATGCCGTGAACGGCACAGGCGATTCCAAGCGAATGCGCCACCAAAACCACTGGCCGCTCCGCCTCATTTACGGCTTCGACGACGCGCGCCACCCAGTCCTCGCGCACCGGTTTGGCCCACGCCGCCTGGTCAACGCGGCGTGCGGTCGAAATACGTGCCTCCCAACGGCTTTGCCAGTGATCGGGGCCGGAGTTCCTGTATCCCGGGATGATGAGAATGTCGGCGTCCTTGGCTTTCATGCCGCCGCATTTAGACAGTGCGCCGTCATTGCGCAACCTTCAGAGGCAATAGAGGAGAAGCGCCGGCGCGGGTATGCCGGCGCTAAACTGTCTTAATTCGCAATCGCTTCGGCCGGTGCGCCTGTTGCCGCCGCAACATCCATCCACATCACTTCCCAGATGTGACCGTCCAGGTCCTCGAAACTGCGGCCATACATGAAGCCGTGGTCCTGGACGGGGCAGGGGTCTTTGCTGCCGCCGCCTTTGACAGCTTTCTCGACAAGTCCGTCCACCTCACCGCGACTGTCGGCTGAAAGGCACAGAAGAACCTCGCTCGTTGTGTGTGCGTCGGCGATCTTCTTCGGCGTGAATTGCGTGAAATGTTCGTGCGTCAGAAGCATAACAAAGATGGTCTCTGAAAGAACCATGCAGGAAGCCGATCCGTCGCAGAACTGCTCGTTCTTCTCCGCGCCGATGGACTCGTAGAATGCCGTGGCAGCGGCAAGATCGCCGACGGGCAGGTTCACGAATATCATTTTGGCCATGACAAAACTCCTCTCTTCATGGAACCGTCCAAGGACGGGCCTGCAGACCCTCAGCCGACAGGCCGGAGATCTTTTTTGCTGGTTTTGGTGAACACGGTGTTCGCCGGGCGTGACTTGCAGGAGAATCTGCCTACCTCCACATGACCGATATCGGCCGGTTTGAGCCTGGAGCGTTACTTCAGGAGCCAGCCTCAGGAGATTGAGATGAAAAGAGAGAACATTCCCGTTTCGCCGGTGCAGATCGCTGAGGTTGGTCTGAAGGTGAAAGATGCTGCAAAGGTTTCCAGCTTCTATCGCGAGGTCATTGGGCTATCGGAATTATCGAACGTCGATGGTGTTGTGGTGCTTGGCGTAGGCAACAAACCGCTCGTCACGATTCGCCAGGACGCCTCGGCTGTTCCGGACGATCCGCGCGCGGCGGGTCTGTTCCATACGGCTTTCCTTCTGCCCACCCGAGCAGACCTGGCCCGTTGGGTGCGGCATGCCAGCGAGCGGAAGGTTCCTCTCGACGGCGCGTCCGATCATCTGGTGAGCGAAGCCGTCTATCTGCATGATCCGGAAGGAAACGGAATAGAAATCTATGCCGACCGGCCGCGTGAGGAATGGACCTGGCAAAATGGCGAGGTGGCCATGGAGACCTTGCGGCTCGATTTACAGGACCTTCTCTCGACGCCGGGTGTGGATGAAGCGTGGCATGGAATGCCGGAGGGTACGACAATCGGCCATATGCATTTGCGTGTCGGCGATCCTGCTCTGGCCGAGAAATGGTGGCATGAAAACTTCAGTCTCGACACGATGGCGCGCTACGGGCCGCAGGCGGTCTTTCTCGCCTCCGGCGGGTATCATCACCACATCGGCGCGAATAGCTGGCACAGCGCCGGGGCTGGTATGCGTGATCCGGCCTCCGCCGGTTTAGAGTGGCTGACGATGGAGGTTGCGGGTGCCAAGCAAGAGGCGACGCTTGAAGATCCGTGGGGAACGGTGGTGCGGGTTACACCCGGCAACGTTTAGATGGCAGAAGGGGGAGGGCAGCGCCCTGGCGCGCCGTGCGTCTTTGGCGCACAAGGACGCGCTATCTCGTTGAATCTACGCATCGTGCTTTCCGAAAATCGATTCAGATTTTCGGGCCTATGCTGTAGGCCTCCCCGAACACTCGCCTGAACACCGTATCGACATGCTTGGTGTGGTAGCCAAGGTCGAACTTCTCGCGGATCTCCTCTTCGGAAAGCGCCTCGCGCACATCCTTGTCGGAAAGCAGTTCGGTGAGGAAATCCGCACCTTCTTCCCAGACTTTCATGGCGTTGCGCTGGACGAGCCGATACGAATCCTCGCGGCTGACACCGGCCTGTGTCAACGCCAGAAGGACGCGCTGGGAATGAACAAGCCCGCGGAACCGATTGAGGTTCTTCTCCATCGCTTCCGGGTAGACCACCAGTTTTTCCATCATGCCCGTCAGCCGTGCCAGGGCGAAATCGAGCGTCACCGTGGCGTCGGGGCCGATCATCCGCTCGACGGACGAATGGGAGATGTCGCGCTCGTGCCACAGCGCCACGTTCTCCAGCGCCGGCACCGCGTAGGCGCGCACCATGCGTGCGAGCCCCGTCAGGTTTTCCGAAAGCACCGGATTGCGCTTGTGCGGCATGGCGGAGGAACCTTTCTGTCCCGGGGAAAAATACTCCTCCGCCTCCAGAACCTCCGTACGCTGCAGGTGCCGCACTTCCACCGCCAGCCGTTCAATCGATGAAGCGATCACGGCGAGCGTGGCAAAGAACATGGCGTGCCGGTCACGCGGGATAATTTGGGTGGAGATCGGCTCCGGCGTCAGGCCCATCTTCTCCGCCACATGCGCCTCTACGCGCGGATCGATGTTGGCGAAGGTGCCGACAGCGCCGGAAATGGCGCAGGTGGCGATTTCCTCACGTGCATTCACCAACCTCTCACGGCAGCGGGAGAACTCAGCAAACGCCTGCGCCAGCTTCAGCCCGAAGGTCGTCGGCTCGGCGTGGATGCCGTGGCTTCGGCCGATCGTGATGGTGTCCTTGTGCTCAAAAGCCCGCTTCTTGAGTGCGGCGAGAAGCGCATCCAGATCTGCAAGCAAAAGATCGCTGGCGCGCATGAGCTGTACACTGAGGCAGGTGTCCAGCACGTCGGAGGACGTCATCCCCTGATGCACAAATCGTGCCTCGGGTCCGACGATCTCTGCCAGATGCGTCAGAAAAGCGATGACATCATGCTTGGTCTCACGCTCAATTTCATCGATGCGTTCGACATCGAAAACAGCGTTCCCACCCTTCTCCCAAATGATTCTGGCTGCTTCCCTAGGAACAATTCCAAGCTCGGCCATTGCGTCGGCGGCGTGGGCCTCGATCTCAAACCAGATGCGGAACCTCGTTTCGGGAGACCAGATGGCGGCCATTTCCGGCCGCGAATAGCGCGGGATCATGGGTTTACCTGTGCTTGGAAGGATGAGCCGCTCTGCTCCTAGCAGACTGCGGCAGGAAGCTCAACGCGCGGCAAGCGCAAACCACAGGCCTGCCGCCACAAGCGCGGCAACTCCGAACGGGAAGTAAAGCCGCAGCCCTATTACCGCAAACTGGTAGACAGTCCCCGCGGTCGTGAAGAAGAGCTGCACGGCCCATGCGCGAGAGAAAGCATCCGCGTGCCCAGCCGAATGGTAGATCCGGTAATCGAGCGCGAACAATAGCGCCGTGAGCCCCGCCGTTATCAAAGCGAGGCTCAGGAGGATTGCCGCAAAACGACGTGATGCCGTTGCGTCTTCGGTCAAAAGCCGTGCAACAAAGAGGGCGAGAGGGAATGCCAGTGCCCCACCGCATCCAAAAAATGCAACGATGAGACCTCTGTGAGACGCCGTCGCCCAATGGGCGGCGCCGAGAAAGGCGCTGAGGCTCATCGCGCCGGCCCACAACGCTGCCCCGACAAAGGCGGTGCGCGCGGGAGGAAGCGCCCGCGCGAGGCGGACAGCCATTGCGTTGCCGGATGCGCGAGCGAGAGGTTCTTGCGGCCGGCTGCTCATAGTCGCCCGGTTACGGCGATGAAGCGATGGTCCGGTCCTTCAAAGCCGACCTGGCGAACGGCTAGGAGCACCGCAAAGACAGGCTCGTCGCCTTCTGGAAAATAGGTTTGTACGCCGACTATGCTGTAGCCGAGCGGGCATGATCGGCTTGCCGGGATTTCACTATCCTCATGGACAATTTGCGTTTGTACTCCAGGTTCGGTGGCCACCCGCAGCAACCTGAAGCCGACGGCCTTTCCGAGGTTTTCGCAGCCCGCCGGCTGGTTGAGCGTCAGTTCCTCCAATCGGAATTCCAAGCGATCATCGAGCGGCGGAAAGATAGGGCGCGGATTGACCATCATCCGGTGCGGATCGGCCGAAAGCTCCGTCACCGCATTCCACCCGGCGCTAAATCCCTCGTTTAACTCCTCATCGGAGACGATTGACTGTGCTTTGTCTTTGGACCGGGAGCGCGCTTCTTCGAGGGAGACCTGTTCGTTATCGAGCCGCACCCGTATCGGCGTGCCCGAAATGAAGGTGTCAGTGGCGGTATCGATGTAAAAGCGGTTGGAATAGGGAAAGCCGGAGCCGTCCTGAACACCATATTCCTCGAAGGCGAAAATCCCGCCATCAGCGCTGAAGCCGAGGATCTTCACGGTTGCCGTGTCGCCCGCCCGGACCAGACTGGAGGCAAACAGAAGGAAGGCGAGAACAAGGACATTTCGCAGAACGCTCATCGCGGGTTTTCCTCCTTTGTCGAAGCGTCGATTCAGCCGTCGCGCCGATCGCGCCAACTTGGCATCAGGTCGCCGTTGATGCTCGCGGCGGAGTAAACCCCGCGGGCAATGGCGCGCGCCATCGTGGAGGCGGCTGCGGCGTAAAGTTCGACGGTTGCGGCCCGATCGAGACGTATATTCTTGCGGCCCGTGGCAAGTGCAAAGACGAGGTCGCCATCCACCGGGGTGTGGGCTGGCCAGATGGCGCGCGCAAAGCCGTCATGAGCCGCGGTCGCGAGCCGGTGCGCTTCCGCCTTGGACAGATCGGCATCAGTGGCAATCACGGCGATGGTGGTGTTGCCCGAAACCCCGCCGGTTCGCTTGGGAGAAAGCTTCCGCGCCGATGATGGAATGGGCGAGGGCAATCCAAGTCCGCCGAATTCATCCCCGATTTCAAAGGGGGCTGCCCAGAAATGGACCGTATCCGAAACGGTTGTGGTGCCAGCGGCGTTCACCGCCGCCAGTGCGCCGATGGTAACGCCATTCTCCAGCACCGTGGATGCCGAGCCAAGTCCGCCCTTAAGCCCCGCCGTCAGGGCGCCGGTGCCCGCTCCATGCGAGCCCAATGTGAAATCCGACGCTGCCGATTGAGCTGCGGCATAGCCAAGCTCGCGATAGGGAGGGTATCGGCCCCAATCCTTGGACCCGCCATTGGCCAGATCGAAAATGATTGCCGCCGGCACGATCGGCACGCGGTGTCCGGCTGCCTCGAAACCCGCTCCCTTCTCACGAAGGAGTGCCTGCACACCGGAGGCGGCATCCAGGCCAAAGGCAGAGCCGCCCGACAACACCACGGCATTGACCGCTTCAACCAACGCGTGAGGCGCCAGAAGATCCGTCTCGCGCGTTCCCGGCGCTCCGCCCAGCACTTTGACGCCCGCTGTCGCTGGTTCGTCGCATATCACAACCGTGACGCCTGATTTCAGCCGATCGTCCTGGCTGTTGCCGACCATGAGGCCGGCGACATCGGTGATCAGGTTCTTCGGGCCCGTGCGCTCCACTTAATCCATCTCCGTGAACGCGTTTCCGTCATACCGGAAGAGCCGGTACGGGGTTTGCGCAAGATCCCCGTTTTCCTCGAAACTGACGAGACCCAGTGCCGTCTCGTAGGAGGCGCTTGCAAGAACGTCTTCGACGGGCACGCCTTGTGAGGCGGCCATGCGGGCGGCTTCGGCCGCCACTTCCAGGGCGGCATATCCCGGCAGCGTGTATCCCTCGGCCAGGATTTCCGCGTTCTGAAATGCGTCCAGTGCCTCCGGAGTGGCGACATCGCTCCATTTCGGCAGACCCACCATGAGAATTCCGGCGGGGAGGGGAACGTCGCCGTCCGCGGCTCGCAACGCCTCTCCCCCCGCGAAGGTCACATCATAATCCAACTCGGCGGCGTCGCGTGCCATGATGGCGATATCGGCTCGGTCGCCGCCGACGAAAACATGGGTGGCGCCGGCATTTCGCAATCTTCCCAAGAGCCCGACCTGGTTGTCGAGCTGCGGACGGAACGTATCGACGAAAACGGGATTCAGACCAGCCAGCTCGGTCTCGGCGCGAAGATTTTCCGCCAGTTCCCGGCCGTAAAGGGTTCCGTCGTCGACGATGGCGAAATGCGCATCGCGCCAGCGCGGCAAGAGAATATCGGCAACAGCCTTCTGCTCGTCATCATCACGTGGTCCGAGCCGGTAGACGGGCCAGCCGGTTCTCTCACGGCGGTCGGTCAGGCTGTCGGTGCGCACCGGTGTGATCACGGGTATCCCGGCTTCCTTCAGCACCGGCATGGCAGCCTCAACGGCTGGCGTACAGAGAAAACCGATGACGACCGAGACATCCGCCTCCGCCAGATGCCGAGCCGCGGTCGCGCCGCCTTCCGCGGTGCAGCCGGTGTCTGCCTCAACGAGTTGCACGGTGCCCGATAAGGCGTTTACCGCCACCCGCACGCCATTTGCCCATTGCCGTCCGAGCAATTGGAAATCGCCGCTCAATGGTGCCGCGAGCCCGACATTCACGATCGGCTGGGCGTGAACAGGGCACGGCGTGGCGACAAGAAGAGCCAGGAAGATGAGAGCGGAAATTCGCATATATCGGGCTGCACATCCTGAACGACGTGTTGATCTCAGCCACTGGTAAATGGTGGCGGAGCCGGGCGCAACACGGTATTCATGCTGCGCGCTTGCAAGCGCGCGGCATCCACCTATATCGAAGCGGCGAGGGATTATTTGTGCTGAAGACCAACGACATAGCACCGCAGGACTATCGAAACGCAATGGCCCGCTTTGCCGGTGCGGTGCATGTGGTCACCACCGATGGGCCCGCTGGGCGGCGAGGCGTGACGGCGATTGCGGCTTGCTCCGTATCCGACAATCCGCCCATGGTGCTGGTGTGCCTCAACCGTGAGAACGTTAATAACGACGTCTTTCTCGACAACGGCGTTTTCGCGCTGAATACGCTGACAGCGAACCATCAGAGCCTTTCAACGGCGTTTTCCGGCCTGAACGGATTGCCGCCGGACGAGCGCTTTGCCCTGGCGCAATGGGACACGCTGTCCTCCGGCGCTCCAACGCTGGTCGACGCCTTGGCGGTATTCGATTGTCAGGTGATCGACACCAAGGAACTCGCGACCCACCGCATCTATTTCGGCAAGGTGACAGGCTTGCGGCTCGGCGATAACCTTCAGCCGCTTCTTTATTTCGATCGGGGCTATCGCGTCCTTTAGGCGCCTCGACTTTCCGGAGATTGCATGCCCGAAACCGCACCGCAAGCACTTCCGCGTTCGATTGATGAAACCGTCTCGCTGCTTAACGCAGCCGACTATGTCGCTGATCGCGCGCTTGCCACGGTTTTGTTCCTGAGCCTGAAAATGCAGCGGCCGCTCTTCCTCGAAGGTGAGGCAGGTGTCGGCAAAACGGAAATTGCAAAGGTTCTGGCGAAATCCCTTGGCCGCAGGCTTATCCGCTTGCAATGCTATGAGGGGCTGGACGTTTCTTCCGCCGTGTATGAGTGGAACTACGCCGCGCAGATGATCGAGATCCGCATGGATGAGGCCTCGGGCATCACCGACCGTGACGCTCTGGAGCGCAACGTCTTTTCGGAACGCTATCTCATCCGCCGGCCGGTGCTGGAAGCACTGACAGGAAAGGCCGGTGCCGCTCCGGTCTTCCTGATCGATGAACTGGACCGCACCGACGAAGCCTTCGAGGCGTTTCTTCTCGAGATATTGTCGGATTATCAGGTCACCGTGCCGGAACTCGGCACGATCCGCGCGGAGGAACCGCCGATCGTCATCGTTACGACCAACCGGACGCGCGAAATCCACGACGCGTTGAAACGGCGCTGCCTTTACCATTGGGTGGATTATCCCGATGCAGAGCGGGAACTGGAGATTGTGCGCCGCAAGGTGCCCTTGGCCAATGAACGTCTTTCCGACGAGGTGGTCGCCTATATCCAGAAGCTGCGTGAAATCGACCTTTTCAAGATGCCGGGCGTGGCCGAAACCATCGATTGGGCCAGTGCCCTTACCGAACTGGACAAGGTAGCGCTTGACCCGGAAACCGTTTCGGACACGCTGGGGGTATTGCTGAAGTACCAGGATGACATCGCCCGCCTCCAGGACGGTGAGGGCGCGCGCATCCTGAATGAGGTCAAGGCTGCATTTGCCGCCGGGTAATTCTGATGACCGCTGAACCGGAAGAGACCCGGCCACAGGGCCGGATTGCGGACAACATCGTCTTCTTTGCCCGAGCCCTGCGCAAGGCAGGGCTGCGGTTAGGGCCGGCAACCGTTACCGACGCAATCCAGGCTGTGTTGACCGCGGGCATCGGAACGCGCGAGGATTTCTACTGGACGCTGCATTCCGTGCTTGTGGGACGCCACGAGGACCACGCGGTATTTGACGAAGTGTTCGATCTGTTCTGGCGTTCGCGCCGGCCGGCGGACGAAATGCTGGAGATGCACTCGCCTGTGGCAGGAGAACGGAAGGAGAAGCCTCGCCCGGGGGAGCGGCGTGCGGGCTCGGCGGTTCTGAATACACGGGGGCGACAGGAAAACATCGAGCAAGAAGCCGAGGTCGATGCCCATCTTTCTCTTTCTCCGCGCGAGGTGCTGCGGAAGAAGGATTTTGCCCAGATGACCGCGGGCGAGCTTGCCGAAGCGCGCAAGGCCATTGCGAACCTCGTGATACCGCATGATCTTGTCGTCACCCGCCGCTTTCGGCCCGATCCCGGCGGCGCGCACATCGATCCGCGCGCGATGATGCGTTTCGGGCTGCGTACCGGCGGCGACCTGATCCTGCCGCGCTACCGCTCCCCGCGCCACGTGCAACCGCCTCTTGTGGTGCTTGCCGATATTTCCGGTTCCATGGGCCAGTACACCCGCATCTTTCTGCATTTCCTCCATGCCTTGACGGAACGCCGCCGGCGCGTGCACAGCTTTGTGTTCGGCACCCGGCTCACCAATCTCACACGTCAGTTGCGTCACCGGGACGCTGATGAGGCGCTGGCCGAATGCGCGGGCGCCGTTGAGGACTGGTCGGGCGGCACGCGCATCGGCGAGACGCTCGCCACATTCAACCGGCACTGGTCGCGCCGCGTGTTGGGACAAGGAGCGACGGTGCTTCTGATCACCGACGGGCTGGAACGCGACGACATCAATCTTCTCTCACAAGAGACGCAGCGTTTGCGTAAGTCCTGCCGGCGTCTGATCTGGCTCAATCCTTTGCTTCGGTTCGACGGATTCGAGCCGAAGGCCCGCGGGGTACGCGCCATGCTGCCTCATGTGGATGAACTGAGGCCGGTGCATTCCCTGGATGCGCTTTCGGACCTTTGCACCGCGCTTTCGGCTTTCAGCCCAAAGCGGGGCTCGCCTCGGGGGCTTGGCAAGCGGCGATCGCCATGAGCATATTAAAGTTCAACCGATATTGAACGTGATCTCAGCGAAATGCTGTTGGTGCTGACGATCACAGCCAGCGGCCTGGAGGTGATGACATGCCTCAAATTGCACAAGGCAGACCGTCGAACGATCCGCTGATGGTTGCCGAAGAATGGATGAAGGCAGGCAAGGATGTGGCAATCGCCACCGTGGTGGAGACCTGGGGCTCTGCGCCGCGGCCGGTCGGCAGCCATCTGGTAATCGATGCAGAGGGCCGGTTTGAAGGTTCCGTCTCGGGCGGTTGCGTGGAGGGTGCGGTTGTGGCCGAAGCGGCCGATGTGCTTGCCGATGGTAAGCCGCGGATGCTGGAGTTCGGCGTTGCCGACGAGACCGCGTGGGAGGTCGGCCTTTCCTGCGGGGGCCGCATCAAGGTCTATGTCGAGCGGCTGGGATAACGCCATGGATCCTTACGCGCTGAAGAAGCTCAACCAGTGCCGTCGGGAACGGCGCGCGGCGATCCTCATAACCGACCTTGGAGATGGGCGAGACCGCGTGGTCGTCGAGGGAGACACGGTTGCCGGCACACTGGGCGAGGCGGTCGCAGCAGCCTTCCGCTCCGGCAAGTCGGGCACGGCAGAAATCGACGGACGCACTTTCTTTCTCAACGTGTACCTGCCTGCGCCGCGGCTGGTGATAATCGGTGCGGTTCACATCAGCCAGGCGCTCGCCCCGATGGCGGCGGCCGCTGGTTTCGATGTGCATATTATCGACCCGCGTACGGCGTTTGCTTCGCCGGAGCGCTTTGCCGATGTGAGACTCGACGCCGAGTGGCCGGAGGAAGCGCTTTCACGAAGTCCGCTCGATGCCTGGTGCGCGCTGGCCGCATTGACGCACGATCCAAAGATCGATGACCCGGCGCTCAAGGCGGCGCTGGAAGGCGGCTGCTTCTATGTCGGCGCGCTTGGCAGCCGCAAAACTCACGCCAAACGCGTGGAGCGGCTGATGGAGGCGGGTGTTTCCCGCACAGCGATCGACAGTATCCATGCGCCGATTGGGCTTTCCATCGGCGCGGCAAGCCCGGCGGAGATCGCCGTCGCGGTTCTTGCCGAAGTTATTGCCGCGCTCCGCTCCCGCGGGACCGAGGCGGAGAAGGGAAGGGCGGCATGAAATTCGGACGGGTAGCCCTTGAAAACGCCGAAGGCGCAGTGCTTGCACATGCGACAGTCGCCGGTGAGAGGCGCTTTCGCAAGGCGCACCGCCTGACGGGCGAAGACATCGGCGTGCTGAGGGAAGCCGGCCTGCAAGAGGTGACCGCTGCCCTGCTTGAACCGGGCGATCTCGATGAGAACGAGGCTGCCGCGCGCATCGCCGCGGCGCTCAGCGCGGACTATGTCGAGGCCCGCCCGCCCTCTACGGGCCGTGTCAATTTCCATGCCACCGATGCGGGCATTTTTCTGGTAGAACGGCGGGTGATCGACGGGATCAACGCCATCGACCCGGCAATCACCATTGCGACGCTGGAGCCTTATGCCGCTGTCGAAGCCGGGCAGATGGTGGCGACGGTGAAAATCATTCCCTTTGCCGTGCATGAGACGCTGGTTGCGCGCGCGGTTGCAGCTTGTGAAGACGTTGAGGTGTTTTCCGTTCGCGCTTTCCGTCCGCACCGCGTGGGGCTGGTGCAGACCGTTCTGCCAGGCATGAAAACGAGTGTGCTCGACAAGACCGCGCGCATTACAGAAGCCCGGCTTTCGCGTTCCGCAAGCCTTTTGACGGAAGAACTTCGCCCGCCACATGAGGAGGAACGCGTTGCAAATGCCATTCGCGCGCAGTTTGCCGACAACGACGTGCTGCTGGTCTTTGGCGCTTCGGCCGTGTGCGATGAAGATGATGTCATTCCCGCGGCAATACGCCGTGCTGGTGGCGAAGTGGAGCGGGTGGGTATGCCCGTCGATCCGGGCAACCTCCTGGTCCTGGGCTCGCTCGACGGCAAACCCGTGCTTGGCATGCCCGGATGTGCGCGCAGCCCCAAGCTCAACGGATTCGACTGGGTTCTGGACCGGCTGATCGCCGGGATTGACGTGACGCCGGAGGATATCGCCGGCATGGGGGTGGGCGGACTCCTTATGGAAATCCCGACGCGTCCGCAGCCGCGCGAAAAGCAGATGCGCGGTGCGTCGCCGCAGGTTTGGTCCGTGCTGCTGGCAGCCGGGCAGTCACGACGCATGGGGCAGCAGAATAAATTGCTGGTGGGCTTCGATGGGGAGCCATTGGTGCGCAGGACTGCCGAGCGTTTGCTGGCAAGCAGCAGCGCCGGTACCGTGGTGGTGCTGGGTCATCAGGCACAGGCCGTTCGCGACGCCCTTTCGGGGCTCGATCTTCGAATGGTCGAGAACACCGACTTTGCCACCGGGCTTGCAAGTTCGCTGAAGGCGGGCATTCGCGCTTTGCCGCCCTCTGCCGACGGTGCGCTGGTGGCGCTGGCGGATATGCCGGGCATTACCGCCGCCGATCTCGACCGGTTGGTCGAAGCCTTTGTTGCCGCCGGCGGGCAGGCGATCGTGCGGGCGACGCATGAGGGCAAGCGGGGAAACCCCGTAATCCTGCCACGAGCGCTTTATGGGGAGATCGAAAAATTGGTGGGAGATACGGGGGCCCGCCAGATCGTCGAGACCGCGCCGCTGGAAATCGTCGACGTGGAGCTTGGCCCGGCGGCAAGCCTGGATGTTGATACACCGGAGGCGCTGCGCGCCGCACGCGGCGCATTGAGCCTGCAGAAATAATGCGGAAGTTTCCGCGCAACCCGCGGCAGGAAAGGCGCGGGCGCGCCATCTCGATCTGCCTCCCCATTCTCCTTGCCGTTCTTGCCGTCCCTGCTGGCGCTCTTGAACTCTCTCGGTTCAAGGACGGGCTCTTCGCCTATCCGCCAACGATTGAAGCGCGCGACGGCGGCGCATACCGCATCATCGACTATCGCGAGATGAGGGACATCAATCGCCGTGATGCCGTGCCGGAACGGCGTGTTCACGGGCGTTACGTGGCGGTCGGAATCCGCGGCATGCAGCGGGATTTATCCCTGAAAACCGATACAGGCACAGTCCGCCACGTCGCCGTGGGAAAGGCCCAGGGAGCGCGCATCATCACCGTTTACCTCCACGGGCAGGGCGGCAATCGCCATCAGGGGGTGAACGATTTCTCGTTTGGCGGCAATTTCAACCGGATCAAGAACTTGATGGGCCGCAATGGCGGGCTTTATCTCTCCCCCGACATTTCGGATTTCGGAGAAAAGGGTGCGCGGGAGATACGCGCACTTTTGACAACATACGCGGCCCGTTCCCCGAACGCGCCGATCTTCCTCGCCTGTGGCTCGATGGGTGGCGCGCTTTGCTGGCGCCTGGCGCAAATACCATCACTTGCCGAGCGCCTGGGCGGGCTGCTTTTGCTCGGCTCTTTCTGGAACGAGGATTTTTTCACGTCACCAGCCTTCGACCGGCGCGTCCCGGTGTTTTTCGGGCATGGCAGCCGCGACACTGTTTTTCCGATCGAGAAGCAGGAAGCGTTCTACCGTAAGATGCGCGAGAGGGCGCCGGGATATCCCGTGCGGTTCGTACGTTTCGAGAGCGGTACGCATGGCACACCCATTCGCATGACAGATTGGCGGGAAACGCTCAATTGGATGCTTCGGCAGGTCAGGGGCCGGTGAAAAAGTCGATGATCGTCTGCGGATTGACCTCTCCGTCGTACGAAGCGTCGACATCGTAGCGGACCAGTGTGAAATCGCCCGAGCGGAAAAGCCACAAAGCCGTGGAGGAAGCATCACCCACGCCGCGCCATTTTGCATCCGACGAGATGGTCAACGCGTCCGGATTGAATTGCGCGTTGACCAATTGGTCATGCGTTGAATAGCCGACGACCCGAACCTCGCTAACGGCGCCTTCCGGGTTGTCGTTCTCATAGCGAATGTTGAGATCGGGGACGACGAATTGCAGGGGCTCGGGTGCTCGACCTTCCAGCGCTAGATAAAAGACATGGATCTGGTTGTATGCGCCCTGCTGACAAAGAAAGCGAAACAGCCAAGCTTCGCGCTGCGGCGCCCCTTCCTCATCATAGCTATAGTTAAACTGGACCATGTGGCTGTCGGGATCCTGCCCGTCTTCCGCACGTGCCGCCGGACAGGTGCTGCCATAGTTCGTTTCGAACGCCCGCCGGGCCCGTTCGCGAAGTGTTTCTTCCACGTCGACGCGACCGTCCCCACAGCTTTCCGGCAACACCTCATCGAGGGACCCTTCGGCCGGTGACAGCGTGCCCTTGTCGATCACAAGGGGTTTGTAAGGCGTGGTCTGCGGCCCCGGCGAAACGAAAATGAGATCATAGCAGCCTGCAAAAACATGATCCTCGCCTTCGACGTCACGCGAGCGGATGGCCACGGGAATGGAATAGTGGAACGTTCCGGCCGCGCCATCGCCACCGGGAATGCCGGTGAGCACCTCAACGCTGATCGTATCGGCAAACCCTTCGGCATAGACCTCTACGGTTTCGGCCGGCGGCGTATCGAAATAGGCATAGGCGCGCGCGTACTCTTTCCGGTTGATGGCGTTGTAAAGCGACTGAATCAGCGTCTGCGGCGTCGAACGGTCGTCCACATAGCTGGGCACCGCACGCACAGGCTGAGCACCTGACACGAGGGCTACAATTGCCATTATAAACAGTAACTTCATTGCGAAGACGGCTCCGAACGTTGGATTCAGTCAGCAAGGACCATCCTCACCATAACACGCCTTCAAGCCGCAAACGACATCCGCTTCCCGCGCCGCAACCAGCGTGACAGGAGTAGCACAGCCACGCTCGCCAGACCCGCGCACAGACCGAACCAGATGCCGATGCCCCCGAAACCGAGCGGAAAGGCAAGCACCGTCCCCAATGGCAGACCGATGCCCCAATAGCCCAACGCGCCGTAAATCATCGGCACAGTGGTGTCGTGCAGGCCGCGCAGCATACCGCTGGTGACGGCCTGGGCGCCGTCGAAGACCTGGAAAAGCGCGGCCAAAGCAAGGAACGTCGCCGCCGTGGCGATGACTGCCTGATTCTCGGGCGCTTGAAGATCAAGAAAGCCTGCAATGAGAAGGCGTGGCGCGAGAAGCATGATAAGTGCCATGAAAGCCATGAAGCTTACGCCCATGATGAAAGCGGTCCAGCCCGCCCGCGTCACCGCATCCGCGTCCTGAGCGCCATAAGCACGACCGACACGCACGGTAACGGCCTGACCCAACCCCATTGGCACCATGAAACTTACGGAGGCGATCTGGACGGCGATTGCGTATGCGGCAAGCGATACCGTGTCGATCAACCCCATCAGGAATGCCGCCGCGTTGAAAATTGACACCTCGAAAGTGAGGATGGCGGCGATCGGCAGTCCCAGACGCAGCATTCCCATGAAACGCGGCCAGTCGGGACGCCAAAGGCGGCCGAACAGGTGAAAACGACGGAACTGCCGATCCAGCGAGACCACGACAACAAGCCCCAGGAACATGAGCACGCTTGAGGTGGTGGTGGCGAACCCCGCGCCGACGGCGCCCAGTGCAGGAAAACCGAAATTGCCGAAAATCAGCGTCCAGTTGGCCAGCACGTTGAAGGCGACGCAAACAAAGGTGACGACCAGTGCCCAACCGGGCCGCTCCAGCGCCGCCATAAAGGAACGCAACACGATGTAGCCGTAAAAGGGCAGGGCGGCCCATTGCAGCGCGCGCATATAGGCGGCGGCGGTCGCGCTCACATCGGGGTCCTGTCCCATCGCGAGCAAAATAGCTTCTGTATGCCACAGGACAGCCCAGATCGGCAGCGTGACGGCGACCGCCAGCCACAGGCCCTGACGGGCGGTACGGCGCACCTCGCGCACCGAATGCAAGCGCTTGCCGAGACTGCTTGCCATCATCGGCGAGGCGGCAAGCGTGAGGCCGAGGCCGAAGATCAGCGGCAGAAAATAGAGGTTGTGGCCAAGCGTGCCGGCGGCCAATGCCTCCGGTGACAATCTGCCAAGCATCATCACATCGGTCACGGTCATGGCCGTCTGGGCCAGATTGGTCAGCACCATTGGCCAGGCAAGCGCCAGCGTGGCGCGTGCTTCGGAAAGCCAGGAATTGACCGTGGGCGCTCTGGCGCCCGTAGCCAGCGCTGTCATGATTGCCTTGTCCGTAAATTGGTTGACCGCCCGCATTGTGCGGCGACGCTGCGGCACATCTTCGTCCGCCGCAGGGTTTTAGCGTCTGGTAGCGGCCAGACAAGTCAATTTCTTTTTCGCAAAGGTGCAGCGGGATTGATGAGTCGCCGGCGGATTGTCGGATACTCCCATTCTCAATCGTCCTCAGGCCATCGAGCGCTGCGGGAAGGCAGCCTTTATGGAGGAGAAGATGAAAAACACGTTGTTTGCCTTGATTGTTGCAGCGGCTGCTTGCGTCGCGCCACCCGCGATGGCCGGTGCTGACGAAGAAAACAGACTGGAAAAGGCGGCGCCTGCGGAAAGCGGCTATGTGCCGGCCAATGGTCTGAAGTATTATTACGAGGTGTACGGCGAGGGCGAGCCGTTGCTGCTCCTTCATGGAGGTCTCGGAAATATCGGCATGTTCGGTCCGATGTTGCCCATGCTGACGGGGGAACGGGAGGTGATCGCCGTCGACCTGCACGGTCACGGACGCACTCAGCTCGGCGACCGGGCCATCGATCTGATTGACATCGGCGACGATCTGGCTGCGGTTCTCGATAGCCTCGGCTACGAGCAAGTCGATGTCGTGGGATATTCCTTCGGAGGCGGTGCCGCGCTTCGCCTGGCCATTCAGCATCCTGAGAGCGTGCGCCGGCTGGTGGTCGTGTCCGCCGGCTTTTCCCGGGACGGCTTTTATCCCGAAATGCTGCCTCAACAGGCCCAGGTCGGCGCACAGATGGCTGAAATGATGAAGGACACGCCCATGTACCAGTCCTATGCCGCGGTCGCGCCCGATGTCGCCGAATTTCTTGATCTTCTGGACAATATGGGCGCTCTCATGCGCAAGCCATACAATTGGGCTGAGGAGGTCAAGTCGCTGCGCATGCCGGTCATGCTGGTATTCGGTGACAGCGATATGTACCGCCCCGACCATATTGTCGAATTCTATCAGTTGCTGGGCGGCGGCTTACGGGATGCCGGCTGGATGCGTGAGAACATGTCACAGAACCGTCTGGCGATCCTGCCAAATCTTACCCATTACGAAATGTTTGCTTCGCCGCGCCTGGGCGAAACCATTCTGCCATTCGTCAATGGAGAATATCAGGCCGAGCGCCCTGCCGGACAAATGGACACGGCGAACTGAGATGCTCTTTTACAATGCGGCGTCAATCCTTCAGGCGCTGGCCCAGACGGCCGGCAAGGTCTTGAATGAATTGCCAGGCAACCCGGCCCGAGCGGCTGCCGCGCGTGGTTGCCCATTCGAGTGCCTCGGCCTTTAACGTCTCGTTGTCGATCGGCAGATCGTGGTAGGCCGCATAGCCCTCGACCATACTGAGATATTCGTCCTGAGAGCATTTGTGGAAGCCAAGCCAGAGGCCAAAGCGGTCCGACAGGGACACCTTTTCTTCGACCGCTTCGGAAGGATTGATGGCAGTGGAACGCTCGTTCTCGATCATGTCGCGTGGCAGGAGATGCCGGCGATTCGACGTGGCGTAGAGAAGGATGTTTTCCGGCCTTCCTTCCACGCCACCTTCGAGTGCCGCCTTCAGAGATTTATAGGACGTATCGTCATGATCGAATGACAGATCATCGCAGAACAGGATGAAGCGATGTTCCGACGCTTTCAGCAAACTCATCAGCTTCGGCAGGCTCTCGATGTCTTCGCGATGTATTTCCACAAGCTTCAGTGGAGGCTGTCCCGCTTCGCGCTGCTCATTGACGTGAGCGTGGATCGCCTTGACGAGCGACGATTTTCCCATGCCGCGCGCGCCCCATAGAAGCGCGTTGTTAGCCGGCAGTCCGGCGGCAAAGCGGCGCGTATTGTCGGCCAGGATATCGCGCACCCGGTCGACCCCCCTGATCAGGGTCAAATCGACACGGTTCACCCTTGAAACGGGCAAAAGAGTGCTGCTTTCGGCGTGCCAAACGAAACAATCGGCGCTTTCGAAATCCACTTTTGCCGGCGGAGCAGGGGCCATGCGGGCAACCACTTCTATGAGGCGGTCGAGCTTTTCACTGAGGGTGTTGAGCACATTTCCCGTCATGACGATCCATCTCCGGCAAAATCAGTACCGTACCGTACGGTTCTGTCATAGCGCGTGGGATTATTCAAGCAGGGGCGATCTCGTTCGGACTGGAAAGGACGACGTGGCTTGCGCTTACGACAACCAGTTGCAATGCAGGTCGTAACATCTATATTCCGCGCAGTTTTTTACGGGCTGCATTCAGTCCTTTATATCTCGGGAGAATTTTCATGTTTGTGACACCGGCATATGCCCAGGCAGGCGGCGCACCGGACATCTTTGTCAGCATTCTGCCCTTCGTTCTGATCTTCGTGATCATGTACTTCCTGATCATCAGGCCGCAGCGCCAGCAGATGAAGAAGAGAACGGAAATGCTTGCCGCTGTGCGCCGTGGCGATACGGTAGTGACCGGCGGCGGGCTTGTCGGTAAGGTGACGAAAGTCATCGACGACAACGAGCTGGAGATCGACCTTGGCGGTGGAACCAAGGTGACGGCCATGCGCGCAATGCTCGCCGACGTCCGGGTCAAGGGCGAGCCGGCTGCCGAGAAGTCCAGCAAATAGTCCGCTTCGCGGAGGAAGGGCCGGGATCGGCCTGAAAGAATAAGAGAGACCATGCTACATTTCTCGCGCTTGCAGACGATCCTCATCTGGCTTGTTGTGGCGTTGGGCGTCGCCTACAGCTTGCCGAACGTCCTTCCGCAATCCTATTTCTCTTCGCTGCCGTCATGGGCGCCCTCGCGCCCGATGACCCTCGGGCTCGACCTGCGGGGTGGCTCGCACATTCTCCTGCAGATCGACCGGCAGGAGCTTATCGACGAGCGGCTGGTGAGCGCCCGCGACGATGTACGCCGTCTCCTGCGCGACGAGCGCGTTGGTTATACGGGTCTTTCGACGTCTGACCGTTCCGTGCAGGTGCGTATTCGTGATGCCGGTGAGGTTGAAACGGCAAGAGAGGTCCTTCAGGAACTTACACAACCGGTAAACTCTGGCGTTTTCGGCGCGGGCACGGTTCGTGAATTCGAGTTTTCGGAGCCGGAGCCCGGCTTGTTGCGCCTGACGCTGACGGAGGGTGGAATTAACTACCGCCTTTCCACGGCCTTGTCGCAATCGATTGAGGTCGTCAGCCGGCGTGTCAACGAATTGGGCACGACTGAACCGGTCATTCAACGGCAAGGCGACGACCGCATTCTGGTTCAGGTGCCGGGACTGGACGATCCCGAGCGACTGAAGGAAATTCTCGGTACGACCGCGCGGCTGACCTTCCAGATGGTCGACCAGTCCATGCCGGTACAGGAGGCGATCGAAGGCCGCCCGCCAATCGGCACCTCGATCATGTACTCCACCGACAATCCGCCGGTTCCCTATCTCATCGAGGACCGGGTGATCGTCTCCGGCGAGAATTTGGTGGATGCGCAGACCAGCTTTGACCAACTGACAAACGAGCCGGTCGTCACCTTCCGCTTCGACACGCGGGGGGCGAGCCGTTTCGGTCAGGCAACGCAAGAGAATGTCGGACGGCTCTTCGCCATTATTCTTGACGATGAAGTGATCTCCGCACCGCAAATCCGCGAGCCTATTCTCGGCGGCACCGGCCAGATTTCCGGCAGCTTTACCGTTCAGAGCGCCAACGACCTGGCGGTTCTGCTGCGCGCCGGCGCACTGCCGGCAACGCTGACGATCGTGGAGGAACGTACAGTCGGGCCCGGCCTTGGCGCCGATTCGATCGAGGCAGGCAAGATTGCCTCGGTGATTGGCGCAGTGCTCGTCGTTCTCTTTATGGTTGCGGTTTACGGCCTGCTGGGCGTCTTCGCTGTTGTGGCCCTTGCGGCCAATGTGTGTATGATCATCGCCGTTCTTTCCGGCCTCGGGGCCACCCTTACCTTGCCTGGGATCGCCGGTATCGTGCTGACCATCGGTATGGCGGTCGATTCCAACGTGCTTGTCTTTGAGCGTATACGCGAGGAGAGAGCGGGCGGGCGATCGCTCATCCAGGCCGTTGATGGCGGTTTCTCCAAGGCGCTTAGCACGATCGTGGACGCGAATGTCACGACGCTGATTGCCGCCGTCATACTGTTCTATATCGGCACCGGTCCTGTCCGAGGCTTTGCGGTGACGCTTGCCATCGGCATCATCACCACCGTCTTCTCGGCCTATACATTGACGCGCTGGATAGTGGCCGAGTGGGTACGCCGCCGGCGGCCCAAGGAGCTGCCGCGCATGCCATTGCAGGTGGTGCCGGAGCAGACCGATTTCCGCTTCATGTGGCTGCGCCGGTTCACCTTCCCGCTGACGGCATTGGCTTCGATCGCGGCGGTCGTGCTGTTCATGACAATCGATATGAATTATGGCATCGACTTCAAGGGCGGTTCCTCGATTGAAGTACGTGCACAGGACGAGAGCGCCGATATAGTGGATATTCGCAGCCGTCTCTCCACACTCGGCCTGGGCGAGGTGCAGGTGCAGGAGTTCGGCGATCCACGGGACGTTCTCATCCGCCTGCAGGCGCAGGGAGGGGGCGATGCCGCCGAGCAGCGTGCAATCGATGAGGTGCAAGCTGCGCTCGGAAGTGATTATGATTTTCGACGCATTGAGGTGGTGGGACCCACAGTCTCCAGCGAACTGGCACGTGCGGGCACCCTCGCGGTGGTCGTTTCTCTCGCAGCGATCCTGATCTACATCTGGCTGCGTTTCGAATGGCAGTTTGCCATCGGCGCCATCGTGGCGACACTGCACGATGTTCTGATGACGATGGGCTTCTTCGTTGTCACGGGCGTCGAGTTCAACTTGACCAGCATCGCCGCCATCCTGACCATTGTCGGCTACTCCCTCAACGATACCGTCGTGGTGTATGACCGTGTGCGCGAGAATCTGCGTCGCTACAAGAAAATGCCGTTGCCTCAACTTCTCGACCTGTCCGTGAACCAGACGCTGTCACGTACCGTGATGACCTCCCTGACGACACTGATAGCTCTGGTTTCGCTGTATGCCTTCGGCGGTGAGGTTATTCGCTCCTTTACTGCGGCGATGATTTTCGGTGTCGTTATCGGCACCTTCTCATCGATTTTCGTCGCAGGGCCGCTTCTCGTGCTGTTCCGGCTGCGGCGGCCCGTCGCCGAAACAGCCAATGAGGAAGAGAAAGAGGGCACCGCCGGCCAGGTGCCGGCAAGATAATGCCTGGGAGAGGGATAGAAATTCGCGACGCCCATTTTCCGGGGCGCGCCCCCATCGAAGCCTATGGCAATGGCGGGTTTCGCTTCGCGGAAATGTCGCATCGCGGCTCGCTTCTGTGCCTCCCCTCCGGCATTTACGGCTGGGAGGCGCAGAGTTCGGAGGCGTTGCAGAATGCCGATTTCGCCCGCACGATTGCGGAGGCCGGTGAGATTGAACTCTTGCTCGTGGGAACCGGAACCATGCTGAGGCCATTGCCGGCGGAACTGCGTGAAACGTTGCGAGGGGCTGGAATGGCCGTCGAGACGATGTCCACCGGAGCCGCCGTACGCACGTTCAACGTGCTTCTGGCAGAGGATCGGGCGGTGGCCGCGGCGCTGATCGCCGTCGAATAGGATGACACCTGCGCAAGCCGAGGTGTTCTCAATCGTCCGCCTGGCCGACTCCGACCGTTATCTCGCAACGCTCTATGCGCCGTCAGAAAGGCGTGGCGCGCTGTTCGCGCTTTATGCTTTCAACGCGGAGATCGCAGCCGTCCGCGATCGCATCCATGAACCGCTACCCGGCGAAATCCGCCTGCAATGGTGGCGGGACGCGTTGGATGATCCCACCGCCGCCGCCGGGCATCCCGTTGCTGCCGAACTGCTTGAGGCAATCCGGGCATATCATTTGCCCGTCGAGACTTTCGGGAACATGATCGAGGCGCGGATATTCGATCTCTATGACGATCCGATGCCCAGCCGTACGGATCTGGAAGGCTATTGCGGCGAGACCGCCGGTGCACTGATCCAGCTTTGCGCGCTGGTGCTTGACGCGGATGCCGCCATCGCTTCTGCCGCCGCTGCCGGTCACGCGGGATGCGCGCAGGCAATTGTCGGACTTTTGCGCATGCTGCCCATCCATCGCCGCCGTGGCCAATGCTATATTCCGGTCGATATTCTGCAGGCTGTTGGCACGAGCCGTGACGCCTTTGTTTTGGGGGAAGACCGGGCCAGCGCTGCGCGGGCCGTTGCGGCTATGGCTGCGCTCGCAAGAGAACACCTGACGGCTTTTCAGCAAGCGGCGGGCGCGCTTCCCGCTTCCATTCGTCCGGCCTATCTGCCACTCGCGCTTACCGGTGCCTATCTCGACCGCATCCAGTCGGGCCGCTTCGATCCGCTGGAAGAAAGCGGAGCCATTTCGCCCTGGCGCAAGCATTGGCTCCTGCTCAGGCGCGCCCGAAGCGGCTGGTGACTTGTGATAGCAGCGAGTTGCGCCCCAATTCCGCCCGCCTTTTTGCTCACGGGAGGCGTTTTCTTTAGGTTTAAGAAATTGCAGAAGGATTCGGGATGGTGGCGGTGGTGGGAGATAAGGATGCGGGGACCGGCTGGGGCGCTGTTCTGAGGGAAATGTTCGTTGGTGCGCGCGCCGCAACCCTTCGTTTTCCGGTGACCACGCTTTTTCTGCTGGCAGCTGCGGTTCAGGCGAACCTCATTGCGGCGGATATAAACCTTCTATCGGAAAACGAAGGCGGATCCGATCTCAATTTTCCCCTGGTGATGGGGCTCGCAGCCGGCGCGATGGCCAGCCTTGCGGCGACGCTCAATGGGGAGGCGAGGGGCCATTCGCTGTTGGCAAGGATGCTTGCGGCCTTTGCCGCCGGCGTTCCGGCCTGCATCGTCATCACCCTCTCAGAGCCGTTTCTTACCGTGGAATGGACATTGATGCTTGCCCT
>JAJUHJ010000021.1 GCA_029279965.1 Phyllobacteriaceae bacterium
ACGCACTGATCGTGTTTTCCGAAAACCGATCCCGATTTTGGGCCGACGCTAGGGCCTGTAGATGCGCGCGCGCGGTGGCTCCATTGGCTGGAGGCGCGGTCCGTCGAGCGGCGGCGGCAGATCGATGCTCGGCCGGCAATTGGGATAAACGCCCGCCGTGCCGCGGGGGCAGAACGAGCGGACAGCAGGCCGGCAATTGGGATATTGGCCGATGGTGGCAGGCGGGCATTGCGGCTTCACGTCTGGCCTGACACAGCGGCCACCGCCGAGGACCGCACCTGGCGGGCTTCGAGGACCGATGGACCTTTCCGTATTCCCCAGCGCGCCCGTCTGCGCATGAGCCATCGAACCGCCTAGGCCGATGTACGCTGCGAGGAGGATGTTTGTCCCAACGGTCAGAGGGCGACGAAAAGCGCCTTGCACCTGCCACTGCCCGCGCGGTTTGGAAATTGTGGTCATCAGCATTCCGGTTGCTTTCATCGGTATGTGGTGATCGGACGTGCCGGCGTCCAATGCAAATGCGCGTGCACGCGATCGTTCCGGCTGGTCTGGAAGCGACGGTGCCTGTTACGGCTGGAAGCGTAAGGTGACGGAAAAGGTCAGCGTCTGTCCACCGGCGCCTTCCGGTGGAGCCGGGTAGGGCGCCGCACGCCGGGCAACCGCCAGCGCCTCCTCGTCCAGCACCGCATGGCCGGAAGATCTCGACAGCCGCGCGCCGGCAAGTCTGCCCTGACGGTCGATCGTGATCGAAACACCGGCCGCGCCGGCAATATTGCGGCGCGCTGCGGCGCGCGGATAGCGCTTGTAACGCTCGACATGGCTCACGAGACGGCGCGCGTAGGCGGCCTTTTCGCCTGCCGTCGCACCACCGTTCCGACCGGCTGTCGAACGGGATGCGGCGCGTGGCGCTGTCGGAGCGGAAGGCTTGGCTCTCCCTGCCTCAGGCCGGGCTCCGGTCTGTTCGGCCGCTGGCAAAGGGTCCGGCCGTGGCGTAGGCACCGGCGCGTTCTCGCGGGGGAGCACCACGGCGGCAACGGTGTCAGGCGTTTCATCCGCTTCCCTCTCGGACTGCTCCCTGGCGGCCGGCGCAGGGTCAGTTTCAGGGTCGGCTTCGGCAAGGGATGCCGAACCAGTCTCAGCGGGTTCCGGCGGGACGGTTTCTTGTGGACGTGCTCTCTCCACCGGCGGCGTGACCGGTTCCACGGGCAAGGGGGCACGTGCCTCCTCTATCGTCGGTGCATTTCTCGGCTTCACCGCTGGGATTGCGGAATTCTCCCGGCTCGGAGCCAAGGGGGCACCGGCAACCGGCTCGACCGATGGCGCTTCCAGTACGATCGCGACGCTGATCGCATCCACCGGCGCTTCGATACCCGGGGGGGCGATGTTCTCGCCGAGCCAGACGATGGCCGCGGCGTGCACGGCGGCGGACAATCCGAAGGCGAGCGCAAGGCCGAGGGACCAGGCCTGTGCGCGCCTTTGGGACAGGACAAGCGGGACGGGGATTGGCAGGGCAGGGGCTGTGTCTTCAGGCTGCTCTGATGTCGCCGTTGCTGCCGGGGGAGCGGTGTTCTCGCGTAAAGGATCGCGCTGGGGTGTTTCCACCGGCTCGGGCCCGGTGATCGCTGCGATTCTTCTCCGCTCGGGCCAGAGCATCACAGTGCTTCTCCACCCGTAAGACCTGTCGGCGCCAGAATGAGCCCACCGTCGTCGCGTGCGAAATGGGCGGTGATCCCGTAGATCTCGGCCAGGCGCTCAGCCGTCATCACCGCATCGGGTTGGCCTTCGGCGGCGACGCGGCCCTCCTTCAACATCACCACGCGGTCGCACCAACGAGCGGCAAGCGCAAGATCGTGCAGCGATACGAGAATGGCGCGGCCCTCACCTGCAAGGCGGCGCAATGCCCGCATCATCAGCATCTGATGCGCGGGATCGAGGCCGGATGCCGGTTCATCGGCAATCAGCAGGGGCGTCGCCTGCGCCACCGCGCGAGCGGCCAGCACACGGGCCTGTTCGCCGCCGGAGAGCTCCGTTGCGAGGCGGTCCGCCAGATGATCCGCGTCCATCAGTGTCAACGCGCGATCGACGATCGCCATATCCTCGGCGGTAAGGCGGACACCGAACCGGCGCCACGGTAACCGGCCAAGGCTCACCAGATCGCGCACCTCAAGCCGCCAGCCAACGGTTCGGGTCTGCGGCAGATAGGCAAGCAGCCGGGCGCGGGGTACTGGGCTGAGGGCATTCAGGTCCTGCGCGCCGAGGCGCATCACGCCGTGTGCCGTCACCTGACCGGCCAACGCCCGCATGAGCGTGGATTTTCCCGCGCCGTTCGGTCCCAGAAGGCCGACCACCTCGCCAGCCGCGAGCGTAAGGCAGACGTCATGAAGCACCTGCCGTTTCGCCAGGGAAACATCGAGGTTTTCGACCAGAAGCCGCATCAGAACATCTCCCGGCGAGCGCGGACGACCAGCCAGAGAAAGAAGGGAGCGCCGATGAGTGCGGTGAGGACGCCGACATTGAGCTCACCCGCCGGCAAAATGATTCGCACCGCCACATCCGCCGCCAGAAGGAGGGCTGCCCCGCCGAGTCCTGCCGGGAGTAGCAGGCGGCTCGGCATGCGATTTGTAAGCGGCCGGATCAGGTGCGGTACGACCAGGCCGATGAATCCGATCGTGCCGGAAACTGCTGTGGCTGCACCGACGCAGAGCGCTACGCCCCCGACGATGAGAAAGCGCGTCCGCGCCATGTTTGTGCCGAGGCTTGCGGCGGCCTCCTCGCCAAGGGAGAGTGCGTCGATGGCGCGTGACGACAGCGCGATCAGCAGCCAGCCTGCCGCCATCAATGGCAGGGCGAGCCAGACATGCTGCATCGAGCGGTCCTTGAGCGAGCCCAGGAGCCAGAAGATGATTTCATAGCTTGCAAACGGATTGGGGGAGAGGTTGAGCACCAGCGCGGTGAGTGCGCCGGAAAGGCTCGACAGCGCGACACCGGCCAGAATGAGCGTTAGTGTCGAGCCGTTGCGCGCGGCAAGCGCCATCAGAACCAGGACGGCAACCAGAGCGCCGATCAGCGCCCCCGCCGGCAGTGCATAGAGCGAGGCGCCGGCAAGACCGGAATAAAAGACGGTGACGGCGCCAAAGGCAGCCATCGCTGAGACCCCGATGATGCCGGGTTCAGCCAGGGGATTGCGCAGGAAACCCTGTAACACTGCACCGGAAATCCCCAAGGTGAAGCCGATGCAAACCCCGAGGAGGGCCCGCGGCAGACGGATTTCACGCATGATGATAGCAGCCGTCTCGCCTCCGCCTGCGAAGAGGCCGTACACACTTTCGGAAAGGCTGAGTTCCGCCGGTCCGACTGCGAGCGAGGCGAGGAAGAGCGCCATCACCCCCAGCAAAAGGCCGGTGATGAGGGTGAGAGGCTTCATCGGGAGCCTCCGCATGGCGCGATCTCGTTGCGCAGCGCGTCAAGCGCCCTGATCGCCTCAAGCACCGCCGGGCTTCCGCAGGACCAGGAGCCAGAAGGAACGAAAGCGCCGATACGGGTTTGCGGCAGTGCCTCCAGCGCCGGATGGCGGGGCACACGGGCACCGAGCGAGGGCGCCGCGTTTCTGCCGCCGGGCAGGATGATCACATCGGGCTTCTTCTCCACCACCATCTCCAGGGAAAAAGGCGCCATTCCCTGCACCCCCTGCTGGGCTGCAAGGTTGGTGAAGCCCGCTGCCTCGATCACAGAATCGGCGAGCGTTCCCGCTCCGAGCGCAACCCCGTTCTGCTCATAGGCAAGAGCGGTAGGGCGACGCGCGCACTGGCCTGCCCTGATCTTCGACAACTCAGCCGTGAAGGCTGCCGCCAGTTTCCGCGCCTTATGTTCTCGTCCCAACAGAGCACCCATACGGCGGATCTCGCCGGGAATCGTCTCCAGTGTCTGGACGAAGCTGAACTCCTCGACGCGGACATTCATTCGCCTGAGAAGCTCTGTTGTGTTGTGGAGCGAGTAAGTGCCCGTCACCACGAGATCGGGCCTTGCCAGAAAGACTTCTTCCGCCCGGCCGTGATTGAGCGGATAGGCTTCGGCTTCCTCGTGCATGGCCGATTGGGCGGGGTCACGGGCCAGGAAGGAGACCGAGATAAGCTGACCCGGCGCCGCGAGCGCCATCGCAAGCTGATCCGTGCACACATTCAGCGACATGACGCGGGCAGGGGCGTCCTCATCCGCCGCCGGTTGTGATGATGCCGGCGCAGCAAGAGCCACGCCAGCACCGAGACAAAGGCTGGACAGGGCCGAAAGCCGTTTCCGGCGCGGCCATTTCAGCGCGGCACGTCGCAGAGGAACCTGGTGTCGCTTTGTTCTCCGCATGACCTGCAACTCCCCGGCCCGTATGCGCGGCCTGTTATGGACCGAATTGCGCCTTGAAGCCGGCGAAGACCGAAAAGCCGGGCGTACCGTAGCCTCGACTGGTCTGATAATCCTGATCCAGAATGTTCTCCGCGCGGACGTAAAGCTCCGTCTCGTCAGTGGGTTTGTAGGCGACCTTCGCGTTAAGGAGAAAGTAGTCGTCCAACTCGAAATTGCCTGTATCCACCGCATCCACGGCAAGTTTGCCGGTGGCGGAAATGAGCCACTTTTCCGCGGGTTTGTAGGCGGCCTCAAGCCCGATCGCGTGGCGCGGGATGCGTTCCAGCCGATTGCCGTTCTGGTCTTCAGCATGCGTGTAGGTGTAGGACACGCCGAGCGACAGCCGCGTGTTGATGGTGTAGGCCAGCGAGGCTTCCACACCGCGCGAGGTGGAGATGCCTTCGATCTGGGTGTAGCCGCTTGTGCCGTAAGCGATCAGGTCTTCGATTTCGAGATCGAAATAGGTGACGTCGGCAACCAGCGCGCCACCCAGGAAATGCTGCTCCACGCCAATGTCGAACCCGGTGCTTGTCTCTGGCCGAAGGTCGCCATTGGCGCCAAAGGGACCGAAGAGTTCATTGAGGCTGGGCGCGCGGAAGCCGGTGCCAAAGGAGCCATGAAGCCGTGTGTCGCTCCCGGCGAAAAGATAGGAACCGGTAAGCCGATAGGTCGTGTGCCCGCCGAATTCGGAATGCTCATCGTGGCGGATGCCGGCTGTAAGGGAAAGGTTCTGAACAGGCTCGGCAATCGCCTCCGCCCAGATCCCCGTATTGTGTGACTCTGCGTCGATTTCCGGGTTGAACATGCCGGCGGGGAAGGTGGCAAATTGCTTTTCGTAGTCGCCGCCGCCTTGAACGATCAGCCATTCGTTGACGTCGAACGCGCCCTGATAATCAAATTTGTAGCGCTTGCCATCGTAGGTCCCGTCGAAATCAGTCCCCTCTATGGTGCGCTCCAGATCAAAAGCCTGGAAAGAGACGGTGTTGCGGAAGCGGCCATCCAGAAGATCGAGATTGAAGCCGGCACGGCCGGCAAGCTGCCGGCTGACATTGGTCGCGTCGGTATTGTCGGCCGGGGGAATGAAATTCCCTGTCGCAAAATCGATATAGCCCGAATCGTCGAACTCCGCCTCTGCATCGATGAAGAGGGCAGAGCCGAAGACGGAGAACACGTCCGAAAATTCGTGCTCACCGGCTATATCGAGGGTGATGTTCTCGTAACCGTCCCGTTCGGTGCCGGTTTCGGCTGCCGAAATGCCGTCGTTCCGGAAACCTGTGGCGTTGAAGGAGAGGCGCGAGTCCGTCGTGGCCGCGCGAAGACCGTAGAAAGCGCGGGCCGTGCCGAAAGAGCCGCCCTCACCAGCCAGGAGATGTGTTACGCCCGGCTCTATGTTCCCGAGCGTCGACATGCTGATGACACCCGCGATGGCGTCAGAGCCGTAAAGGGTGCTCTGCGACCCTTTCAAGACTTCGATTGAATCAATGCCGCCGGAGAGGAGGTATTGATAGGACGTCTGCACCTGCGTGTTCGTCGGGTCGGAGATGTCGATACCATTGTAAAGAGTCTTTACGTAGCGGCGCGGCGCGCCGCGGATAGCAAGGCTCGATTCGGTACCGGGCCCGCCAGGAACCGAAATGGAAACGCCCGGCACGGTGTTCAGATAATCCGTCAGCAGCGGCAGCGATTTCTCCTCGATCTCCTCGCGGGCGATCACGGTGACCGAGGAGCCGGTCCCGGAGAGCTCGGTGGGCGTGCGGTTGGGCGTGACAACGATTTCGCCCAGATCGAGGTCCTGCGACCATGCCTGCGCGGCAGCAAATACCAACGAAAGCGCCGAAACGCTCGCCGTCAAAGCGATAAAACGTAGTGATGCGGTCATTGGACCCCGAACCCTCCAAATACCAAAATATGCTGGAGGGAGGGCGCCTGTGCCCGGATTCCGCCAGCGATGACGATCCGTCACCACTGCGAAACAGCCCCGGAAGCATCCCGCATCCGGACGGTGACGACCCAAGGCAGGTTTCCTGGCTCGCGCTTCAGCGGCATCCTCGCCTTCCCAGGCACGAGCCCAGTGGCATTCAAGGAGGCCTTCGCGCTCACAGTTGCGGGAGCAGCTACGGTTGGGGCGATTGCGCCCTTCCGTATTCCCTTTTCACCCCGGCCGCTTCTCCGGGGCACCTTGAGCAGGAGACGAGGATTAGCAACGCTCCCGGACGTGGTCAATCGCTGCTTTGGCTATTGTCATGACAACTGAAGCGGGAAATTCGCCGCTCCCGCCTCTTTTCCGTCGCATTTTCCCGGATGGCATGCCGGCCCCGCTCACGACCTTTTGCAGGCTACATCTTTGACAATGAGGCATCATTGCGAAATGCTTAAGCGAAGCAACAAGCGGGCAACACAACCGGGAAATTGGGGATTGCGCATATGACATTTTACAAGAGCAACGGTGGCGCGGTCCCAGCGCGCATTGCCGCCCTGGGCAAAAAAGCCCGCTCGGGGAGGATGGATCGTCGTGAATTTCTGGCGCTGGCAAGCGCCTTCGGCGCGACGACCGCCGGCGCATACGCAATGGCCGGCCTTGCCGCGCCGAAGAGCGCATTGGCGCAGGAGCCGAAGAGGGGCGGTGTTCTGAAAGTTGCCATGTGGGTGAAGGAACCGAAGGATCCGCGCACGGCCGACTGGTCGGAAATCTCCAACGCCATGCGCCAGACGCTTGAGCCGCTGGTGAAGTATACCCGCGACTTCACATTCGAGGGCCGACTGCTCGAATCGTGGGAGGTCAACGGGGATGCGACGGAATACACGCTCAATGTGCGCCAGGGGGTGACCTGGAACAATGGTGACACGTTCACCGCCGACGATGTGATCTACAATCTGAACCGGTGGTGCGACCAGACGGCTGAGGGTAATTCGATGGCGACGCGGCTGTCCTCGCTGATCGATCCGGACACCCGGAAGGCGCGGCAGGGCTCGATCCAGAAGGTGGGGGATTACACGGTCAAGCTGGCGCTGCCGCAGCCAGACATCTCCATCATCGCCAGCTTTGCGGATTATCCGGCCCTTCTGGTGCACCCCAGCTTCGACGAGACCGGGCGTGACTTTGTGGCCAATCCGATCGGTACGGGTCCGTTCGAGCTTGTCTCCTACGAGGTGGCCAACCGTGTCATCCTGAAGCGCCGCGAAGACGGCAAATGGTGGGGCGGCGAACCTTATCTCGACGGCATCGAGTTCATTGATTACGGTCCCGATCCGTCGGCCACCGTATCCGCCTTCGAAGCAGGCGAGATCCACACGAATTATGAGACGACCGCCGATTACGTCGAAATTCTCGACAGCATCGGCCTGGAGCGTTCCGAAGTCGTGACCGCAGCGACCATCGTGGCTCGCACCAACGTCAACAGCGCGCCCTACGACAACCAGTCGGTGCGAAGGGCGCTGCAGCTTGCGGTCGACAATTCCACCGTGCTGGCGCTTGGCTACGACAATGCCGGCGAGGTGGCCGAAAACCATCATGTATGTCCGATTCATCCGGAATATGCCAAGCTTTCGCCCATCGCGCGGGATGTCGAGAGGGCGAGAATGCTGATGCAGGAAGCCGGCCAGATGGATTACGAGCACACGCTGATCACGGCCGATGAGGACTGGCACAAGAACACCGGCGATGTGATTGCCGCACAACTCCGTGAGGCCGGCTTCAAGGTGAAGCGCGAGGTTCTGCCCGGCTCCACTTTCTGGAACGACTGGACGAAATATCCGTATTCGATGACCAACTGGGCCATGCGCCCGCTCGGAATCCAGATTATCGCGCTCGCCTATCGAAGCGGCAATGCGGCGTGGAACGAAACAGGTTACTCCAACGCCGACCTCGATGCCCTGATCGACAGGGCACTCACGATTCCCGACCCCGATGAGCGGCGGACGGTGATGCAGGACATCGAGCGGCACATCCAGGAAGCCGGCATTATCATTCAGCCATATTGGCGCAAGCTCTACAATCACTCCGTGCCGGCGGTGAAGAACTTTGGAATGCACCAGACATTCGAGATCGAACTGGCCGAGGTTTGGCTCGAGGAAGCCTGAACAGGCTGACCGGTTCCTGCCGCGTGCCGGCAAGGAATCCGGTCGGCATTTCGCGGCTTGAGAAGAAGAACCCGGGAAGGGCGAGGGAACGGTGCTAGGCTTCATCCTGCGACGGCTGGGCGTGATGGCACTGATGATGCTGTGCCTGACTTTGGTGGTGTTCTTCCTGGTCAATCTGGAGCCGAATCTGCGCAAGCTGGCCATCAGCCAGCTCAACATGCGGTCCTCGACCGAGGAGATCGAGCGCTGGCTGGAGGACAATGGCTACCGCCAGAATTTCTTCGTACGGTACGGGCAGTGGCTCGGCGTGGTGCGACAGGTACCCAGCATCGACCCGCAGACCGGCACGGCCATTCCGCGCTTTGCGTTTTGCGATGAGGCTGCGCAGCCGCGCTATTCCGGTATTCTGCAGGGCGATCTCGGCTGCTCGACCAAGTTCAAGGTGCCCATAGCAGAAAAACTACTGCCCGCGCTGGGCGCCACCGGCATCCTGATGTTTTGGGTGATGGCGGTGATGATCCCCGTCGCCCTCCTGATCGGTGTTCTTGCCGGCATGCGCGAGGGCAGCCGCACCGATCGCACGCTCTCGGCCGCTTCCATCGCTACCGCGGCCACGCCCGAATATATTTCAGGCGTCATCCTCACGGTGGTTTTCGCCTCCTGGCTTGGCTGGTTCAATGGCTCCGCGGCATCCGCGACGCATCAGGGGGTTACGTTCTACAATTTCACCCTGCCGGTGCTGACGATGGCCATATACGGCATCGGCTACATTGCGCGCATGACGCGGGCTTCGATGGTCGAGGTGATGACGCAGCAATACATCCGCACGGCGAGGCTCAAGGGGCTGAGCTTCCGGGCGGTGGTGCTGAAACACGCATTGCGCAACGCGCTGATCGCGCCCTTTACGGTGGTCATGCTGCAGTTTCCATGGCTTCTGACCGGTGTCGTGATTGTCGAGGTAATGTTTCGCTATCAGGGTTTCGGTTTCACCCTCGTCGAAGCGGCGGCGAATAACGATATCGACCTGCTGCTCGCCTGTTCCCTGATTTCGGTCTTTGTCGTACTGTCGACGCAGCTCCTTTCCGACCTCGGCTACGCCTTGCTCAACCCCCGCATCCGCGTGCGATAGGACCGGACAATGCAATTGGAGACACTCGGCTTTTTCGGCATTGCTTTCGCGGCCCTTGCGCGTTTCTGGCCTGTCTGGCTGGCGCTTGCGATCGTCGTTGTACTCAGCCTGTCCTTCAAGAGGCGCCTGGGTCTTTACGGCCAACTGTTCGACACCGGCGTGGGCCTCGCGGGAGTGACGATCTGCCTGTTCTGGCTTTTTACGGCGATCTTTGCCGGAGTGATCGCGCCGTTCGATCCGCTCCAGCAGGTCGCGTTGCTGAAGGACGCGCCGCCCGGAACAATCGATCCCGGATCGGGCAGCGCATTTCTCTTCGGCGGCGACCGGCTGGCGCGAGACGTGTTCTCGCGCATGATTTTCGGTAGCCGGATCGTGCTGGCGATCGCCCCAGCGGCAACCCTTTTTGCGCTGATGATCGGGGTCACACTCGGCCTTCCGGCAGGCTATTACGGGGGGTGGATCGATAGCATCCTGACGTTTCTCGCCAATCTGGTCTTGGCCTTTCCGGTCATTCTCCTGTTCTATCTGCTTGTGACGCCGGGCATCCGCGAGACGGCGATTCCGCAATGGCTCGCGGGCGTGTTCTTCATTTTTCCGATGATCTTCTTCTCAACGCTTTTTTATACGCGTTTCAGCGGCCGGCCGGGCCTTCTGACCGTTCTGCTCGGCGCCACAATCGTCGTCGGTGGATGGATCTATGCCGGCCTTGTCTTCAATGCCGATCCGCTGGGCATCGTCTCCATGTCTCCCAACGAACTGAACATTTTCGTGGCCGTGGTCTTCGCTTCGAGCCCCGGTGTTTTCCGGATCGTGCGCGGCCTGACGTTGGACCTCAAGACCCGGGACTATGTGGCGGCCGCTCAAACCCGTGGGGAAAGGCCCTGGTACATCATGCTCTGGGAGGTGCTGCCGAACGCGCGGGGGCCGCTGATTGTCGATGGGTGCCTGAGGATTGGCTACACGACCATCCTGCTCGGCACGCTTGGCTTTTTCGGCCTCGGACTGGCGCCGGAAAGCCCAGACTGGGGCACTGCCATCAAGGAGTCGAGCCGTCTCCTGAGGGCCTATGTCCACCCCGCACTGCCGCCTGCTTTCGCACTGATGTCTTTCGTTCTGGGGCTCAATCTCCTTGCCGACGCGCTGCGCGAGCAGTCGCTGAAGGATTAAATGCACTTCCGGAGGCGCTTTATGCCCCATTTTGTGAAGTACGAAGAAACGTGGCCCGTTCTTGCTGCAGCGGGGAACCGGCCATGAACGAGGCGGTAATGATGCAAAAGGCTGGCGTGAGACCGGCGCCTGAGCCCATCCTTGAAATCGAAAATCTTTCTATCTCTTTCTTCACGCGCGCGGGCGAAAGCCCGGCTGTCGTCGATTTCTCCTGCAAGGTGATGCCCGGCGAGGCGATGGGGATCGTCGGCGAGTCGGGCTGCGGCAAGTCCACCGTGGCGCTCGGCATCATGCGCGACCTTGCCAAAGGCGGCAGAATCGTCGGCGGGCACATTCGCTTCAAAGGCCGCGATATGGCCGACATGAGCGAAGCAGAGTTGCGCCAGCTTCGCGGCAATGAAATCGCCATGATCTATCAGGAGCCGATGGCGAGCCTCAACCCGGCCATGAAGATCGGCCGCCAGCTTATGGAAGTGCCGCTGGTGCATGAAAACGTGTCTCGAAAGGAAGCATGGGACCGTTCGCTGGAAATAGTCCGTGCGGTGCGCCTGCCAGATGCGGAACGGATCATGCGCGCCTACCCGCACCAGCTTTCCGGAGGCCAGCAGCAGCGCATCGTCATCGCCATGGCGCTGCTTTCCAAGCCATCGCTGCTTCTGCTTGACGAGCCGACGACTGCACTGGACGTGACTGTGGAGGCCGGAATCGTCGAACTGGTGAAGGAAATCGGAAAGCAATATGGCACGTCGATGCTGTTCGTGTCGCACAATCTGGGTCTGATCCTGGAGACCTGCGACAGCATCACGGTGATGTATTCAGGGGAGGCGGTCGAGACCGGCCGCGTCCGTGATGTCTTTGAGCATATGCGCCACCCCTATACGCAAGGGCTGTTTCGCTCGATCCCTCTGCCCGGCGCCGATAAGAACATGCGTCCGCTCGTTGCCATTCCCGGCCAGTTGCCGCTGCCGCACGAGCGTCCCGGGGGGTGCAATTTCGGGCCACGGTGCCGGCATTTCATGGCGGGCCGATGCGATGCGGCAGATATCTCCATGTCTTTGGTGAAAGGCGATGAAGACCATCGCTCGCGCTGCGTGCGTCTCGACGAAATCGACTGGACGGGAACATTCGATGAGACTGTGACCGGACGCGAGCCCGTAACGCCGGGCAAACCCATGCTGAAGGTGGACGAGCTGACAAAATATTATCTGGTCGACACCAATGCGGTTGCCGGCCAGGCAGGAACGCGCACGGTCAAGGCCAATGAGGCGCTGAGCTTCGAGGCGCGCGAGGCCGAGACAGTGGCAATTGTGGGCGAGTCAGGCTGCGGCAAGTCCACCCTGGCCAAGGTGCTGCTCGGGCTGGAGACGACGAGCGAGGGAACTGTTGAGCTGGATGGCGCCGAAATACAGGACAAGCCGGTGGAGGCACGTGACACGCGCACGGTCGCCGCTATCCAGATGGTGTTTCAAAACCCGTTCGATACGCTCAATCCCAGCCATTCAGTGGGGGCGCAGATCATGCGTTCGCTGGAGAAGTTCAAGGTCGGGCGGACGGTGGCAGACCGACGCAACAGGATGCTCGAGCTGCTCGATCTGGTAAAGCTGCCGCGTGCCTTTGCGTCGCGCATGCCACGCCAGCTCTCCGGTGGGCAGAAGCAACGCATCGGCGTGGCGCGCGCCTTTGCAGGCAACGCCAAGGTCGTGGTGGCAGATGAACCGGTTTCGGCGCTCGATGTGTCGGTGCAAGCGGCAGTGACCGAGCTTCTTATGGACATTCAGCGCAAGAACAGGACCACAATGCTGTTCATCAGCCATGACCTGTCTGTCGTGCGCTATCTCGCCGATCGTGTGCTGGTCATGTATCTCGGCCACATCGTCGAGCAGGGGACGACGGAGCAGATTTTTGCGCCGCCCTATCACCCCTATACGGAGGCACTTCTGTCAGCCATTCCGATTGCCGACACCTCCGTGCGCAAGAAGCAGATCGTGCTGGAAGGCGACGTTCCTTCTGCCATGAATCCGCCCTCAGGCTGTCCTTTCCAGACCCGCTGTCTCTATAAACACCTCGTGCCCGACAACCGGTGCGAGCGGGAAGTGCCACCGCTGAAGGATTTGGGCGGAGGACATGGCAGCCTTTGCTGGCTGGAAGAAGACAACTTGAAGAAGATGGAGCCTGTGATCCAGGTGCAAGAAGAATAGCGCCGATGCTCTCATCCTCTCTCGGATAAGAATTATCTCTGTGCGCCGGTCACGAGAACAGGAGGGTATGTCATGAAGATGAAGGCGGAAAAGTTTGATGAGGCGTTCGACAGCGGTGAGGATTTGTCGGATGTCGTCGATTGGCAAGCGGCCCGGCGGCCTAATTTGGAATTGAAGCGCGTGAATGTCGATTTTCCTGCTTGGGTCGTTTCTGGACTGGATAAGCAGGCAAAGCGGCTCGGTGTGAGCAGACAGGCGCTCATCAAACTGTGGATCGCCGAACGGCTTCAGTAGCTCGGAAAGCCGTTATTCAGCTCGGTTGGGCTTGAACGATATATCTTGGGCCAGATGGGCGGCGTGGAGCAGCGCTGCACCGGTCGCGACGACCATCTGCGGCAGCAGCATCCATTCCAGCGTCCAGGCGGCCCCGGAGCGTTCATTCTCATGCACCAGCGCGTGGTGCATGCCGGAAACAAGTGTCGCGTTGAACCGCGCGAGTGTGACGAGGACCTCGGCGCGGACGGGGTTCTTCTTATGCGGCATGGCGGATGAGCCGCCGCCCTGAGCAAGCTCGATCTCGCCGACTTCGTTCTGCGCCATCAGAGCGATGTCCTGGCCCATTTTGCCCAGGCTGCCGGTGACAAGCGACAAGATGGATGCGAATTCCGCCATGCCGTCACGCTCGGAATGGCGCACCTGCCCGATCGGATTGAGATCCAGGCTTTCGGCCATGCGCGCCGCTACTGCCGCGCCCTTGCTGCCCAGCTTGTCCAGCGTTCCGGCGGCTCCGCCGAAATGCAGAATCTCAATTGCCGGACGTATGTCTTCCAACCGCGTGCGGTGGCGCGTAAGCGGCTCGCGCCAGGAACGGATTTTCCGCGCGGCCGGAACGGGAACTGCCGCCTGCATGCGCGTGTGCGCCATGACCTCGGTGCTGCCGTCGCGTTCTTCCAGCGCCTCCAGCTTGCCGAGAGCATCGTCGAAACGCGACCGGAGAATGTTACAGGCCTGCTTCAGGCGGAGGGCAAGGCTCGTGTCGATCACGTCCTGGCTCGTCGCCCCGAAATGCAGGTGCTTGCGATGCTCATCGTCAAGCAGCGCGCGCAACTGGGCGACAAAAGCAGGCACGACTACACCGTCTCGCGCCACTCCCGACGAGAGCTCCGCGAAATTAGGCGTGAACGTCTCCGCTGCGCGACCGATCGCTGCGACGGCATCTTCCGGAATGATGTTTTCAGCGGCTTCGGCCTGCGCAAGCGCCACTTCGAAACGCAACATTTCCTGAATGTCGGCGCTGGCTGAAAAAAGCTCTGCCAGCGCCGCGTCGGCCAAAAGCCCGCTCAGGAACGGGTGGTCGAAAACGGATGTGGTCATCGATCCTGTCCGCAGGGTTGAAGCATCCGATCTCCTACTTGCATTCTCCTGCCAGGGGAGAATGCACGCCGCGCTAGATATCGAAGAACACCGTCTCCCTGTCTCCCTGGAGATAGATGTCGAAGCTGTAGGTGTCGCCACTGCGCGGTGCGATCAAGGTCGGCACCCGGTTCTGATGCTCCAGACGGGTAAGGATGGGATCTTCGGCGTTCGCCGCTTCCTCATCGCCAAAATACATGCGTGTCTGCAGTCCCAGATTGATGCCGCGCGCGACGATCCACAAGGATATGTGCGGTGCCTGAAAACGGCCGTCAGGGAAGGGCGTCCGCCCGGGTTTTATGGTCTCGAAGGTGAAGACGCCGTTTTCATCGGAGGCTTGCCGCCCCCAGCCGGTGAAGTTGGGATCGGCCGAGCCGCGCATCTCCGAAGGGGAGTTGTGCAGCCCGTCGGCGTCGGCTTGCCAAATCTCGATCAGCGCGTCCTTCACGATCGCATTGGCGCCGTCGATCAAACGCATCTTCACCGTGATGCGCTCGCCCCTGGTCTTCTCGTTGACCATGCTGATGCCGAGATCTTCCGGATAGACGCCGGAGATTTCACAGGCGTTCGGGGTCAGTCCGATATGGACGTAAGGGCCCGCGGTCTGCGATGCGGTCTCCTTCAATCGAATGAGCGGCTGCGCCATGATCAATTGCCCTCCAGCTTGTTTTCGAACATCGTCGAGCGGCGGCCGCGCAGCACGATGTCGAATTTATAGGCCCTTGCATCCATCGGCAGCGTAGACTGCATATCAAGCGCCGCAATCAGTCCTTCAATGGCTTCGCGGCTTGGAATGGTGCGAACGATGGGGCACTGCCAGATCATCGGGTCACCTTCGAAATACATCTGCGTGATGAGCCGCTGAACGAAGCCATGGCCGAAGATGGCGAAGTGGATGTGCGCGGGACGCCATTCATTGGGACCGTTTGGCCAGGGATAGGCGCCGGGCTGGACGGTGCGGAAGGAATAGTTGCCGTCCTCGTCGGTGATGGTGCGGCCGCAGCCGCCGAAATTCGGATCGAGAGGGGCGAGATAACCGTCCTTCTTGTGCCGGTAACGCCCGCCGGCATTGGCCTGCCAGAACTCGACCAGAACGTTCGGCACCGGCCGCGCCCGCTCATCGAGCACCTTGCCGTAAACGATAATTCGAGGGCCGATGGCGCTTTCGCCGGGCTTGGCGAAATTCAGCGTCAGATCATTGTCGAGCTCGCCCAGCATTTCGTGGCCGAACACGGGGCCGGTGATTTCCGAAACCGTGTTGGCGAAGGAGACCGGCGCCTTCTGGGGCGAGCGCACGACGGTGCTCTTGTACCCCGGTGCGAAAGCCGGCGGATGCCAGGTGCGGTCTCGCTGGAAAAAGCCGCCCGTCTCGGGCTTCGTGTTCTTCATTTTTGTTCTCCCGATTCCATTTCGGCAAGCGTCTGCTTGATGATCTTGATGGCATGGTTGGCCGCTGGAACGCCGGCGTAGATCGCCACATGCAGCATCGCTTCACGCAAATCCTCGGCAGTGGCACCGGTATTGGGGGTGGCACGCACATGCATGGCGACCTCATCGTCATGGCCGAGGGCGGCCAGAAGCGCAATCGTTACGATGGAGCGCTCGCGCTTCGTCCAGTCGGGCCGTGACCATACATGGCCCCAGGCAGCCTCCGTAATGAGTTCCTGAAAAGGAATGTCGAATTCGGTCTTGCCTGCTTCCGCCCGATCAACCCAGGCATTCCCCAGTACTGAGCGGCGCGTGGCCATGCCCTGCGTAAAGCGTTCCGTTTTCTCGTTCATGGTTTCTCCCCGACCGAACAGTTCACGGCCTAATAAGGCAGACCGACATAGTTTTCCGCCAGCATGGTAAGAGCGGCCCGCGATTGGAAGAGATAATCCAGTTCTGCGTGCTGGATCTTTTGTCCAAACGCATCCTGATCCGGGAACCGGTGCAGCGTGCTGGTCATCCACCGGGAAAAACGCACCGCTTTCCATACGCGGTCGAGCGCCTTTGCGGAATAGGCGTCGAGGCCGGCGGACGATTTGTCGATATAATAGTCGCGAAGCCCTTCAAAAAGGTAGTGCACATCGCTGGCGGCCAGATTCAGGCCCTTCGCCCCGGTGGGCGGCACGATGTGGCCCGCATCGCCCGCCAGGAACAAGCGGCCGAAGCGCAGGGGCTCGGCAACGAAGGCACGAATGGCAGCGAGGGATTTTTCAATGGAGGGACCGGTTGTCACGGCCTCGGCCGTCGCGGCGGGCAAGCGGCGGCGAAGCTCGTCCCAGAAGCGTGCATCCGACCAGTCTTCCACCTTCTCTTCAACGGGGACCTGCACATAATATCGGCTGCGCGTCGGTGAACGCATGGAGCAAAGAGCAAAGCCGCGCGGATGGTTTGCATAGATAAGCTCTTCATTGACGGGTGGCACATCGGCAATGATGCCAAGCCAGCCGAAAGGATATGTGCACTCGAAGGTCTCGATCGCATCATCCGGAACCGATTTGCGCGAGATGCCGTGATAACCGTCGCAGCCGGCGATGAATTCGCAGTCGACCCGATGCGTGCGCCCGTCCACCTTGTAGGTGACATATGGCCGGCCGGTGGCAAAGTCTTGCGGGAGGACGTCGGCAGCCTCATAGACGGCGCGTGCGCCGGTGGCCGCGCGCTTGTCCATCAGGTCCTTCGTCACCTCCGTCTGGCCATAGACCAGCACGCGCTTGCCGCCGGTGTGGCCATGAAGGTCGACACGGTGGCGGCGCCCGTCGAAAGCAAGATCGAAGCCTTCATGAGGCAGACCCTCGCGGCGCATGCGGCTGCCGGCGTCGGCTTCGTCCAGCATGGAGGCGGTGCCTTCCTCCAGAACACCGGCGCGAATGCGCGAAAGCACATGCTCCCTGGATGCACGTTCCAGTATGACATTGTCGATCCCGGCATTGGTCAACAATTGCCCCAGCAGCAGGCCCGCCGGACCGGATCCTATGATGGCGACTTGTGTCCGCAATCCATTGCACCTCCCAATGGGCGAAGAGTGAGACATCCCGAAAATGTATACAATGGACTTTTGCAGCCTATTATTGCACTTTTCAGGCAGGATCGGGAGATGGGATGCACGAAAGAATTGTCCCCAATTACAGGCTTTATCGTGAGAAATCAGGCGAGTCTGAAGATTTCTGGCTACACAGCGAAACATTGCCGCTGAGAACGAGACTGCACAATTGGGAGATTTCCCTGCACCGCCACGAGGCGCTGTTTCAGATTTTTCTGCTCGAGGCGGGGGAAGGCGAGCTTTTGGGTGCGCGCGAGCGGGTGGCCTTCGCCGCAAGGGCGGCAATTTACATCGCGCCCGGCCAAGCGCATGGGTTCCGTTTTTCCCGCGATGCCGATGGCCTGGTCCTGACTGTGCTGGCGGATCGGCTGCCCGCGATCCGGGCTGCTGATCCTGCCATAGCGACCTATCTTGCCAATGCACAGGTGACGCGGCTGCGCGATGAGGTAACGGCCGGCCCCATGATTTCGGCGCTTGCGGCGCAAATTCATGAAGAGCTGCACGGCGCAGGGCCAGGCAGCGACATGCTGCTCGACGCGATGGTGACAGAACTGGTTTTGCGTCTTGCACGGGCGGGGGCGCAGGCCAGCCATGTGAGTGATCGCGACACTGGCAGGCAGCGTGATCGGCAGCGGATACATGCATTGATCTCGCTTCTTGCCGCGCATTGCCGGGAGCATCGTCCGGTAAGGTTTTATGCCGACCGGCTCGGTCTTTCGCCTGCGCATCTTAACCGCCTCGCGCGGCGCGAGACGGGCGCCAGCGTGCAGGAACTCGCCTCACAGCACCTGATCCGTGCCGCGCGCCGCGATCTCGTCTTCACGCCGACCCCCGTGCAGGCGATCGCCTATTCCCTCGGGTTTCAGGATCCGGCCTATTTCAACCGGTTCTTCAAGCGGCAGACCGGCATGACACCGGGCGTGTTTCGCCGGAAGGAGCGGGAGAAGTTTGCTGGATGATCTTCAATCGTCCAGGAAGCGGCCGGGAATTGCCTCGGCGTAGGGGAACATCGGAAAGTAGGGACGAGCCTCCGCGATGACGCGCATCACCGAAGGGCGTGCCATGAGATGATCGAAATAGGTGACAAGGTTCTGGCGGTGATCGTCGATGGGATGGACAATGGAGGCGAAAAAGAGCGCCGGGGCCGCCGAACAATCGGCCATGGTGAAGGATGATCCCGCCACCCAGCTTTCGGAGGAGACCTGCCCGTCAATCATGCTGTAGGCTGTCTCCAGCGTCGCCCGCGCATTCTCAACACCCAGCGGGTCCCTCTGTTCTTCCGGGCGCAGGCGGTCGGTAACGATGGTCTGCATCGGCACGCTAACATAATTGTCAAAGAAGCGATCCCAAAGCCGTACCTGCAATGAGGCTTCAGGCTCTTCCGGCAGCAGGCGAACGGGACCGGGATAGTGCTGTTGCAGATACTCTATGATGATGCTGGTTTCAGGAACGGCGCGATCCCTCGCATTATCTTGCAGAACCGGGATTTTGCCGACCGGCCAACGCTCCAGCAGAGCGGCAGCGGAACCTGGATCGCCGAGATCGATCGTCCTGCCTTCAAAAGGTGTCCTGTTCTCGTAAAGGGCAATCAACACCTTGTGACAGAAGGAGGCGAGCGGGTGCATATAGAGGACAAGGGACATGTGTGTTTCCAGTGTTTTCAGACGAGATATTCCGCCTGCCGGCCTGGGTTCAAAATTATGAGGACGGTATGAATTTCAGAACGCCCGCAATGGTGTGGCCTTTCCCGTCGCTCACGTGGTTCACTCCGTTGTTGACGGGAACCTCGAGGAAATCGAACGGGCTGAGACCTTCAAGGCAGGCGACGTTGACCGCATATTGATTGGGGTTTGAGCGTCGCTGATGGTGGGTATAGATGCCGCACTTCGAGCAGAAATAGTGCTTCGCTGTGTTGGTGTTGAACTGGTAGAGACTCAGGGCATCTTCTCCTTCGAGGATCTCGATATCGCCCAGTTCTGCCGAGACCGCCACCGCGCCGCGCATCCGGCAATAGGAGCAACTGCATCTGCGAGCGGTGTGCAGGCCGTCCGTCAGTTTCACGCGGAAGCGAACGGCCCCGCAATGGCAAGCGCCATCCATTTGCTCGACATCGAGATTCATAGGGCTCTCTCCCTCACGGTGAATTTTCTCGGCCAGCCATGACATAGAGGCCATGCGTCCATTGGGCACGCAAAGAACGCTCTATTTTGCGGTCAGATGAATCCATGCGGCTGCAAAAATACTCTACCAGCTTGACTGTTCTGCCGTCTACATCGTCCAGGCATGTGCCCGCCGCACAATCCGTAGCCAATCGCCGGCAACATGATAGGAGGTCGCGCGATTTGCCTTGCTCTGTCGCGGATCCAGGAGCACCGTCAGATGGTGCAGCAGTGCGCCGGCCAATGCATTGGATGCGCCGGCAATCCAATAGGCCGCGCGAATATCGGAGGTCAGCTTGCGCGGCATGCCGAAGGCCGAGAGATAGCGCCGGAAAAGCGTGTCATGGAGACGCTGGGCTTCAGACTCCCAGAACCGCAAGGTTTGAAGCCAGGAACTGACGTCCTCCAGCGGTGAACCCATGCGCGCGCGCCCCCAATCGAGGAGGACGGGCTGGTTTTCCCCCTGGCGGCGGCGCACCAGCGCATTGCCCGGGTGAACATCGCCGTGGATCGGGCGGCATCCGAATGGCTGTTCGCGCAGAAGCTGGCGGCGCAGTTCCGGGGCGGCCTGGATCACGCGATCGAGACTGGGAAGGTCGCGCGCCAGACTGCGAAGGTCCGGCTCGCTGCGACACTGTTCCAGCAGCATGTAGGCACCCTCGGCCATCACTTTCATCTCGCGTTCGAAGTCCCATTCGGGCAGGCGGACATCGCCTGCGCTGACAGAGACATGAAACCTGCCGAGCCGGGCCAGCATGCCGCCGGTGGCAGCCGGATCGCGCCAGGGCCAGGCCCTCGTCCTGCGCACCGCTTCAAGCAGGATGAACGCCGAATCCGGCCCCAGTCGCCTGACGGCCAGCAGCTCCGGTGCGATTTTCGCTGCATGTTGGGCGACAAGCCGTTCATAGATGGCGGCTTCCCGCGCCGGGCGCCCGTCGAGCCGCTTGACCACGGTGCGAAGTGTGGATGCGCGGCCACGATTGTCGCGGTAACGCGCTGTGACGAGCGCCGTTTCAACGGCCTCCGTCCCCCCGAAAGGCTTGCGCTCAAGCTCCAGATTTCCTGGCGTCGTTCCGGTGCGCGCGGCGATGACGTCAACGATCGCGTTGTGGATTTTCCGGTCGATTTCCATGCCGACGAGTCTGAGGGTTATCCTAAATCCATTCAACCCCGCTCCAGGATTTTCGTGAGGCTGCAACCTGGTCTTGCCCGAAGGGATCGAGCCTGCAATGTTGCAGCACCTATGGCGAAGTGCGAGGTGCGGACATGGCAATGGGTATGGCAACTGGCGTTGCCCTTGGAACCGCGATCGGCGTGGCCATGGACAATCTGCCCATTGGGATCGCCATCGGTATCGCGGTAGGTGCGGCGGTGGGCGCTGCCTACGACTCCAGCAAAAAGAAATAGCTGCGGTGAAAGCAATCCGCTAAGGGTCGTCCTCTCTCAATTCGCGCAGAATTTCTTCCGTGTGTTCGCCAAGGCGCGGCGAGGGTCGCTCATAGGCGAGGGCCGTTTCCGACAGGACGATGGGAGCGCGCACGGCGGGCAGGATGTTGTCCCGTGCATCTGCGAGCGCAATCCGCATGCCCCGCGCGACCGTCTGTGGGTCGTCGAACATCTCGGCGATGGTGTTGATCGGGCTTGCCGGCACGCCGGCGGCAGCGAGCTTGTCCAGAAGGTCGTCCCTGGCGACGGCCTTTAGCCTTGGCCCGATTTCCACCCGCAAACGGTCGCGGTTGGCAACACGCGCCGCATTGGTGGCAAAGTCGGGCTCTTCCGCCAGCAGTCCACATCCCAGCACCGCGCAGAGCCGGGCGAACTGCCCGTCGTTGCCAACGGCAAGGATGACATGGCCGTCTTTCACCTCGAAAACCTCATAGGGCGCGATGTTGGGATGGGCATTGCCCATGCGCGTCGGCGGTTTGCCGGAAATGAGATGGTTCAGGTTCTGGTTTGCCAGCACGGCGATCTGGCTGTCGAACAGCGCCATATCGACAAATTGGCCCTGCCCGGTGCTTTCAGCATGGCGCAAGGCAGCCTGGATGGCGATGACGGAATAAAGGCCGGTGAAAATGTCGCTGACTGCGACACCCACCTTCTGCGGCTCACCATCCTGCGACCCGGTGATCGACATGAGGCCGGACATGCCCTGGATGATGAAATCGTAGCCGGCGCGGGAAGCATAGGGACCGTCCTGACCGAAGCCGGTGATCGAACAGTAGACGAGACGCGGATTGACCGCCCTCAGGCTGTCGTAGTCGAGACCGTATTTTTTCAGGCTCCCGACCTTGAAATTCTCGATCAGCACATCGGCCGAGGCGATAAGCTTCAGCAGAACATCGCGATCGGCTTTTTGGGCGAAGTCGAGAACGATCGAGCGCTTTCCGCGGTTCGTGGCGTGGTAATAGGCGGCGGAAAGATCTTCGCCATCGCCACCCGTGACGAAAGGCGGCCCCCACCGGCGCGTGTCATCGCCCTTCGGATGCTCCACCTTGATGACGTCGGCGCCAAGATCGGCAAGAAGCTGCCCGGCCCAGGGCCCGGCGAGAATGCGCGCAAGCTCGACAACGCGGATACCCTTGAGCGGCGGTGCGGCCATCGCGGATCGGCTCCAACCGGGTAAAGCGGGGCCCAATTCTCTCCGTGAGTCCCTGAAACATCATGCCCCTACCGTTGTTTGATCGTGAAGACAACCAGGGCCGGAGGTGCGGAACTGCATCGGCTAAAGGTCATGGGCATATCTGTCGAAATTCTCGATGCGAGTGTTTTGGACATTCGTCAAAGTGCCTGTGCAGCCCAGCGGGCGAATTCCTTCATGATGAGTGAGCGGTTCAGCTCGTTGAGAGATTCGTGCCGGTTTTCCGGATAGAGCCTTGTTTCGAGATTCAAAAAGCCGTTTTGGCGCAGCCGGCTTTCGAGCCGCTCGATCGTTTTTCCGCCGCCGGTGACCGGGTCGCTTCCGCCGCCGAGAAGATGGATCGGCATCGTTCGGGGGATCGGCTTTGCCGCCCCTCTATCTAGAAGCATCATGTTGAAATCGAAGACTGCGCGCCAAAGGCCCACGGTCGGCTCCCAGCCGCAGAGTGGATCGGCGATGTAGTTTTCCACCTGCTCCCGGTCGCGGGTCAGCCAGTCGAAGGGAGTTCGTGCGTCCGGATTGGCTCGCGCCCAGGCCTGGAACGTAAAGCGAGGCAGGACCCGCGAGGGCACGTCTGAGCCAAGGCGGAACCGTTCCCACGCGAGGACGGCTTTTGCCGCCCGTGCCTCAAGACGGCTTGCAAGCGGCATGTCCCAGAGCGCCGCGGCTCGGACGTGTTGTGGATGACGGGCGAGGAAGGCAAACGCGATCATGGCGCCCAGCGAATGACCGAAAAGGATGACGGGCAGGGCGGGGTGCATTTGCGCTATCTGCTCATGAACCGCCAGCACGTCGGCAAGAACGTTTTCGCATGCCGGTTCCGGCCCGAAAGAGCCAAGCGACGTGGCGGTTGCGCGCGTATGGCCATGACCTCGATGGTCATGGGCGTAGACGTGGAAGCCTTCCTTTGCGAGAAAACTGGCGAAGGGGCCATAGCGGGCCGCGTGTTCGGCCAGGCCGTGATTGATGTGCACGACGCCGCGTGGTCTGCCGTCCGCCTTCCAGATATAAAGACTCAGAGCGGCACCGGTCGGCGTGTCGAGCGTCATAGCCAGGTCGCAGGTGGTCTTGCCGAAGTGCATTGCTCCCCAGGCTCCTTTCGCCTACATACGCGGCAAACGTGCGAACAGGGATCAGCCAGTAGAGAGCGGCGCGAATTCCGGGGCTGGCGAGCTATTGATACTCTCCGGTCGCCAAGCTCTATAGGCTATTTCCTGTCCGCCTTCACTCGAATTTCACGGAGCACAGCCGCCATCATGGCACGCCAATTCATCTACCACATGGCCGGCCTCAACAAGGCCTATGGCGCCAAGAAGGTTCTCGACAACGTCAATCTCTCCTTCTACCCCGATGCCAAGATCGGCATTCTGGGGCCGAACGGCGCGGGTAAATCCACGGTTCTCCGCGTCATGGCGGGGCTGGACAAGGAATTCACGGGGGAGGCGTGGCTGGCTGAAGGCGCCACCTCCGGCTATCTGCCGCAGGAACCGCAGCTCGATCCCGCGCTCGACGTCATGGGCAACGTGATGGAAGGGGTGGCCGACAAGAAAGCCATCCTCGACCGTTACAACGAATTGATGATGAACTACTCGGACGAGACGGCCGAGGAGGCATCGGCGCTGCAGGACAAGATCGACAGCCAGAATCTGTGGGACCTTGATTCCCAGGTGGAAATGGCGATGGAAGCGCTGCGCTGCCCGGCGGGCGATGCCGACGTCACCAAACTTTCAGGCGGTGAAAAGCGTCGCGTCGCGCTCTGCCAGCTATTGCTGCGCCAGCCGGACCTTCTGCTGCTTGACGAGCCCACCAACCATCTCGACGCCGAGACGACCGCATGGCTGGAAAAGCATTTGCGTGAGTATCCGGGAGCCGTGCTGATCGTCACCCACGACCGCTATTTCCTCGATAACGTCACGGGCTGGATACTGGAGCTCGACCGCGGGCGCGGCATTCCTTACGAGGGCAATTACACGGCGTATCTGGAAGCAAAAGCCAAGCGCCTGGCGCAGGAAGGGCGCGAGGAAGCTGCACGCCAGAGGGCGCTCTTGCGCGAGCGCGAATGGATCGCGGCGAGCCCGAAGGCGCGCCAGGCCAAATCCAAGGCGCGTATTCGCGCTTATGACGAACTGGTGCAGGCGGCAAGCGAGCGCCGCCCCGGCGATGCGCAGATCATCATTCCCTCCGGAGAGCGACTTGGCAATGTTGTGATCGAGGCGGAGGGGCTCACCAAGGGTTACGGCGACCGGCTGTTGATCGACGATTTGTCCTTCAAGCTGCCACCGGGCGGCATTGTCGGCGTCATCGGCCCGAACGGCGCCGGCAAGACGACGCTCTTCCGCATGATCACCGGTCAGGAGCAGCCTGACTCCGGCTCGATCCGCATCGGCGATACGGTAAAGCTCGGCTATGTTGATCAAAGCCGTGACACGCTCGACGCGGAAAGGACGGTCTGGGAAGAGATTTCCGGTGGCAATGACCTCATCAAGCTCGGCAAGCACGAGATAAATTCCAGGGCTTACTGCTCCGCCTTCAACTTCAAGGGCGGCGATCAGCAGCAGAAGGTCGGCACGCTTTCAGGCGGGCAGCGCAACCGCGTTCACATGGCCAAGCTCCTGAAGGAGGGCGGCAACGTTATCCTGCTGGACGAGCCGACGAACGATCTTGACACAGAGACGCTATCGGCCCTTGAGGACGCGCTGGAAAATTTTGCCGGCTGTGCGGTGATCATCAGCCACGACCGGATGTTCCTTGACCGGCTTGCCACCCATATTCTTGCCTTTGAAGGCGACAGCCATGTTGAATGGTTCGAGGGCAACTTTGAAGAGTATGAGGAAGACAAGGTGCGCCGCCTGGGGCCGGACAGCATCAACCCCAAGCGGGTTACATACAAGCGTCTGACGCGATAAGACGCTTGGTAAAGTGCGTGCGCTACAGCATCGGCACGAAAATCTGAATCGATTTTCGGAAAGCATGATGCGTAGATTCAATTAGATAGCGTGTTCTTGTGCGTCCAAAAGGACACACGGCGCGCTAGAGTTATGGCTGGCATGACGCAACAGGCAGGGAAGGTCGTGGCCTTCCCTGCCGTCATTTATCTGTGAGAATGTGGTTTGATGTCTCCGTCTGAAAAATTCACCGGCCTTCGCATCCTTGTGGTCGAGGATGAAGCGCTCGTGGCAATGAACCTTGAGATGATCCTGGAGGATCTGGGCTGCGTGGTCGTCGGTCCGGCCATGCGCTTCGACCAAGCCGAGCAGATGATGCATTCCGAAGGGCGGCTGGATGTCGCGATCCTTGACGTCAACCTCGGAGGGCAGCCGGTCTATCCGCTGGCCAACCATCTGAAGGAGACAGGCATCCCGATCATTTTCGCCACGGGTTATGACGTCTCCGGAATTCCGGAAGAATGGCATGGCTGGCCGACATTGAAGAAGCCGTATAGCAATGAGGACGTCGAACGTGAGATGGCGCGCGCGCTCGGCGTTTAGCTGTGTCGCCCGGAGCGGGGGTCAGATTAACCGTTCAAGCTCGTTCCAGGAATTCACGCTGGCGGAAAATGCCCCGTTCTCAAGGTTCTTCTGGTTCTCAACCAACAGCGACGAAAGGTTGCTCTTGCTGATGGAGTTCAGTTGCTCCCGGATAAAGTCCTGCGTTTCCTTGCTGAATTCCGTGCTCGGGCTTTCGAGATCCAGAATTGCCAAGGAAGGGAGTAACGAGGTTTCAAGGTAGTTTGGCGTGGAATGATCTTCCACGTGCCGCTGCTCGCCGGGAGTGAGTTTTTCCTTGGACAGAAGATGCTCATGCAGCTTGTCGGAAAGTGAGATGACCTGCAGCAGCGCGATCTTGTCCAGAATCGAAGCGGCAAATTCCTCAAGCGTTGCAGGCTTGGCGAGGGGCTTGGATTGAAGGGATGGGTCCTTTTCAAAGGCCAATGAGGCATCCTTTATCCCCTTTGCGGTGTGGGCAAGCGTCAAGGTCGTGCCGGTATGGCGGCTGAGGTCGCTGACGCTGTGTGGCAATTCAATGGGAAAGTGTCGGACATCTCCCTTTTTAAACAGGGTCTGGCGTGACACCCGCATGCCCACCTCGAACGGCTCTTGCCTGGTGAACGCCCTTGCAGTTCCGTCCTGGCTCGGTTTGTTTCTGTATTTATAGAATTTCTCGTCGGCACTCGCTTCGTCCGCGCCGATCTCAGTGTAATTCTTATTGTTGTAGCCGCCTGAAAGGATTTTCGAGCCGAGTGTCCACCGGTGGTAGTGGGGCATCTCTTCATCGCCTTGGGACTTCTCCCCTGGTGCGAATTTATGCAAGCGCAGAGCCCAGCCTTGCTCCTTGTTCTGCATGAGATAGAGCTTGTCGAAGAGCGGGGATATCGCGGATTTCTTCGCGGCGGTTGCGGTCTTGGCCGGGCTGACGGCAATGTGCCGCAATATCGCGCATAGATCCTCCAGAGACACGTCCTCGATATCTCCGGTTACTCCCGGCTTGCCATTGTGGCCGACCTCGTCGCGCTGGTTGAAGGCGTTGTATCGCTCCGTGATGGCAGCGTGGACGCGGTCATATGTCTTTTTGTCTTCTATGATGAGCCGCGCAACATCCCGGAATTGTCCGTGAGCTGACCTGTTGCGGTTTTGTCGTGGTGTGCCGGCAAGCTTTGCGCCCTCGGCATATGCGTCTTCGGCACCGATCGGTCCGGGAGACCGCGCGGCGTATTCCTCCCGCGACATCCGACTTGAGGATGCCTGCGATCGGGGTTGAACAATGGGTGGTGACGTTGGCGTCCGCGTCGCCGCCGGCGCCTGGATCGGTGAGATGTCTGAGCCCATGTTGAATAACTCCTGAATGTACAGGAGATAAGGACTGCGCGATGGGGGCCGTATAGGAAAATAGAATTAACGGATGCAGGGTGATTGTTCTGGACCCGCTGCTTTCCGACTATCTGGACACCGGGTCGCCGTGAACCGGTGCGCCTGGTCAGATCCCGTCCACGTCCTCTTCCGGTTCGAGCAACCTGGTTGCGCGCCAGCCCGTCAACACCTCGTTGATCCGGTCAACCACAAAGAAGCGCGCGGAATCGCGGTCGTATCCCTCGGACAGAAGGTCGTCATATTCGGTATGCTCATGACGCACATGGGCTACTGTGGCGAGCCACACGGAAACTGAAGGAGGCAGGCCGCGCAGCTTACGATCATTTGCGAGCGCGCGGATCTTCTCGATATCGGCAAAGGGCGCCTGTGGAAGGAGCGTCGTCAATGCCTTGTCCACGGAACGCCGGCGCGCCGTCGATACTTTTTTCACGATGTCACCTTGCATCTTACGGTTGGGTGCCTTGCCAAAGGATCCCAGGTCATATAAACATATCTTTATATCTTTTCTGGAGAAGTTCATGCTGACACGCTCCGGCGCGAAAATCGGGCTCGATGTCATGGTCGACATCCTGAAGGCGGCGGCCGAGCCGAGCAGATTGCGCATTCTTTTTCTCCTGTCCCGGACAGATCTTACCGTCTCCGATCTCACCGAAATTCTCAACCAGTCGCAGCCGCGCGTTTCACGGCATTTGAAGCTGCTTCTGGATGCCGGTCTTATCGACCGTTATCAGGAAGGGTCCTGGGCCTATTTCTGCGTTTCCGATTCCAATGCGCAGCGGGAATTCGTCGATGGCGCCGTCGCCCGCATTGACCATGCCGACCCGGTAACGGACCGCGATCTGGAACGGCTGGAGGCGATCAAGCGTCGGCGGCAGGAGAGGGCGGCCGCGTATTTTCGCAAGAATGCAGCGAGCTGGGATCAGATACGCTCCCTCCATGTGCCTGACGCTGCCATCGAGGCGGAACTGAAGCGGGCGATAGGAGAAAAACCCTTTCAGTCCATGGTGGATCTGGGGACCGGGACCGGCCGCCTGCTCGAACTCTTTTCACGCCTTTATCGGCGAGGCGTTGGCGTCGACCTTTCCCGCGAGATGCTGGCGGTTGCCCGTGCCAATCTCGAGCGTGCCGGTGTGAGCAACGCACAGGTGCGTCTTGGCGACGTTTATGCGCCACCAGTGGAAAGAGATGCGCATGACCTCGTGACCATTCACCAGGTGCTCCATTATCTGGAGGATCCGGCGGCGGCAATCCGCGAGGCGGCGCGGCTTTTACGGCCCGGCGGGCGCTTGGTGATCGTCGATTTCGCGCCGCACGCGCATGAATTTCTGCGCGAGGAACATGCCCATTTGCGGCTCGGTTTTTCGGACCGGCAGATCACCGAATGGCTGGGCGAGGCCTGGCTCGCCCTTGAGGAAAAACACGCCTTCGCGCCCGAAGGCGAGGCTGCGGAAGGCCTGACGGTGAAACTGTGGCTGGCGCGGGACCGGCGCAAGGCTCCGGTTGCGAACGAGTTCACTCACAAGGAGATCGCCTGATGCGGTACCAATTCACCCGACGACACGAAGCGGGGCAGAAACTTCGCGTCTCCTTCGAGTTCTTCCCGCCCAACAATGATGGAATGGCCGAACGGCTGTCGCACACGATCGCACGGCTGGCGCCGCTCAACCCTTCCTTCGTATCGGTGACCTATGGGGCTGGCGGCTCCACCCGTGAGCGTACCGCCACCACACTGCGCCAGATAATGCGGGAAACGGCGATGGCGCCCGCTGCTCATCTGACCTGTGTCGATGCCGACCGGGAGACCGTGGACGGCGTTGTGGAGGAGTTCGCCGCCATGGGCATCAGGCGCTTCGTGGCGCTCAGGGGCGATCCGGCGGAAGGTGTGGGGGCAGCCTACCGTCCGCATCCGCGCGGCTACACGAACAGCGCGGAGCTTGTCGGCGCGCTTGCACGGCGTGGAGATTTTGACATTTCCGTCGCTGCTTATCCGGAAAAGCATCCCGAAAGCTTCGATTTTGCCACCGACATCGAAATGCTGAAGCGGAAGGTAGACAATGGTGCAACGCGCGCCATCACCCAATTCTTCTTCGATAACGACGTCTATGAGCGCTATGTGGAGCGCGTGCGCCGCGCCGGGATCTATATTCCCATTGTGCCCGGCATCCTGCCCGTTCACAATTTCACGCAGATGGTGCGTTTCGCCGGCCGCTGCGGAACGCACGTGCCAGACTGGCTTGCCAAGCGATTTCAGGGGCTGGACAACGATCCGGCGACGCATCAGCTCGTGGCGGTGGCCGTGGCGGCCGAGCAGGTGCTGGACCTGGTGGAGCGTGGCGTCGAAGATTTTCACTTCTATACGATGAACCGGGCCGAACTCGCCTTTGCCATCTGCCACATGATCGGGGTTCGCGCCGCTGACGGCGTAAGGGCGGCGGCCTGATTCCGCCAACTCGAGTGATTCTCTTGCAAACATGAAAAAGGCCGGGAAATCCACCCGGCCTTCTTCATTTGTTCCTTTGTACCTGCTTACGGTAGGACCCCCATGATGGCGGCTCCGATGAACCCGAATGCCGCACAGATTACGAGCACATTGAGTGGTCGTATCAGTCCCATTAGCGATGCCTCCTTTTGCAGATCGCGAGCGGATTCTACGAAACGTCGGCGCAATGCCAAGAATTTTGTATGCTGCATCGCAGCAATAATGTGGAATTCCGTTCCCGGCTACGGTTCTTGGTCTTTGATTTTCCTACGCAAACCGGGAAGATTCACATTGTGTTAAAAAAGTGAAGCTGGAGACAGGACGCAGAACAAGGCCGGGGAAATTGTTTCTTTCTGTCCTGTCGCTTGCTCCTCTGTCGCTCACAATTGTGCCAGCAGCGCCGGTGTCGGCCAGCCATCGGCGGGAAGTCCGAGGCGAAGTTGTTCCTCGCGCACGGCAATGCGTGTGTTCCTGCCAAGAATGCCATCTATGCCGCCGACGTCATGGCCGCGTTCCACCAGTTTACGCTGTAGCTGTTTCATGGCGTCGCCCCCCAGACCAGGGTCAGGGTTGCCGGGGTCGAAGGCAGGCGCGCCATCGAGGCGCGCGGCCAGATGGGCCGCCGTAAGCGTGTAGATGAGCGACTTGTTCCATTCCAGGTAGATATCGAAATTGTCATAGGCAAGGAAGGCCGGCCCCTTGTGGCCCATGGGCAGAATAAGCCCCGCTGGAAGGCTGTCGGCCGGCAATGGGCTGCCGTCACGTCTGACGACGCCGAGACGCGCCCATTCCGAGCGGGGAAGCTTGTTTGCGCGGCCTGTCTCGGCCCATGACAGGTCGTCCGGCACGCGCACTTCATCCAGCCATGGCTCTCCCATCCGCCATCCGAGCGCGCTGATCTTGGCGGCACCGGTCAAAATGGCGTCCGGCGAGCTTTCCTTAAGATCGACACGGCCATCGCCGTCGCCGTCGACACCCTTTTCCAGATAGTCGCTCGGCAGCATCTGCAGCTGTCCGATCTCGCCAGCCCACGCACCGGTGACGTTCGGCGGAACCGTGCCCTGGTCGATCAACTTCAGGAGAGCGATCAATTCGGGGCGGAAAAGCTCTGGGCGGCGGCAGTCGTAAGCAAGAGTGGCCAACGCGTCGAGCGTCGAGAAATCACCCTGGACAGCGCCGAAATCCGTCTCCAGCGCCCAGAAAGCCGCGATCACCGGTCCCGGCACGCCAAATTCGCTCTCGGCCCGTGCAAAGGTGCTTGCGTATTTGTCCAGATTGGCGGCGCCGTGCCGTAGCCGGTAATCGTTGATCATGCGGCCGGCAAACTCGCGAAAGCTCTGCGTGAAGACGGCCTGAGCCCGGTCCCGATTGACGATCCCCTGGTCGAATGAGGCGTTCGCCAGCGCTGAAAGGCCGGCCGGGCCTACACCTTGGGCGGCCGCTTCGGTTTCGACGCCTGCCCGCCAGGTGGCAAAATCACCACCGCACTCCTGGGCTGCCGCCAGCGAGGGGATCGACAGGGCCAGCAAGGTTCCGATCAGCTTGCTTTTCAGGTGCATTCGTTGCTCCTTGGGTTGTCGCAGCGGCTTCTTCAGCCGGTATGCGCTTCCAGCCAGGCGCGCCATGCGGCACGACTGCCGTGAAATGCGTTGATGTCCGCGTTTCCATCGATCCCCGGCAGGATTCCCGTTCCTGTGTATTGCCAGAAGACCCAGGGGTGATTGCCATATCTTTCGTCCGGATGGCCCGCCACCGAGCGGAGCCAGAATTCGTATCCCTTGAAACGCCACAAACCATTGTCGTCGAAAAAGTCGATGGATGTGTAAATAATAGGGCGCTTGCCGTAATGGCGTTCCATCGCATCGAGAAAAACCTGCATTTCACGGCGCACGGTGTCTGGCTCCGGGCGCAGCCTGCAGGTGGGCGAAAGGTGGTTCCATTCCATATCGAGCACCGGGGGCAGGGCGGCTCTGTCACGGGGAACATGGCGGATGAACCAGCGCGCCTGCTCAATGGCCGGGCGGCAGAAATAGAAGAAGTGATATGCGCCGCGCGGGATTCCGGCTGCCTTCGCCAGCCGCCAGTTTTGCTTGAAGAACTCGTCCAGCCTGTCGCCGCCTTCAGTCGCCTTGATGAAGGCGAAGGCGATGCCGCCGCGCCGCAGCGCCTGCCAGTCGATCTCTCCCTGATATTTCGACACGTCCGTTCCATGGACCGGATAGGTGTGTGGCGCACGCGTCCCGTTCCAGTCGTACGGATTGCTGTCCTCGAAGCGTGGAGCCGAGGTGGAGGCAGGTACGAGATCGGAGAAATCGAAATTCCCGTGGGTGCAGGACGCCAGAAGCAGCGTGGCAAGCAAAATCGCCATGCGCATGTTGGATGAACTCCCCCGTGGCGAATCGGTCAATGTCCGGTTCTCCTCGGGATACGTGATGCGGCTGCCGCTTTCCAGTCAGGCGGGCGCGTGGCGTCGACGCGGTGACATCATGATTGCGGCATGGGGGTATTGCCGCAAAGACGAATCGAATGAGAGGCTTGCACCGCGTCGCTCGCATTCCGATTCAAGGAGTTCATGCAGAGAATCACGCGGGCTGACGTGGAAGGTCGCGAGCCAGCGGCGCAACCGCTGCGGAACCAGCCGGGCAGACGCTCTTGCTGCCCGACTCACACTGTGGAGCAAACCACCGGATTCACGATGGGGAGGAAGGCAGCTCAGGAACGTCCGAACCCGCCCGCAGTCGGTGTCGTGACGATGATGGCTTCGCCGGCGTCAACAACCGTCTGGTCGCACCCTTTCAGCACTTCGATCCTGCCGTCCTTGCGGCGGACCTCTGTCCTGCCCATTTCGCCGTCCCCGCCTCCGTCCAGGCCACGCGGCGGTACGGTGCGGTGTGAGGAGAGAATGGCGCATTCCATCCTCTCCAGGAACCGTAATGTGCGTCTGGTGCCGTCGCCGGCATTCCATCGGCCTTTGCCGCCGGAGCCTTCGCGAATGTGAAAGTCCTCCAGCAGCACCGGGAAGCGCAACTCCAGAACTTCCGGGTCGGTGAGGCGCGAGTTGGTCATGTGCGTATGAACGCCGCTCGTGCCATTGAAGCCGCGCCCGTCGTTCATGCGTCCGGCGGGGGAGCCGGAGCAGATGGTCTCGTAGTATTGATACGTCCCGTTGCCGAAGGTGAGATTGTTCATCGTCCCCTGCGCATTGGCGAGCGCACCCATGGCGGCAAAGAGCGCGTTGGTGACGTGCTGCGAGGTTTCCACGTTGCCGGCGACGACTGCGGCAGGATAGGAAGGCCGCAGCATGGAGCCTTCGGGGATGATGATCCTGATCGGCCGAAGGCAGCCGGCATTCATCGGAATCGCACCTTCCACCATGACGCGGAAGGCATAAAGCACCGCCGCACGCGTGACCGGCTCGGGCGCGTTGAAGTTGTTCTTCATTGCGGGCGATGTGCCGGTGAAGTCGACGGTGGCTTCGCGCTTTTCCCGATCGACGGTGATCTTCACCTTGATCGTCTGGCCGGTGTCGGTCGGGTATTCGCATTCCGATTCATCGGGCAGGCGCGCCAGCACGCGGCGCACGCTTTCGGCGGCGTTGTCCTGCACATGGCCCATATAGGCTTCGACCACATCGAGCCCGAAATTCTCCACCATCCGGCGCAGTTCTGCCACGCCCTTTTCGTTGGCCGCGATCTGCGCCTTGAGGTCTGCAATGTTCTGGTGCGGGTTGCGGGCCGGGTAAGGGTGATTCGTGAGAAGTTCGTGCAGTTCCTTCTCACGGAAACGGCCGCGCTCCACGAGGCGGAAATTGTCGAACAGCACGCCTTCCTCGTCCACCGTGGTGGCGAGCGGGGTCATGGAGCCGGGCGCCGTGCCGCCGACATCGGCATGATGCCCGCGCGAGGCGGTGTAGAAAAGGATGTCCTTTCCCGTATGGTCGAACACGGGCGTCACGACCGTGATGTCCGGCAGATGCGTGCCGCCATTGTAAGGCGCGTTGAGCGCGAAAACGTCGCCGGGGCGAATATCTCCCTCATTGAGACGGATGATCGTCTCCACGGAACGGTCCATCGACCCCAGATGCACGGGCATGTGCGGCGCATTGGCGACGAGCGCGCCGTTCCTGTCGAAGACGGCGCAGGAAAAGTCCAGCCGCTCCTTGATGTTGACCGAAAGGGCAGTGTTCTGCAGCGTCACGCCCATCTGCTCGGCGATGGACATGAAGAGATTGTTGAACACCTCGAGCATCACCGGATCGGCCTTGGTGCCGAGCGCCGCCTGGCGCGCCTTCTTCTCCATGCGGCGCATCAGAACATGGTCGTGTGCGGTGATCTCAGCTCGCCAGCCGGGTTCGACCACGATGGTCTGGTTGTCTTCTATGATGAGGGCAGGGCCAGCGATGCGGCTGCCCGGCTTCAGGCTCCCGCGTTTGAAAATACCGGCCTCGCGCCACGCTCCCTCGCAGAAGATTTGCCGGGTGATCTCAGGTTCAGGCGTATCCGCGCCAAGGGGCAATTCCGGCTCCTGGGGCCCGGCCTTGCGCTTGTCCACGCCCTCGACATTGACCGCTTCGACCACAATGGGCTTGTCGTCGTAGACGAAGCCAAACTGCACCTTGTGGGCTGTTTCGAAGGATTCCCGCGCCAACTCGACGGAGAAACCGTCGAAGGGAACGGAAAGGGTGGTGTCCGTACCCTCATAGCGCACTTCGAGCCGTAGACGCCATTCGGTGCCCTGCTCCTCGATGCCCTGCTCTTCCAGTTCTTTCAGCACTTCTGCGCGCAGGCTCCCGGCCAACGCCTCAATCTCGGGCAGTGCAGCCTGCGAGAGCGGCTTGAGCAGCGCCTTCTGGCGCGAGGCAGAGACGGTCGCCAAGCCGATGCCGTAGGCGGACAAAAGGCCCGACAGCGGGTGGATGAGCACGGATTCCATCCCCAGCGCATCGGCCACAAGGCAGGCATGCTGGCCGCCCGCACCGCCGAAGCAGTTGAGGAGATAGCGGGTCACATCGTAACCGCGCTGGACAGAAATTTTCTTCACGGCATTCGCCATATTTTCCACGGCGACGGTTATGAAACCCTCGGCGACGGCCTCCGGGCTGCTGCCATTGCCGATCTTTTGGGCCAGCGTAGCAAACCGTTCCCGCACCGCTTCGACATCGAGCGGCTGGTTTCGCTGCGGTCCGAAAATTGCGGGGAAGAAATCGGGTTGCAACTTGCCCAGCATCACGTTCGCGTCGGTGACCGCAAGCGGACCGCCACGGCGGTAAGATGCCGGTCCGGGGTTCGCGCCTGCCGAGTCCGGCCCGACCATCAGGCGTCCGTCTTCGTAGTGCAGGATGGAGCCGCCACCGGCGGCGACGGTATGAATCCGCATCATGGGCGCGCGGATGCGCACGCCTGCAACTTCCGTGTCGAAAGCGCGCTCATACGTGCCATCGCAGTGGGCGACATCCGTGGAGGTGCCGCCCATGTCAAAACCGATCACCTTGTCGAAGCCGGCGATCCGCGCCGTCTCGACCATGCCGACAACGCCGCCGGCGGGGCCGGAGAGAATGGCATCCTTGCCCTGGAACTTTTCTGCGGCGGTGAGGCCGCCGGAGGACATCATGAAGGTGAGGTGGGGGCCGGTGGAGCGGGATACCGATGTATCACCCGGGCGAATTCCGAGTTCCCCGGCGATCAGCCGCACATATCGCGCGAGAATTGGCGAAAGATAAGCATCGACCACAGTGGTGTCGCCGCGCCCGACGAGCTTGATCAGCGGCGAGGTCTCGTGGCTGGTCGAAATCTGGGAGAAGGTGAGTGAGCGGACGAACTCTGCCGCTCTTCTCTCATGCTCCGGATATTTCCAGGCGTGCATGAAGACGATGGCAGCAGCCTCTATGCCGTCTTTCCTGGCTGCCTCGAGTTCCGGCCGGACGGCGGCAAGATCGAGCTCGGTGTCAGTTGTGCCATCCACGCGAACGCGCTCCGGCACTTCGATCACACGCTCGTAAAGCTGCTCTGGAAGAATGATGTTTTTGGCAAAAATGTCCGGGCGGGCCTGATAGGCGACCTTCAGGGCGTCGCGAAAACCTTTTGTGATGAGCAGGACCACGCGTTCACCGCGACGCTCCAGCAGCGCGTTGGTGGCAACGGTGGTGCCCATCTTCACCTCGCCGATGCGACCGGAGGGGATGGGCTCATGGATTGCGATGCCCAGAAGATCGCGGATGCCCTGAAGGCCGGCGTCGCGGTAGGCTTCCGGATTCTCCGACAGGAGCTTTCGCTGATGCAGGCCGCCCGCGGGATCACGCCCGATCACATCGGTGAACGTGCCGCCGCGAT
>JAJUHJ010000022.1 GCA_029279965.1 Phyllobacteriaceae bacterium
CGCCTACACGGCAAGCAAGTTTGCGGTCGAGGGGCTGACACGCTCGATTGCCCTGGATGGACGCGAGCACAACATCACGGCCTCGGCCCTGCATCCGGGCCAGACCTTGAGCTCGCTCGTGCCAGGCGTTACCGACCAGTTGGGAAGCGATCGTATCGAACCGGCTGATTTGGGCCGGCTGATCGTCTATATGGCCAGTCTCCCAGCCGATATCGCAGTGCTCGACACCACGATCATTCCGGTTCGCGTGCCCTTTCTGGGACGTGGCTGAGGCTCTTTGCGCTGCAGCAGCGGCCAGAGCGATGCGTAGTCGTGCGTCCGAATGGAGGCACGCGCTGTAGCACGTTTTGCATCTCCTGAATCAGCGGGGTTTACGCAAGCGCCAACACATATGGATCGCGGGGACGCCCGCATGCGCATCTTGCCTTTTCCTATGAAATCGGCCTGAAAACCGAAACCGGTTTTCAGGCCGCCCCCACGCCCCATCCATTGCCCTTTAGTTCATCGTCATCGGCAAGAACAGCACGAGTGTCGGGAATAGGATCAGGATGACAAGCCGGAAAATATCCGAAACGATGAAGGGAATGACGCCCTTGAAGATCGTCGTAAGCTTTATGTCCTTGGCTATCATGTTGATGACAAACACATTGATCCCCACAGGCGGGGTGATCAGTCCAAGTTCCGCCGTCATCACGATGATGATGCCGAACCAGACGGGATGAAATCCTAGTTCCATGACCACCGGAAATACGATCGGCACGAGAAGGATGATCATCGCCATGGTATCCAGGATGCAACCTGCGAGAATGAACATGATCAGTATCAGCGCGAGCGTGCCGTAAGCGCCAAAATCCAAGCCGATCAGCATGTTGGTGATCCGCTGCGGCGACTGCGTGATGGCCAGGAAGTAACCGAACAGAATGGCCCCGATCAGAACCGTATAGACAGCGACGGAGGTCCTCAGAGCCTCCACCAAGCTGTCGATGATGCTCTGGACATTCAGCCGCCGGCGAAGAATGCCGATCAGCATCGTCAGGAACGCGCCCACGGCGGCCGCCTCGGTCGGTGTGGCAACACCAAGATAGATTGCGCCGATAATGGCCACGAAGAGAAGCAGCACCGCCCAGATTCCAGACAGCGATGTGACGGCTTCGCGCAAATTGAACTTTCTGCCTTCTGGAAGGCCTTTGCGATGGCCGATCAGCACGGTTGCCATGTACATGGCCATGGCAAGCATGCCGGGAATGATGCCGGCGATGAAGAGCTGCCCCACATCCGTCTCGGTGAGATAACCATAGACCACCAGCACAACGGACGGCGGAATAAGGATGCCAAGCGTACCGCCGGCCGCGATGACGCCGGTAGCCGTCTCGTCGCGATAGCCGTAGCGGCGCATTTCCGGCAGCGCGATCTTGGTCATCGTCGCAGCCGTGGCGACCGTCGACCCGCAAATGGCCGCAAATCCCCCACAGGCGGCGACGGTCGACAGGGCAAGTCCACCCCGGAATGACCCGAGCCATGCATTGCCGGCACGGAACAGCTCCTTGGACATTCCCGAGTTGGTCGCGAAAATCCCCATCAAGATGAAGAAACTGACCAGGCTGAGGTTGAAATCGGCAATGACGCGGATCGGTGATGTTGCCAGAAGATTCAGCGCAGGGCCCATCCCGCGAATGGCGCCAAAACCAAAAACACCGACCAGTCCCATGGCGATACCGATTGGCACCCTGAGCCCGATCATCGTGAAAAGCGCAACGAAGCCCCCCAGGGCGATCCAATCACCACTCGCCATCTAGTTTTCTTCCCGAAGTTCCTTCGTTTCGCTGTGCTGGAGCTCACCCCGCCCGGTTATTATCAGATACAGCCGCACCATCACCGTCACGATTGTAACGGCCGTGCCCACCCAGATGAGGGCCATCAAGGGCCAGACGGAGATACGCAAGTCGAACGTCGCTTCATTGCTACGCATCGCACTCAAGACCCGTTCCGACATCTGCCACGTGAGAAGCACGACGAAAAACAGCAATACGCCCCAGGCGAAGATATCGACATAGCGCCTGACGCGCGGCGGCATCATTTCGACGAAGAGGTCGACCTTGATGTGCCCGCCGCGATAGCCAACGGAGGCAAACCCCCACATGATGCACGCTGCGATCATCAGGCGTGAAAAATCGAAGGCGTCCGGAATGGGCCAGGTAAAGAGATAACGGCCGATCGTTGAGGCGACGATCAGAATGGTGACGGCCAGAAGAAGCAGGCCCGCTACGATCTCGATCACCTTGCAGAAACGTTCTAGGAGCGCAATCATCCGGAACTCTCAAGGGGTTGGCTGGAAGGGGCAGACATTGGCGACGTCTGCCCCAGGGTGCAAAGACTCAGCTACTCCAGCAGCGAGTCATGCTTTTTCAGCGCCTCTTCCAGGCTATCCAGCACGGCGTCCGCGTCCACCCCTGCCTTTGCCACATCGGCTTTCCAGCGCTCGGTCAGCGGTGCGGCGGCTTCACGCCACAGCGTCATCTCTTCCTCGCTGGGCTTGTGAAGCTCGTGGCCGCCAAGATCGATGATCTCCTGCCGCCCGGCAGCTTCCGCATCGGCCCAGCCGCTCGCCATTTTCTCGGCCCATTCCGACGTGCAGTGATCGTCCATCACCGTGCGATCTTCCGGTGATAGACCGTCAATGGTGGCCTTGTTCATCACAAAGGCAAAGACGGTGGCATAGAGCGGCGCATCCAGATGATGTGTCACCGTGTCCTGAATGCCGAAGGTAAAGAGCGATCCCCAAGGCGAGGCGGTAATGTCGGCAGTGCCCTTATCGAGCGCATCGCGCATCTCTGGCGCCGGCACCTGCACGTTGGCTGCGCCGATTGCAGAGAACATCTGCGCCATTGTGCCGTTCGGCGGCCGGACGTTCTTACCCGTCAAATCAGCCGGCACAGCGAGGGGGCCATTTTTGGCGTGCAGCGTGCCAGGATCGTGCAGATGGACCATGCAGACATAGACATCGCTCATTTCCTGCTCGGCATACTGACGGTACCACTCATCCACCGCGCGGGACCCGCCTTTGGCGTTCGACGCGAGAAATGGCAGCTCCATAGCCGAGATGATCGGAAAGCGTCCGGCCTGATAGCCGGGATTGATGAAGCCGATATCGACGATTCCGTCGCGCGCCATGTCGTAGTGATCGGGCGCAGCTCCCAATTGCTGCGACGGATAAATGGTGATTTCGATCCGCCCGTCGGATGCTTCCTTGATGGATTCGGCCCAGGGCTCCATTCCCAGCGGCTGAAGCGGGTGCGTGGGCGGTACCCAGTGAGACAGCGTCAGTTCCACTTCCGCTGCCTGCGCTGCGGTGGCCAGCGCCACAGCGCAAGCCGCCGACGCGAGCAAGCTCGTCAACTTCATGTCATCCTCCTCCACATGCACTTAAGGCTTTTTTGGCAACGACTCCTGCCTGCACGTCGACTGCTATCCGGCGAAGGAATCGTATTTTTTCAGCGCTTCGATCAGACCTTCAAGAATCGGCTCGGGGTCCATGCCCGCGTCCGAAATCGTCTGCTCCCACTCCTCCGTCAGTGGCGCGGCGGCATCCTTCCAGAGTTGAATTTGCTCTGCATTGGGCTTGTGCAGAGTGTGCTCTGGATCGGCGGCGATCTTGTCGCGCCCGGCCGCCTCCACATCCGCCCAGCCCGCCGACATCTTCTCTGCCCATTCCGGCGTGCAATGGTCTTCGATGACCTGCCGGTCCTCGGGCGCGAGCGACGCCATCTTGTCCTTGTTGATCACGAAGGCGTTAATGGAAGCGTAGAGTTCCATGTCGAGATGATGTTTGACGAGTGAATCTGCGCCAAAGATGTAAAGCGACTCCCATGGAGACTGGGTAATGTCTGCAGTCCCCTTCGACAGTGCATCACGCATTTCCGGGGCGGGAACCTGCACGGAGGCGCCGCCGAGAAGGTTGACGAAGCGCGCTTCGGTAGCATTGGCAGGACGCACATTCTTGCCGCTGACGTCTTCGGGGACGAGAATGCGCGACTTGCCGTGCATCGTGCCCGGATCATGCGAAAGCGCCATGCAGAAATATACGTCGCTCATCTCCTCTTCTGCGTACTCCTTGTACCATTCCGTCAGAGCCCGAACCCCACCCTTGGCATTGGCAAAGAGAAAGGGCAGTTCGGCGGCTGCCATGATCGGGAAGCGACCCGGCTGATAGCCCGGATTGATAAAGCCGATATCGGTGATGCCGTCGCGTGTCATATCGTAGTGGTCGGCGGCGGCACCGAGCTGCTGAGCGGGGTAGATGGTAATCTCGATTCGCCCGTCAGACGCCTCTTTGATCGATTCAGCCCACGGCTCCATTCCAAGCGCCTGCAAAGGATGACTTCCAGGCACCCAGTGCGCCAGACTCAGTTCCACCTCGGCAGCCGACGCTGGCTGCGCCATGCCCATGGCGAGTGCGGCCGCAGCGAACAAGCGTGTATACATATCTCCTCCCCAATGTCGGTTGTCAGGTCGGCATTCGCCGTTAACCTCGACGGTTTGTTACTGGACGTTAATATCAGCACAACCGTGCCGCTGATACAAGCGGATACTTGGGAATGCTGGCGGCTTCGGCGCATAGCCAAGACGCTGGGGCAGGTCTGTCCCGGCTGGATTAACCAGCGCGCAGCATTGCCGATGGACGGATATATGCATACAATCTATAGAGTTCGCGGTCCGAAACGATCGCCGGACGGGAGAGTGCAAGGGAGGAGCTTGGAGCATGACGGCGCAGGACCGGCGGCTTGCTGGATGGCGTTTGCGGTATCCGTCAGTGGCCGACCTGGAGCCGCTCGCAAAGCGGCGCATTCCCTATTTTTCCTATGATTTTCTGCAGGGTGGCACCGGTCGTGAGTTGTCACGGCCGCGCAATATGGCGGCGCTCGCTGCAATCGAGATCATATCGCGCCACGGTCTGGATGTTTCCGACGTCGACATCTCGGCGGAGCTGTTCGGTCGGCGTTACGCATGTCCGGTTGTCGTGGGGCCCGTCGGTATGGATGGAGCCATATGGCCAGGCGCGACACGCCATTTGGCGGAAACGGCACGTGACAGCAATATCCCGTATATGACGGGCACTCTGGCGACGGGCACATTGGAAAGTGTTGCAGAGATCGCGCCTGAGAACTTCTGGTTTCAGCTCTACGGCATGCCCTCGGAGGACCATCGCGTCAGCCTCGATCTCGTCCGCCGTGCGAAGGATGCGGGCGCTCATATCCTCGCCGTCACGCTGGATGTACCCATACCGCCACGTCGTGTTCGCGACATGCGCAACCGGCTTGGCACCCCTTTACGGCTCACACCGCGCATGGTGACCGGGATGCTGGCGCGCCCGCGCTGGCTGAAAGCTCTTGCCCGCGAAGGGCTGCCGCGCTTTGCAAATATGACCTCTTATTGCCGCGAGGGGGCGAGCAAAACAGAGCTGGATACCTTTGTTGCGAAGGGACGTGCGGGCAGCATGACCTGGGAAACGCTGGCTCGTATTCGCGAAGCATGGCCGCGCGCTCTGGTGGCAAAGGGCATCCAGCATCCGGCCGATGCGGAAAAAGCGCTATCGCTGGGATTGGACGGTGTGATCGTCTCAAACCATGGTGGCCGCCAGTTCGATGCCTCGCCCGCAACGATAGACCTGGTACCTGCCATCCGGCAGGTGGTGGGCGAACGGATGCAGGTGTTGATGGACGGCGGCATCATGTCCGGGACGGATGTCCTGAAGGCGCTGGCCTGCGGTGCCGACGCCGTCGTGGTCGGCCGGGCCTTTATGCTTGGCCTTGCCGCCCTTGGGGCCGATGGGGCGCGCCATGTCGCACGGACGCTCGAAGATGAATTGCGCATTGCGATCGGGCAGAGTGGGGCCTGCAATCGCGCCGGTGTGGCCAATTTGATGATCCGGCATCACAGCGCCTGGAAGATGGACGGTCCCGCTGGTGGACCGCGCAACAAAAACGACAAACTGGAGGAACTCGGGCAATGAAGGTCGGTGATGCGATTGCGGAGATACTCAAGCGCGAAGGCGTGGAAATGGTGATCGGCTATCCGGTCAACCATGTGCTGGAATATGCTGCCATTGCCGACATTCGTCCCATCATCGTGCGCCAGGAGCGCACCGGTCTTCATATGGCCGACGCCATTTCACGCCTGACATCCGGGCGCAAGATCGGCGTTTTCGTCATGCAGAGCGGACCGGGCACCGAGAACAGCTATGGCGCCATCGCCCAGGCCTATTCTGAATCCGTGCCGGTGCTCGTCATGCCGGGCGGTTATGCCCGGCGCCTTGCTCATGTCGATCCCAATTACAATGCCACGATCGCAATGCGCGACGTGACAAAATCGGCTGAACCGATCAACCATCCGGAAGAAATACCCAACATCTTCCGCCGTGCCTTTTCGCGGCTGCGCAACGGCCGTGGTGGGCCGGTGCTGGTCGAGATACCGAACGATATCTGGAACGAAGAGGTGCCGGAGCCGCTCGAATACCGGCCGGTAGTGGCGACACGTTACGCGCCAGAGCCGGAAGCGATCCGCTCCGCAGTCGAAATGCTGGTCGATGCTCGCCGCCCCGTCATCTACGCCGGCCAGGGCATCCATTATGCGAAGGCATGGCCGCAATTGCGCCAACTTGCCGAGCATCTTGCCATCCCGGTCTGCACGAGCCTTGAAGGCAAAAGCGCGTTTCCCGAAGATCACGCACTGGCCCTCGGCTCGGGCGGCGCGGCGATCCCCAAGACGGTGCGTCATTTCCTTGACGAGGCCGATTTGATCTTCGGCATCGGCTGCTCCTTCACCGAGACGTCGTTCGGCGTGGAGATGCCGCCCGACAAAACGGTTATTCACGCCACGCTCGACCCGGACCATGTAAACAAGGATTATGAAGCGGCGCTGGCGCTCGTGGGCGATGCGGGCCTGACGCTCGATGCCATTCTGGCGGAACTGGACCGGCGGGGTGAGCGTCAGCGGCCATGGACCCACGCGGCGGACGAGATTGTGCAGGTCCGTTCTGCCTGGCTTCGCGAATGGATGCCGAAACTGACCTCCAATGATGCTCCCATGACGCCTTACCGGGTGCTTTGGGATCTGCAGAAGACCGTTGACGTCGCGAACACGATCATCACGCATGACGCCGGAAGCCCGCGTGACCAGCTTTCCCCGTTTTGGGTCTCAACCGAACCGCTTAGTTATATCGGGTGGGGAAAGAGCACGCAGCTCGGCTATGGTCTCGGCCTGGCGATGGGCGCCAAGCTGGCTTGCCCCGAAAAGCTGTGCATCAATGTCTGGGGCGATGCTGCCATTGGCTTTACGGGAATGGACTTCGAGACGGCCGTACGCGAACGGATCCCGATTCTCTCGATCCTCCTCAACAATTTCTCGATGGCGATGGAACTGCCGATCATGGGCGTGTCGACCGAAAAGTACCGCTCGACGGATATCTCCGGCAATTACGCCGAGTTCGCGACCGCCCTCGGCGGCTATGGGGAGCGGATCACCGAACCCTCTGAGATCATCCCGGCGATCCGGCGCGGCATTGAGCAGACCCGGCAGGGCATCCCGGCGCTGCTGGAATTCATCACTTGCCAGGAGCTGGCCACCTCGAAATATCCCGCGCCAAGTCGAAAGGCATCCAGGGAAGAGACGAAGGATGGGCACTATGTCTGATGCCGCCTTGCAGGCGATCGCGGAATTGAAGCCGCTGCTCGGGGATCGGATTGTCACATCGGAGGCAGTGCGCGAGCACCACAGCCGGGATACGTCCCGGCTCAAACCGCACCTGCCAGATGCCGTCGCCTTTCCTCAATGCGAGGAGGAGGTGCAGGCAATCGTGCGGGCATGTGCCGCCCATGGCGTTCCGGTCGTGCCGTTTGGGGCAGGCTCCTCGATGGAAGGGCACACCATTCCGGTGCGTGGCGGCATTTCGCTCGATACACGGGACATGAATCGCGTCGTCGAGGTCAAAGCGGAGGATTTCCTGGCGGTCGTTCAGCCAGGCGTCACGCGCAAACAGTTGAATACGCATCTGCGGGATACCGGCCTCATGTTCTCCGTCGATCCGGGTGCCGATGCGTCGATTGGGGGCATGGCCTCTACGCGCGGCAGTGGCACGACGGCGGTGCGCTACGGTACGATGCGCGAGAATGTCCTGGCTCTGCGCGTCGTCACGCCGGACGGGACCGTCATCCGCACCGGATCGCGGGCACGCAAATCGTCCACCGGATACGACCTGACGCATCTTTTTGTCGGGGCCGAAGGGACCCTCGGCGTCATCACCGAAGTGACGGTGCGCCTCCACCCGATACCCGAGGCCGTATCCTCGGCGATCTGTCACTTCGAAAGTGTGCGCAGCGCGGTGGAGGCGGTGATCGCCACAGTCCAGTACGGCATTCCGGTTGCCCGAGTGGAGTTCCTCGATGAGGTGGCGATCGCTGCAACCAACAGCTACTCGAACCTTGATCTCAACGTTGCGCCGACACTGTTCTTCGAGTTCCACGGCACGCCGAACTGGGTGGCGGAACAAGCAAGGATCGCCGAGGAGATTGCCCGCGATTGCGGCGGCGCGGATTTCCGCTGGTCGACCGATCCGGAAGAACGCAGCCGTCTCTGGCAAGCAAGACATGACATTTTCTGGGCAACCAAGGCAATCAAGCCGGGCTACGACATCTATACGGGTGACATCTGCGTACCGATCTCACAACTCGCCGACAGCATCATCGCAGCGCGCGACGATATTGATGCCTCCCCACTGACGGGGCAGATCATCGGCCATGTCGGTGACGGCAATTATCATACTGCCTATCTGATCGACCCTGACAATCCGGAGGATCTGGCCGAAGCGGAGCGGCTGGCCGACCGCCTGGTGGAGCGGGCGCTCGCCGTTGGCGGCACGGCAAGCGGCGAGCATGGCATCGGCACCGGGAAACTGAAATTTATGCGTCAGGAACATGGCGAGGCCATTGATCTGATGAAACGCATCAAGGCAGCGCTCGACCCTGCCGGGATCATGAATCCCGGCAAGATGGGGCAGGGTGGATAGAGCATGTCGCCTGAAAGCGGGGACCGGTTTCGGGCCAACGACATGCGTGAAAAAGAGACTCAAGGCACCGTAAGCGAATCTGAAAAGATCACGACACGCGAGAGCGCCGTGCGTCCATTTGGACGTACAAAGGGCGCTCTGTCTCATTGAAACAACGCATCGTGCTTTCCGAACATCGATTCAGATTTTCGGGCCGATGCTGTTAACGATCATATCGCAAACGAGAGTGGCCGCCGGAAAGCTCCCGGCGGCCATTCTTTTGTTCAGGATCAGGCGGAGATTTTCACACCAGCCTCAGGCGATGTGGATCGTCTTCGTCTCGACATAGTTGTCGAGGCCTTCCGGCCCACCTTCGCGGCCCATGCCTGATTGCTTGAAACCACCGAACGGGTGCTTGGGATCGACGATCATCCCATTGACGGTCACGCTGCCGGTGCGCATGCGGCGAGCGACGGCATAACCGCGTTCGGGATTGGCGGTGAAGACCGCGCCGCTGAGGCCATAGGTGGAATTGTTGGCCTTGCGGATCGCATCCTCCTCGTCCGTGTAGCCGATGACGGAAACCACCGGGCCGAAGATTTCTTCCTGTGCGATCTTCATGTCGGAATCGACATCGGTGAACACGGTGGGTTCGATATAATAGCCCTTGCCGAGGTTTTTCGGCCGGCCGCCGCCACACGCGATCGTGGCGCCTTCGCTCCGGCCCGCGGCAATATAGCCTTCCACGCGCTCAAGCTGACGCGCCATTGTGAGCGGCCCCATGTGGGTTTCCGGATCGAACGGATCGCCGACCTTAATGCCGGACACGGCGCCAACGTACATATCGAGGAATTCCTGCTTGCGGTTTTCGGGCACCAGGATCCTTGTCAAAGAGAAGCAAACCTGACCGGTGATCGGCATGGAGTAGATCATCAGGCTGGGCAGAGCCGCCGAAAAATCTGCATCGTCAAGCAGGATCGCCGCGGATTTTCCGCCAAGCTCCAGACTGACGCGCGCCAGTCGTTCGGCGCAGACTGCCGCGATGTGCTTGCCAGCTGCCGTGCTGCCGGTGAAGGCAACCTTGTCGATATCCGCGTGGCGAACCAGATAGTCGCCGCCTTCGCGGCCGGCCGGCACCAGGTTGAAAACGCCCTTCGGCAAGCCCGCCTTTTCGATGCATTCGGCAAGCATGTAGGCCTCAAGAGGCGTTTCCGGTGAAGGCTTGGCGACCATGGTGCAGCCAGCTGCGAGCGCGGCAGAGACCTTGTAGCTGAGCAGCACCAGCGGGGCGTTCCATGGCGTGATCGCGGCACAGACGCCGACCGGCTCCTTGATCACTTTCACCTGGCCGCCATCATCGCGCTTGCGGTCATCGACGAACGGATAGCTCTCGATGAGGTCGGCATAATAGTTGAACAGCGTCGGATTCTGGCCCACCAGCTTCTTCGTCAGCATGATGGGGGCGCCGACCTGAAGGGTCCAGGCGTGGGCGATGTCGTCCAGGCGTTCGGCAAGAAGGTCGGCGACCTTGCGCAGGTAGCGGGCGCGCTCGCTCGGCGCCATCCGCGGCCACGGACCGTTGTCGAACGCCTCACGGGCCGCGCAGACAGCAAGATCGATGTCGGTCTGCCCAGCCTCTGGATAGCTGAGAATGACCTCCTCCGTTACCGGCGAAACGACCTCGAGCAGCTTCTTTGACAGTGGCTCGACCCATTGCCCGTCGATGAAGAATTTTTCCGGAGCCTTGGGGACGGCAGGGTTTCTGGTCATAACGTTCATGGCAGAATTCTCCTCTCTAAGAACGACCTCCAGCAGTCGCGGCCCTTTCCTTTTCAGGAGGTCGCGCAGGCAGTCGGACAGTTTGCTTCCCTCTTCGCAGCGCATTGCCGGGCATCCTTGCGCTTCGGCGATGGCAACAAAATCCATGTGCGAAATATCGACACCCGACAAACGCCGGGCCTGGCTCTTTCCCGCAATTCCCCGCAAGGCCTCGTAGCCGCCATTGTTGAGGACGATCACCAGAAGATCGACATCGTGTTCCACCGCGGACCACAATGACTGAATGGAATAGAGGCTCGATCCGTCGCCCATGATGGCAATGACGGGATGGCGGGGCTCAGCGAGCGCCGCGCCCACCGCCGCGGGGAGACCGTAACCGAGCCCTCCGCTTGCCGTCGTGAAAAAGCCGCCCGGGCGTTCGATCGGCAAATGGTCGTGCATGGCTTTGCGGGCACTCGGCGCTTCCTCGACAATGATGCTGTCGGGCGAGCGCAGTTCAGAAAGTGTCTGAAACAGGTATTCAGGCGTTATCCCTGTTGGCTGCGGGACGGGCGGCACATTTCGCGCGGGCACTTTCGCGCGCTCGCGGTAGGGGCTTGCCTGCGCCAGAAGAGCTTCCGCTGCCACCCTGATGCCAGACACCAGCGCCGTGCCAACGGCGGCACCGGCTGCCTGCTTCGGGTCGTCCGTGATAAGGCAAAGCTCTGCACCAGCGGGGATATGGTCGCCCATGCCCGGAAAGTGATAGGTGAACACCGGCGCGCCCAGCACGAGGATCAGGTCTGCCCCCTGGAGACAATCCGACAGGGCCGGCTGGTGGGCGGGAAGGAAGCCGGCGAACAGATGATGACGCTCAGGAAAGCTGCAACGTGAAGACATGGGGCTGACCCATACTCTCGCCCGATGAGCCTCCGCCAGCTCAACCACGCTGTCCCATGCCTCGTCTATGTCGACGCCGGGGCCGACCACGAACACGGGGCTGCGTGCCCGGTTCAGCTTCCGCGCCACCTGGCCGAGCGCGGCGGGATCGCCTCCGATCGTGGCAGCGACCTGGCGTATCTCCGGCGGCGTAGCGACCTTGTCCCAGTCATCCAGCGGCACGGAGACGAGAACCGGCCCCCGGGGCGCCTGCATGGCAGTGTGGTAGGCGCGCGCGATCGCAGCCGGCACATCCTCGGCCCGTGCTGGCTCATATGCCCACTTCACATAGGGTTTCGGGAACTCCGTCGGGCTTTCGGCAAACAGGAACGGATCATGCGGCAAAAGCTGCCGCGACTGCTGTCCGGTGGTGATGATGAGCGGTGCTCGGTTGCGGTAGGCGGTGTAGATGTTGCCCATCGCATGGCCGAGACCGGCCGCTGAATGGAGGTTGACGAAGGCCGCGCCACGCGTGACCTGCGAATATGCGTCCGCCATTCCCACGACGATGGATTCCTGTAGGCCAAGCACATAGGAGAAGTCGGGCGGCAGGTCGGCGAACATGGGAAGCTCGGTCGAGCCCGGATTTCCGAATATGCGGTCGATGCCGTTCTGCCGCAGGAAATCGAAGACAATGTCGCTGACACGCGCATTAAGCCGCGTGCTCCCGGGACGAAAATCCCGTGTCAACCTGTTCATTCCTGCCTCCCTCGTGCACGGATTTCAGGCCGTGCCGTACCCGTGTCGTCGAGGTGAAGTTTGACAGATGAAGTCCTGTCTGGGAATTGAAGAATCCAGCCAGACCCATTACAAGAAGGCATGACTTTGGATGTACGCTCTGCCGCCATCTTGTTGGAGTGCGCCAATACCGGCAGCCTGGGACGCGCGGCACTTGCTCTCAACATGACGCAGCCAGCCGCGACGCGTATGTTGAAGCGGCTGGAAGACGGATACGGCGTTCCTCTGTTTCACCGGACAACGCGCGGCGTTGTGCCGACCGTTTATGGGGAGGCGCTGCTTCCCTATGCAAAGCTCGTCGTCTCAGAGATTGGCAACGCTGATACTGTCATCCGCGAGATGCGCGGCGCAAGCCGGGGGCTCGTCCGTGTCGGTGGGGTGGCAAGCGTGGTTGGCGGTTTTCTGATTGCCGCGATCAGCGAGATGCGGCGACGTCACCCCGAGGTGCAGTTCCAGATAGTGGAGGAACTCGAGGACAGGCTGCTTGAGGGGTTGAAGGGCGGCGAGATCGACATCGCCATTTCGCCCGAGCCGTATGCGGACGACGAAATAACCCTTGCAGCACCCGAGGCGCTCCATGATCTCGTCGTGGTATTTGCCAGGGCGAACCATCCCATTTTGAACCGGTCGTCCGTTGGGCTTGAGGATGTGGCGCAGCAGGACTGGGCGATGCCTCCCTCCGGCACGCCGGTCGTCCGGGAATGGCTCCGGCGCTTTCACGGGCGGTCTATCGAGCCAAGAATGCCGTGCCTCGTCTCGCGGTCAGTGCAGGTTATCAAGTCAGCGGTGATGGCAGAGGACATGCTCTGCTGGATGCCCCAGCCCTTGGTGCGTATGGAAGTCGAGAAGGGTGAAATGGTTCGCGTGCCCGTGCCGGAACTTGACTGGCGCAGAACATTTCGCACCTATCGGCGCAAAAAGGGCCTCATGACGCCCTCAGCGGCAAGTCTGGTCCAATGTATTCAGCGCCTTGGCGAGGGCCGGGAAGATGCGTTGATCTGAACGCGACAGACCGCCGCCAAGCCGCTTTTCTACTCGCTCAGGCGTACTCGTCGGTATTGCCTGCCCGTGCACTCGCCCATTCGGCACTGGCTTTGATCCCGCCCAATGGGAAGAAATGCACCCGCTCAATCAAGCTGTCCGGGTTCTCTGCCGTATAGGCTGCAAGTTCGGACAGGACCTCCGTCGGTTCATAGGGAAGCAGCAGCTTGCTGGCATCCATTGCCCGTTTCTGCAACACCTTGAGGGAGGGGCCGACGCCGCATGCAACAGCGTATTTGAGCAGCGTCTGAAGCTTCGCGGGCCCTGCAACGCCGACGTGGATCGGCAGCGTGATGCCGCGTCTTTTGAGGCGCTCGGCCCACGCGATTACAGGCTTTGCATCGAACGCGAACTGCGTCACGACGGCCATTTGCGCCTCCGTGCGTTGGGCAAAGGCCTGCTTCCAGTCAAGCGCAGCGTCGACTTCGGCCGAAGAACCGTCGGCGTCAATGTCCTTGTTGCCCTCCGGATGCCCGGCGACATGCAGATGTTTGAAGGCGTATTTGTCGAAAAGCCCTGTTTCCAACAGTTGCATGGAGCTGTGGAAGTCGCCGTGGGGTTTGTCGACGCCGCCTGCAAGCAGCAATGCCTGGTCTATTCCGGCTTCGCCCTGATAGCGCTCGATCCAGTTCTCAAGTGTCTTGCGGTCCTTGATGATGCGGGCGGGAAAATGCGGCATGACCGGGAAACCCGCCTCATGCAACCGTTTTGCCGTGGCAACCATGTCATCGATGGGTGTGCCCTCGATATGGGCGATATAGACGCGCGTTTCTTCCGGAAGCAGCCCGCGAAAATCCTCGATCTTGGCCGCCGTCCGCGGCATGACCTCGATCGAAAAGCCGGCCAGGAGCTGGCTCAGTTCGGTTTCATCGAAATCATCGACCCGCTGATCGCGTCGAAAGAAATTCAGCACGGCCTCACTCCTCCTGCTCCGCGTCGTCGACACTCTGTATACATTGGCATATAAGAACCGTACAACTATTTTTCCAGTGCGCGCGGCGAAAATCCAGAGATTTACCCGCATTCTGCTCCTGCCTTCTGAGGGCTGCGTGGGAACGCCTCCGCTCAACTCGCTGCTAAGGGTGGATCAATGAATACATAGATGTGAGAATGAATACATCGGTATTTTCTGCGCGCCACATCAGCATTGCCAAAATCGGCGATGCAAAAGCGTCATTGCGGATTTGCGGGCAATTGCTGGTGTGGCGAGCGTTGTTGTGGACGCACAAACCCAAGCTGAAGCGTCGTGCTTTCCGAAGAGCGATTCCGGTTTCGGGCTGATGCTGCGGTCGCTAAAGTGGACTCATCCAGCCTTCAGCCGCGCCCGAAGCACCGCGTCCGCCAGATCGGGCAGGCTCTGATTTGCGGCCTCCGGTTTGCCGATGGTGCCCATCCGCTCCTGGACGGCAGCAATTTCAGTGGCGAGCGCGCCGCGCAGGCCGAGCTCTTGCAGCGTTGCGGCGCTCTCGCGCATTTCCGCTGCACGACGCTTTCCATGGCGCAAGGTCCGCTCGAACGCGTAGCTGGCGGTCTCCGGCCATCCGAGACCGGGATAGCTGGCGGAGATCGACGCCAGAATGTCATCGAAGCAACCGGACGCCTTGGCGGCGAGCAGTGTCTCGACGGTAATTGCCTCCAACCCCTTCACAAACAGCGACCGCACCATCTTGATCGCCGTCGCCGCGCCGGCCTCTGCGGAAACCACTCTGTAATCAAAGCCCAGCCGCGCAAGGTCGGAACTTGTCTCATCCGCGCTTCCCCCTGCGACGAAAACTGGTGTGGCGTGTCCGCGCGGATGAACCGGAGCCATCACGGCCATATCGAGGTAGGCAGCCCCCGCCGCTTCGATCAAGGCGGCGCATTCGCGCTTGCGTTCCGGCGAGACGGAGTTGATATCGAACAACACCTGACCCTGTACAAGATGCGGACATACGGCCTTGACGGCCGCAAGACTCTGGTCGGCTGTGACGGCCGAAATGATCCAGTCGGCCTCCCTCAGCCCGGCAACGGTTTCGACTGCTGCCGTTCCGCTGTCTTCGATCGCCGCGCGCATGATCGGGGAGGATTCCGACCGATCCAGCAAGATGTCGTAGGCGAGGAAATGAAGCGAAGGATCTTTCTCGCCCAGGCTTTTCTGGAATGCGCGTGCTGCCTCGCCGAAGCCGAGGAAACCAATTTTCATGGCGATATCTCCATTGTGGTGCGATCGGGGTACCGCATTTTATCGCCGGGTGAAAAGCGCTTGCACGGGAAAAGCGGACTGCCATGCCCAAGGGGCGAAACAATTGAATGGGCGCAAGAAAAAAGCGCGGCAAGGCTTTTGCCCTCGCCGCGCTTTTGAACCATCAGGCCTGTCCCGCCACGTGCGAAGTGCCCTTCCGGGGGCAGGGACCATGCGCTATCGGCAACCGTTCGCGCCGATTCAGGCGTTGCTCTTTGTGCGCCAGCTCTCGGCGTAGTTCTCGCGGGCTTCTCGCGCATAGGGCGTCGGCGAGACGCGCACGCGGATTTCGGCCTGCTTGTGCTTCTCGGTGGACGTCTTTTCCGTGTCGTCGGGTTCTCCCCAGACAAGCGTCAATACATCGCCTTCCTGCACATCGGCGCTAACAACACCCAGCGACAGGAAGCAGCGCTCGTTGAAGGAGTAGCCGTTGAACATAGACATGCCGACCATCTTGTCGCCGTTCATCACCATGTCGGCGCTGGAGGAAGCATAGTTGGGCTGCGGGAAGTCGAGCCACTTGTAGGGTGTGCCGTCCTCAAGACCCGACGCGATGACCTTCAGAACATCCTCGCGATTCCACTCGAACGTGACCTTCTTGCGGTTCTTCTGCTCCTTCATCTTTGTCAGCGCGTCCTTGCCGATGAAATCGGACTTCCAGCCGATATAGAAGCCGTAGCCCAACTCGAACGGATTGACGTAGTAGTCCTCGATGTTATCGCTGACAAAGCTGCCGCCGATGGAGCCGACGGCCTCGTAGCTGTCGGCGCCCAGCCATTCGCGGTATTCCTTCATCATGCCGTCGCCGGTGTAGATACCCGGCAGCGGCGAGGGGATCCAGCCCGATTCCAGCGTGTTCGTGGAATAGGCACGGCTGCCGACCTGGCGCAGATCGACGCCTACATCTTTTGCCGCCTGGAGGATCGTCGACTGGATGTAATGCTTGTCGGCGTAAGGTCCCCAGATCTCCAGCCCGGGGGCGCCGGCCATGCCGTGACGCAGCGCCTGCACCCGGCGCGAACCGATATTGATCCAGTCGACATGGAAGAATTTCACTTCCGGAATCGGTCCGCCATTGATCTTCTCGAAGATCTTGTTGGCATCCGGCCCCTGGATCTGGAAGCGGTAATGGGTGCGGTAGATGGCCTTGCCGTCGGGGCGGCTGTCCGAACGCGGATCGTGGATCAGGCGCACCTTGAAATTGCCGATGGCCTGCTGGAACTTCACCCAGTTCGCCGTTGGAGCGCGACCGACGAGGATGAACTTGTCGTCACGCTCGCGGAAAATGATCATGTCACCGATCACATGGCCTGCCGGCGTTACGGGAACGAAGTGCTTGGCGCGGTTCAGGTCGAAATTGGCGAAGCTGTTGATCCCGACATGATCCAGAAATGCTGCGGCATCCGGGCCTTCGACGATCAACTCGTCCATGTGATGCGACTGATCGAACAAAACGGCCGAATCCCGCCATGCGCGCTGCTCGTCGCGCCAGTTGGAGAACTCCGGCGCGACCACCGGGTATACATACATGCCGGTTTTCGAGTTGCGCAGGAGTTTCACGGCACCGCCGTTTTCCTTCAAAATAGCTTCAAGGCTAGAGTTGGGCATCATCATACCTCCCAATTGTTGCGGATGAAATGTATACATATATCTCACGCATGCGGCGTCCAATTGCAAGAGGCATTCTTGCCGCGCGGCAGGAATAGTCGCCGCGCAGTGCCGTCAAGGCCCGAACCCCGGCGCGCTCACTCCACGACGAGAGCGAGGCCGGGGACAGTTCCAATCAGACTGCGGTCCTTGACCATGACATATTCGAGATTATGGCGGGCAATCCGCGCATGCTCGCGAGCAATGGCTTCGGCCCGCGAGCCTTCGCGGGCGGCAATTGCGGAGACGAGCGCCTTGTGCTGTTCGTGCGCAATGTTCAATGAGCGGCGAAAGGCGATGATCTCCGCATTGTTGGGCAGGAAGGCCGACGGCGAGGCAAAGGGAAGCTGGGTTGCCCGCGCCACCTCGCGTTTGACGACCTCGCTGCCGGAAAGCGATGCCAATTGTCTGTGGAACTCTGCATTGAGTTCAGAGTAGGCGTCGAAATCCACTTCTGAAGGCAGATCGCCGAAGCAGGCATCCAGCTTGCCGATGACTGCCTGGATGCGGGCGAGCGCGTCCGGCTCCACACCGCGTTCGGCGGCCAGACGCGCGGCCGTTCCTTCCAGCACGCCGCGCAACTCGATCGAATCGACGACATCATCGAAACCGAAAGTGCGCACCACAAAGCCGCCATTCTTTCCGCGGTCGAGGAGTCCTTCCTCGGCGAGACGCGACATGGCCTCGCGAACGGGTGTGCGCGAAATCTCGAGCTCTTCGGCCAGCGGAACCTCGAACAGCCTTGTGCCGCCCGGCAGTTGCCCGCTCAGGATCTTCTTTCTCAGTTCGATCAGCGCCCGGATCGCATGCGTTCTGGCGGATGGTTCCCGCATCTTGGCCAACACCTTGTTTTCTGGTTTTGCTGCTTCAGGTATACACCAGCCGCGCCGATTGCGCCATTTTGCGCGATAGACGACTTTCCCGGCGGATGGTGCATACGCTGGAACGTTCTTCAAATCTCGATGATGCGTGCCGAGCCGGCGTACAGTTCTTCGACAAGATCGGCCCGATTGCGCAGCACGGCCCGCTGGTTCAGAGATCCCTTGTCGGTCAACTCACCCGCCTCCATCGACGGTGGTGAATCGACCAGCAATATGCGCCGGATGAGGGTGGACGACCCTGTGCTCTTTTGCGCCAGTTTTGCAAGCGCTGTTTTGAAGTGCTCCCGCACCTCGGGCGCCGTGAGCTGTGCGGCGGTGCCGCCATCCGGAACCAGTCGGCTGACGTTTTCCAGGTCGGGGAAAACCAATGCAGCAAGATAGGACCGGTCCGCCCCCGCAATGGCAACGTCGCGTACGACATCGCCGAAATGGTTGATGAAAGACGCTCGCAGCGCGCCTGTGCTCACCCAGGTGCCGGTGTCGAGCTTGAAGTTTTCCGCTGTTCTGCCATCGAAAAAGAAGCCCGCCGCGGGATCGTCCGGATCGGCAAACCGGAGCGCATCGCCGAACCTGTAGAATCCCTCTTCGTCGAAGGCAGCTTCGGTCAGCTCGGGCGCGTTCCAGTAGCCTGGCATTATGTTCGGCCCTTTGACGCGGCCATCGAACTTGCCCTCCATCGGCACCAGTTTCAGCGTTACTCCCTGGCATGGCAGGCCCACATTGCCGGCCTCGTCCTGCGGCCAGGTACACATAAGTGTCGCCGGCGCCGTTTCCGTCGCTCCAAGACCGGTGCCGATGACCGTGCGGTACCCCGTCGTCTGGACGGAAAGGCGCTCGAGCGCGTCCCAGGTGTGTTGTGCCATGCCGGCGCCGGCATACCAGAGCATTTTCAGGTCGCGAAAGAAGCTGGCACAAAGGTCTTCATCCCTTTCCAGGTGCGGAATGAGAACCTCGAAGCCGCGTGGCACGTTGAAGTACCAGGTGGGGGAGACCTCGCGCAGATTGCGCACTGTCTTGTGTATCTCGCTGCCGGTCGGTCGACCGTCATCGATATAAAGCGTGCCGCCGTTGAACAGGGCCATGTAGAAAAGCTTGTTGCCGCCCGCCGTATGATGCCATGGGGCCCAATCGAGCAGGACGGGCGGCTCGTCCTTGAAGTAGGCATAGGTCTCGCGGACCATGATCTGGTTGGAGCAGATCATGCGATGGGTGTTGATAACGGCCTTCGGTGTGCCGGTAGACCCTGACGTGAACAGAAACTTTGCAACAGTGTCGGGTGTGATTGCGGCAAAGGCGCGCTCAACCGCTTCTCCGGCCTCGGTGGCGAGCGCCGCGCCGAAATCTTCCTCTTCACGCGTAGCGCCGTTGCCGAAGAGCCTGCGCACGGTCGGGTCTGCAACCGCATCAATGGCCGGTTTGAACCGTGAGGCGTCGTCAGCGAAGACCATGCCGGGATTGATGGCGGCAAAAACATCCTTCAGCCGGGTGAAATCGCCTGACACCAGCGAATAGGCTGGCGATACCGCCGCATAGGGAATGCCGACATGCACGGCTGCAAGCCCCAGCAGGGCGTGATCGATGCCGTTACCGGACAGGATCGCCAGCGGGGCCTTTTCGGAAAGCCCGCAATCGATGAGATACTGACCGAGGCGGCGAATTCCCTGCACTGCCTCTCCATAGGTGAGCTTGCGCCAGGCGCCGTTCTCATCGCGCTCGGCAAGGAATGTGCGCGTTGGAGTGGCTTTCGCTTGCGCAAGCAGAACATCGGTGATGCGGTCGGGGTAGGGCGGCAGCGGTTCGGTCTGCTCGATATAGATGGTGCCGTCGCCGGTCCGCCGCACGGAAATTTTCGGCTCCCAGAACCGCGTGTCACGAAAGGGCGCCGCCAGCCACGGTTTCAAATCCACCTGCGCCACTGTCATTTTCCGTTCTCCTCCAATGCGTTCTCAGCGAGTGCGCCTGCCACCGAGGCACGTAAATCCTGTTCCGCCATGGATGCGCTTTCGTCTTGCCACATCGTCTACCGTTGTCCGATGAGAAGGCCAAGCACCACCGTTATTGTCGCGAGCCCGGCAAGAGTCGTCACGATCAACGTTGCCGCGGATTTCTCGCCCAAACCGAAGCGCTCGCCAAAGATCGGATAGACGGTGATCATGGGCACGGCCGCCAGCAGGATGCCGGTTGCCGCCAGTTCTGGCGGAACGCCGCCGATCAGAAGAAAGAAACCCGCCACCGCGAGCGGATGCAGGACGAGCTTTGCAAGGGCGATCCAGGCAATGTCGCCGGTTAATCCGCCGGCCTTGATGCCGGCAATGATGCCGCCCACGGCGAAGAGTGCGCAAGGGGCGGAGGCGGCTGCGATCATGTCCACCGCGCTCGTGACCGGACCTGGAAGGGAAAGCCCCAGGAAGGACAATGCCGCCCCCAGCGCGATCGCGATGATAAGCGGCATGCGGGAAAGGCGTCCGGCTGTCTGTGCAACGGCGCTGCGCCAGGAGGTCCTGCCCTGGCTGCCTGCTTCGGCAAGCGCCAGCGCGAGCGGGATGATGAGAATATTCTCGACCAGCATCGTCAGGGGAAGGGCCGTCAGCGCCGGCGCGCCCAGCGCCAGCGAAGCCACAGGAAAGCCGATGAAACCGGTGTTCGAAGTGGCCCCGCCTAAGCCGCCGATCGCCGCACAGGTCAATGGCTTGCCGAGCGCAATCCGCAATACCAGAAGCGCAGCGAAAAACGCCATGAGGGAGCCCGCGCCATAGGCGGCGACATAGTTCCAGTTGAACGTCTGCCTGATGTCCTGCCGGGATAAGGCATTCAGGACCAGCGCCGGCAGGGCGAAATTCAACACGAAAACCGCAAGTCCCTCGATGTGTTCTCTGGAGGCGATCCCCACACGCGCGGCGACAAAGCCTGTACCGATCAAAAGGAGAATCGGGACTATCAGCGCCGGAAGGTCGGTCATGAAATTCTGTCACCTCGTATGACGCCGCCCGTCGAATCGGTTTGTGGTGCTCTGGCGTTTGTATGCATAGAGGCATCTGTCGTTGTTGTTCATGCTTCACGGGGAGAAAGTCCGCCGTTTTTTCGGTCGTGAAGATGGCATGGTGTATACACAAACGCAAACGGTCTCTTTCATGCCCTGTCGCCGGGCGCGCTTGCAAGCGTCTGATATTTAGAAGGGCTAGCCATGATCCCGCGATCATATTTGGCCGTTTGGGTGCCTGAAAGCCGCTTGGCATTTGGCAGCGGCCTGTATACACTGCGTTGTCGGCTCCATGCTTGCCGGTTCATGGTGCCTTCATGTATGTGGTCGGGGTCAGACAGATTGAGATCGGGAGGACGTCCAATGGTGAAAAAAATCGTGGTCGCGCTGGCCATGGGCTTTGGCCTTGCTGGCGGAGCCAATGCGCAGGAAACCGTGAAGATCGGCGTTATCGTGCCTTATTCAGGTCCTTTCGCCGATGCTGGCAATCAGCTCGATGCCGGCATAGAACTCTATATCCAGCAGCATGGCGATGAGGTCGCCGGCAAGAAGATCGAGATCATCCGCAAGGATACCGGCGGTCCGTCGCCGGATGTGGCCAAACGCCTGGCGCAGGAACTCGTCGTGCGGGATGGCGTCGACATTTTGGCCGGCTTTGCCTTGACCCCCGAGGCGCTCGGCGCGGCAGATGTCGCGACGCAGGCGGAGAAATTGATGGTGGTGATGAACGCGGCGACATCGGTTGTCACCGAGATGTCACCCTACATTGTTCGCACTTCCGTCACCATCCCGCAGGTCAATTATCCCTTTGGAAAATGGGCCTATGAGAGTGGGGTGACGCAGGCGTATACGCTCGTTGCCGATTACGGTCCGGGCCATGATGCCGAGCAATCCTTCGCCAGAGGCTTCACCGAGGCCGGCGGGGAGATCATCGGGGCCGACAACACGCCGGTCGCGAATCCGGATTTCTCGGCTTACGTGCAGCGGGTGAGGGGTGCCGATCCCGAAGCCGTCTATATCTTCATTCCCGGTGGCGCCCAGCCGGCTGCGATCGGCAAGGCACTTGCCGAGCGTGGATTGACGCCGCCCGATACGAAGATCTTCGGCCAGGGCGAACTGACCCATCCAGAGGCGCTGGAAAGCATGGGCGAGAACGCGCTCGGAATCATCACGACCTTCCATTACACGCTGGAGCGTGACGACCCGCTCAACAACGAATTCGTCGAAGCTTATCGGGAAGCCAATGACGGGCGCAGCCCCGACCTGTTTTCCATTGGCGGCTATGACGGCATGCACCTCATTTACGAGGCGTTGAAGGAAACGGAAGGGGACACCAGCGGCGACGCGCTGGTCGAGGCGGCAAAGGGCATGTCCTGGGATAGCCCGCGCGGCCCCATGTCCATCGATCCGGAAACCCGCGACGTTGTCCAGACGGTGTATATCCGAGAGGTCCAGGAGGTGGATGGCGTCTTGCAGAACGTCATCATCGATGAGATTCCGAACGTGAAGGATCCACTGCATGGAGCTGACGAATAGCGCAGCGGCGTCAGCAGCAGAAAGATCGGGCGGGGCGTTCTCGTGGTCGGTAATCTTGTGATCGTCATTTTCGACGGGCTCGCCTTCGGGATGTTGCTTTTCGTCCTGTCGGTGGGCCTGTCGGTCACGCTCGGGCTGATGAACTTCGTCAATCTGGCGCATGGCGCGTTTGCTATGCTGGGTGGTTATCTGGCCATCGTTGCAATGCGCCAGCTCGGTCTTCCCTTTCTCGCGGCGCTGCCTGTCGCATTTCTGGGCGCCGCCCTTATCAGCGTCCTTTTCGAACGGGCTCTTTTTCGCAGGCTTTACCGGGCAGACGCACTCAACCAGGTCCTGTTCACCATCGGGCTCGTCTTCGTTGCCGCTGCTTCAGCGGCCTATCTGTTCGGGACCGGTCAGCAGCCCATCCAACTGCCCGGCTATCTGCAAGGGGTGGTCGAGATCGGCGGGATGCGGTTCGGTGTTTACCGCATGTTCCTGATCGTGGTCGCGCTGGCGATCACCGTTCTGCTCGTCCTCGGCCTGGACTATACCCGCTTTGGCGCGCAGGTGCGCGCCTCCGTGGACAATCAGCGGGCAGCCCAGGGGCTGGGTCTCAATGTCGACACGATCTTTGCAGTCACCTTTGCGGTGGGCAGCGGACTGGCAGGCCTTGGCGGCGCGCTGGCGATCGAAATGGTGGGGCTCGATCCTTCCTTCGGCTTTCACTATCTGGTCTATGTCCTGATCGTCGTTTCCGTAGGCGGCCTTGGGTCTATTGCGGGATCCTTTGTCGCCGCCGTCGTGCTTGGTGTCTGCGACGTCGCGGGCAAGTACTTTGTTCCGGAGATCGGCTCCTTCCTGATCTACCTGCTCCTGGTCGGCATCCTGTTCGTGCGCCCGCAAGGCCTATTCGGAAAGCGGTAATTTGACATGACGACCGTCTCCCAAGCTGCAACCGATCCGCACTCCTGGCTGAGAGGACAAAGCAGGTGGTCTTACTTCGAGATTGCCTTCTGGGTCATTGCATTGCTGCCATTCTACTTCTTCCCCACCTATCTGACGCTTGCCAGCCAGATTGCCATCACGGCACTCTTCGCGATTTCCGTTGATCTCGTGCTGGGCTATGCCGGCATCATCACGCTGGGACACGCGATGTTTTTCGGACTTGGCGCCTATGCTGCCGGCCTGATTACCAAAGCAGGCTGGGGCGAGCCGCTGACCGGCCTCGTCTTCGCGGGCGCTTTCGCCGCCCTGATAGGTTTTCTCACCAGCTTCATCATCGTACGCGTGCGCCATCTTGCGCTTATCATGATTACGCTCGGCCTCGGCTTCCTGACGTTGGAGCTTGCCAATGCGATGAGTTGGCTGACCGGCGGAGCCGACGGTCTGCGCGGCGTTGACGTCTGGCCCATTTTTGGCTGGTTCGAGTTCGATCTTTGGGGCTACACCGCCTATTCCTATTCCCTCATCGTCCTGTTCCTGGGCGTCGTTGCAGCCCGGCGCATCGTGCATTCCGCCTTCGGCCTGTCGCTCAGGGGTGTCAGGGAAAATCTCACGCGGATGCCGGCAATCGGCTCACCCTACCGCTTCCACCTCCAGAAGATCTACACGATATCGGCCGCCTTGGCCGGCGTCGCAGGAGCCTTGCTGACGCAGACGACGGAAACCGTCTCACTTGAGACACTCAGTTTCCAACGTTCGGCGGATATCGTCGTGATGCTTATTCTTGGCGGCACGGGGCGTCTTTACGGCGGGATCATCGGCGCAATCATCTTCATGGTTGCACGGGACCAGCTTTCGGGCATGAACCCACAATATTGGTATTTCTGGATTGGACTGCTGTTGATGGCGGTTATTTTGGTCATGCCGAATGGCATTCTGGGCGGCCTTTCCCGTCTGGCGGGAAGGAGAAGCTGATGCCGGGCGAGGATATCGTTCTTCGCACGGAGGCGCTGCAAAAGAGCTTCGGCTCGCTGGAGGTCGCACGCAGCGTTTCGATCGAATTGCCGCGCGGCGCGCGCCATGCCCTCATCGGCCCCAACGGCGCGGGAAAAACCACGCTTATCAACCTGATTACGGGCCAGATCAGACCGGATTCGGGAAAGATTTTCCTGGAGGGCCGCGATGTCACTCAGATGGACGTGGCGGGGCGTGTCCGCCACGGCGTGACACGCACCTTTCAGATCAATGAGCTCTTCCCAAATCTGACGCCGCTGGAGGCCGTGACGCTTGCCGTGTGTGAACGCGAAGACCTGGCGGGACAGTTTTGGCGCCCCCTTACCGCACAGAAGGCAGCGATCGACGAAGCCTTCGACATCCTCACCCAGTTGCAGCTGGCCGATGTTGCCACCCGCCCCACACGCACGCTCTCCTATGGCCAGAAGCGACTGATGGAAATCGCCCTGGCGCTCGCCACCCGCCCCAAGGTTCTGTTGCTCGATGAACCGGCGGCCGGCGTGCCGAAGGACGAGAGCGCGATGCTTTTCAGCGTTATCGCGGCGCTGCCGGCGGATATGTCGGTGCTCTTCATCGAGCATGATATGAGCCTGGTTTTCAAGTTTTCCTCGCAGATCGTCGTCCTCGTTGGCGGCGGCGTATTGCTTCAGGCCGAGCCTGATGTCGTGCGCCGCGACCCTCGTGTCCGCGAGGTGTATCTGGGACAAGCCGGCTATGTCTGAACCGCTTCTCGAAATGCGCGACGTGCGTGCCGGCTACGGCGAGGCGGTGGTGCTGGATGGCGTCTCGCTTGCGGTGCCCGCCAATGGCAGCCTGGCGGTTCTGGGCCGAAACGGCGTCGGCAAGTCGACGCTGCTCCTGACGGCAATGGGCTTTGTAAGTCTGCTCCAAGGCTCCGTCTGGTTGAATGGCAGGGATGTTTCGCGCATGCCGCCGCATCGCCGCGCGCGTGCCGGCCTGGGCTGGGTGCCTCAGGAGCGCGACATTTTTCCATCCTTGACGGTGGAGGAGAACCTGACGGCGACGGCCCAGTCCGGTCGCTGGGAGCTCGATGCTGTCTATTCCCTCTTTCCGCGGCTCAAGGAACGAAGGTCCAATATGGGCAATCAGCTTTCGGGGGGAGAGCAGCAGATGCTGGCGATCGCGCGCACGCTGATGACCAATCCTTCCATCCTGATCCTTGATGAGCCGCTAGAAGGGCTTGCCCCGATTATCGTCGAGGAACTTACCGATGCGATCAGGACAATGGCGCGAGACGAGGGGACGGCGCTGGTGCTGGTTGAGCAGAACGCAGAGGTTGCGCTTGAGCTTACCGACGATGCGATCGTCATCGAGCGCGGTGTCATCGCGCATCGGGCTCGATCGGCGGAACTGCTCCAGGACCAGGAGACGCTTAACCGCTATGTCGGATTGAACCTCGACGCATCCTGACGGAAACGCCGCCATGACACCTGTGCGGCAGAGTTGAAAAAGTGGACAACGAGAGTTGGTGATGAGTGAACCCTGTTTCGATATCGCCCATCTGGGCCACCTTGAGATTTTGACCGACAGGCCTGAGGAAAGTCTTGATTTCTTCGTCAATGTGTATGGATTGACCGAAAGCGGTCGAGAGGGCGACTCCGTCTATCTGCGCGCCTTTGACGACTATGAGTTCCATACGCTGAAGCTGACGGCGTCGAACACGACCGGTATGAAGCATGCCGGCTATCGAGCCTCATCTCAGGCTGCATTGGAGCGCCGCGTCGCGGCGATCGAAAAGATGGGCTGCGGTGTCGGCTGGTCCGATGGCGATCTCGGTCACGGCCCCGCCTACCAATTCACGAGTCCGGACGGCCATCTGTTCGAAATCTACTATGAAACGAAGCTATACGAGCCACCTGAAAGCGAACGTCCGGCACTGAAGAACATCGCTCAGCGCTATCATGGCCGCGGCGCCTGTGTGCGCCGGCTGGACCATTTCAACCTGCTCGCTTCGGATGTCTCGAAAATCCGGGACTTCATGATCGGTGCGTTGGGCAGCCGGGTCACCGAACAGATACAGTTGGACAATGGCCGGCTGGGCGGCTGCTGGTTCACCGTCAACAACAAGAGCTACGATATGGCGGTCACCGAGGACCATTCAGGTGCGCAGGGTCGCTTCCACCACATCACCTATGCGGTCGACCAGCGCGACGATATTCTGCGCGCCGCCGATATCTTCCTGGAGAACGGCGTGTTCATTGAAACCGGGCCGCACAAGCACGCGATCCAAGGCACTTTCTTTCTCTATGTCTATGAGCCGGCGGGAAATCGTGTCGAGGTCGCAAATGCGGGGGCGCGGCTCATCCTGCGGCCGGACTGGGAGCCGATCACCTGGACGGAAGCCGAGCGCAGGAAAGGACAAGCCTGGGGTCTGAAAACCATCGAGAGCTTCCACACACACGGCACGCCACCGCTGGACTAGAGCGCCATGCGCCTTTTTTGAACGCACGGGTTCAGACTTGTCTCTCGCCGTTCAATCAGATGAACCGGCCGCCTCATCGGCGGTGGCATTCGGGGCGTCATTGCCACTACGGATGAATGCGCCCTGCCGGCGTAGCACGCTCTGCAATTCGCCAACGTCGACTTTTCTGGGTTGAACCCCATGGTTGGCGGCGATACCGGCTGCCGCCCCAGCCGCCTGACCGGTGAGCCAGCACTGGGGAATTTCGCGCATGAAGCCGTGAGAATTGGCGTCGCAGGAAATGTGTCTCCCCGCCGCCAACAGCCCGTCCAGCTTGATGGGCACCAGCGCGCCATAGGGAACTGAAATAACTGGAAATTTCGGCGAAACCGACGGGCTTACGCCGACTTCGTCGGGCCGGACTTCGCCGAGATCCCACTGCCCGCGTTCGATGCGGCCGAGACCGGCAAGACGACGCGTATGGCGCACGCCAAGCTGTGGTCCGCTCAGCAGCATATAGGCGTTCTGGAAACCGGGCGCGTGCTTGCGGAAGAATGCGCAATGCGCCTCCATGAAACGGTGGGAGCGGATCTCCACTTCCGTCATGTCGTCGACATTGAGTGCCGACAGGCCCGATTGTCTCGGACCCAGAAAGAGCGCAATGTCATTGCGCCAGGAGACATAAGGAGGCTGAAAGAAGCCGAGGGCTTCGCGCCCAAGCTTCATGAAATCCGAAAATGCGTCCGGCTCGCCACCGCGAAAAGCCAGCCAGGTCTCCATGTCCACCCCGCCCAGCATAAAGCCGGTGTTCATGCTGTGATGGACATCGCCTTCCTCGATGTCATTCTCGAAGCCAGCGCCGGCGCGAGCGAAGACGTCACCATCGCCCGTACAATCCACGACCACGCGCGCCATCAGCGCCTGCCGTCCCTCCTTGCTTTCGAATACGACGCCTCTGACCGTGCCCTCCTCGACGACTGGAACCGCCATCCAGGAGTGAAATACGAGGCGCACGCTGGCCTCGATCAGAATCTGCTGCGAGAGAAGCTTCATCCGCTCCGGATCGATCGTTGGAGCCCAGGTGACGATGCCGTGGAAGGCAGACGTCCGCAGCCGCCAATATTTCGCCAGCGCCTCATCGCGTACGCCCCAGAGGCTTCGATCGGGGCCGGCCACCGCATCCGCCGGCAGGCGGTCGAACACTTCTTCGGCAAATCCGCGTATGACCTGATTTCCCTCCCAGTCGGTCATCCGGTCGATCCAGATCACCACGCCACCGGTGGACAGCCCGCCAAGGTGGTTGTAGCGCTCCAGAAGAACCACATCGGCGCCGGTCCGTGCTGCGGCAAGCGCTGCCGCCGTGCCCGCCGGGCCGCCCCCGACCACCAGCACGTCGCAATTGTGATAGATCGGCACGTCGCGGGCGGGTTCCCTCAACGTGCCATGCCCGTTGCGGGGCGGAAATTCGTGGCTGGATTGCTCGAATATATCCGAACTGAGAAACCGATCTTCCGTCTGCCGGATTTCGCGGACGCGGGGCGATTGTTTGCCCCCCAACGACCCCCCGTTCATATCGTGAGGATGACGTATTTGTCTTCTGTGGAGACGTCGAACACCTCCACCTTGTAAGGTCCTTCCGCCAGTGCCGATCCGTCGGTGACGTTCACCTCGAAACTTTTCACGCGCATGCGCCTGGGATCGCAATAGGACTGACCGTTCTTCAAGTCGAACTCCCAACCATGCCACGGGCAGCGCACCATGACGCGCTCTTCTTCCATCATATATTGCCCCGGTCCGTCCGCGCTCACGAAGGCCGCCACCTTGCCACGACAAAGATCTGCGCCCTCATGTGGGCAGCGGTTCGCGATCGCAGCGAAACGATCACCCAAATTGAAGATCGCAATGTCCCGCCCTTCGACATGGACGAGCTTTGCCTCGCGCTCGGGGATTTCATCAACACGGCAAACGATATGCTGTCCCATTACTCTATCCTATTTTCACCGGGCGCCCGGAAACGTCATGTGTCCCATGCATGCCCCTCAAGTTTCATGTGATTGGCACGGGTCTCACTGCCAAAAGGGAGGCACGAAGGGTGTATGCAGGAGGCGATCATACAGGAGGTGCATCACGAGAGCGATACCACCCGTGTACAGCAGGACAGTCATCCAACTGAAGCGACCCCAGAACCTGGTATACAGCGCCGCGAACCCCACAATGGCGAGGAAGGTGCCGAGATATGGCGCCGCCAGCAGTGCCATGAGCGCCATACCGAGAAAAATGGCGAACTGTCGCTTGTGCTCTTGAAAGAAGCTGCCAAAAGATCCTCCAGCGGTTTTGTCCCCTGCCGACCGGGCGGCGGAAAACTCTCGTAGGGCCGCGCGGTCTTCCAGCAGGACTGCGGCGGCTGCCAGCAGACCGAAGCAGGCGATGGTGATGGGAGAGACCTTGGCAAGGGGGCTCCAATCAAGCGCGAGCGAGATCGCCACTGCGAAGACCACCGCGACTGCGAGAGCCAGGGCCGATGACAGCAACAGGCTCGGCCGGGACACGGTGGTGGACTCGATGTTGAAATTTGCCAGTTTCTTGCGCGTGGAGCGCAGGGCGAAGAAAAACACCAATCCTACCACGAGAAGCAATGCGATCACCGTGGGACGGGAGAGCACCTCCGTGGGCGTGTAGGTCTGGTAGGTGATACCCATGGCGTTTTCCATGATCGGACCCAGAACGAAGCCGAGGATGAACGGTGGTCTCGGCCAGCCGCCGATCTTCATCAGATATCCCAAGAGCCCGATGGCGAGCACCGAAATCCAGCTGAACATGCCTGGAATCCAGAGCCAGGATCCCATGAAGATGAACATGATCACCGCAGGCACCACGAAATCGCCGTCGATAAAGGCCGCCTTGGCGACCTGCCGGCCCCAGACCATGAGAATGACCGCACCGATGAGGTTTGCCAGGATGATCGTCCAGACCATGCTGAAGGTGATGTCGAGATTGTCGGTGAGCATGTCCCGGCCGGGGGCGAACCCATGGATCGTCAAAGCGCTCAGCAGAATTGCCATCGCACCGCTTCCGGGGATGCCGAAGGCGATTGTCGGGATCAACGAACCCCCGAGCACGGCGTTGTTTGCCGCTTCCGGTCCGATGACGCCGCGAACGTCACCTTTGCCGAAGTTCGAGCTATCTTTCGAGCTTTGAACCGCATGCCCGTAAGCGAGCCAGTCGACCACGGAACCGCCGATCCCCGGCAGCATGCCGACATAGACGCCGAGCACGGAACAACGGATCACCAGCCAGCGATTCTTGATCGCCTCCTTGATGCCGCGGACCAGCCCATCATTTTCCGCGCGCTGGTCGGGGATGTGGGCGATCGAGGTACGGCGCGCGGCCAAATCCATCATCTCGGGTATGCCGAACAGGCCAAGTACGACTGGCACCAAAGGCAGACCGTCGAGAAGGTCCGGCGTTCCGAACCAATAACGCGGTGTCGAACTGGCGACCGGATAACCGATCTGAGACAGCATCAAACCCAGTGCCGCCGCAGCGATGCCTTTGGAAACCGCGTTGCCACTCACGGCACCCACCATAATGAGGCCGAGCAATGACAGCAGAAAGAATTCGGGAGAGCCGAAAGCCAGGATAATATACAGCGCGATCGGGAGCGAGGCCGCCATCGCCAGCCCGCCGACCACCCCGCCGAACGCCGATGAGGCGAAGGCGGCTCCGAATGCCGTCTGCGGCAATCCGCGTTTGGCCATCGCATGACCGTCGATCACGGTCGCCTGCGAGGCGATGGTGCCGGGAATGCCGATCATGACCGAAGTGATCGTGTCGCTGGTGCTGACCACCGCGAACATGCCGAGCAGCATCGACAAGGCGGCTCCCGGATCCATCCCGAAGGTGAACGGCAAGAGCACGACCATGCCTGTGACGCCGCCAAGGCCCGGCACGATCCCGAGCCATAACCCAAGCACCATGCCGCCAAGCAGGTAAAGAACATTGGGATAGGTCACGACGAGGGTCAGGCCGTCGATAAAGCTTTCAAACATGAGCAAATGTCCCGCCCTGGTGCCGTGGCATTTCGTCGTTATGCCTGTCGTTCGACGCGTCGTGGTGCAGCCGAGCTATACAGGTCCAGCAGTCGATTTTGGGATGTCATAGCGCTGTGACGCCTTGCATCATGTTGCTCCTCCTCTCTCGCCCCGACAAACCAGGCGGCACCATGTCCTGACGACCACCGCAGCAGCTATCCTGCCGGCGGTAAACGGGATGCCCTTCTCGGCGGCGATTGCCGGCCGGCATGACCCGATGGCGTGCCGCGCGTCTTTTCGGACGCGCGGGACGCGCTGCCTCATTGAATCGACGCATCGTGCTTTTCGAAAATCGATTCAGATTTCCGGGGCCGATGTTGTAGACGTCAATGCTCCATTCTGCCGATGTAATCGCGCATCATGTCCTTCATTTCTTCCGACGTATTCTTCACGTCATCGACGATCGCCGTTATCTCCTCGGCGAACTCGATATTCGGCTCCGCACCATAAAGCTTGGTGGCAGCTTCAAGATATTCCGGGGACGTCATGGCTTCCCGGAAGGAGTCGCGCAGCATTTGCAGATGTTCCTCCGGCGTTCCTGGCGGGGCGACAACGATCCAGTTGACACTGTTGCTCACCCGGCCGTGAAACTGGATCATGTCCCAGATCGGACCGCTTGGCGCTTCGCCCATGGTGTCTTCATAATACTGAGCGAAGGTGGGAACCGTGCCGTCGAACGCTTTGTCGGGAATCATGGATTTCCCGTCTTCGGTCGGCCAGGAATAATGCCACGCGCCAAGCGTGCTGCCGTCGGCGATCGGGCCGTCCCGAAGCTGCTGCTGATACACCACGGCCGTGGCCGGGTAGGCATCGATCTCCCCGCGCGCCTGGGCGGCGAGGAGCGGGCCGTCACCGGCGAAACCGGAGGCGAAGTTCCAATCGATGCCCAGCATGTCGAGCGCGCCGGCGGTCTGCATCGAAGCCGCGCTCTTTGGCGAAAAGCCGCCGAAGGTCAGGCTCTCGACTTCCAGCAGGTCCGCGCCGCTTTCGATGCCGTCTCCCACGTCGGTTCTGACATGAAAGAAGAAATTTCCCGCGCCGACGCCAGCGATCAGCCCGAAATCTTCGAACGGAATCTGCAATTCCTCCGGATCGAGGATGCGCGTCGAACCCTGCCAGGCCAACCAGCCCAGGGTCAGCCCATCCGGCCGCGCGTTCATCACATGATAGATGCCCTTGCTGAGGGCGCCGCCGGCGACGGATTGAACGACCATCGTCGGATTTCCTGCCATGGTTTTTGTCCAGGCGTTTGCCGCCAGCTGGGTGCCCAGACCCGTTGCTCCGCCAGGCGATGCGTTGTGGACGATGGTGACGGTCTGGCCTTCAAGATCGATCACCTGAGCAAAGGCGGGCAGGGTGCCTAAAGCCGCGCTGAATGTCGCCCCCGCCGCGATCTTCAAAAAGTTCTTCGTAATCCTTTTCATCAACTCCTCCCAAGCTCCTGCGCCGGAAAGATTGTATACTTTCCACCGCGACATCTGATCTGAATTTCGATGGCTTCCGCCGCTCTCCTCCCGGTCGCCTTACTGTGCAGTCTCACCGAAAGCGAGTCTGCTGAATTCTCGCAACATAATGAAATTTAACGGGAACAATCCTCCCCTGCTGTCGCTGGCCACTCCAAAGCCTCAATTGCAGATCCCCGGCTGAGGCGGGGGATTCATCCTCTGCAATTAGAACCTTGCAGGCGTAGCTTCTCCTTTCCTCGAACGAAAGTATACATAACGGTCAAGTCATCTCAAGCCCAAGCCTGTGTATTTGCCGAAAGGAATGTGCCCTGCTTCTGCATTAACCGCGCTGAACTCTCGATGTTGTAAACAGATTGTGTTCCGCGTGTGGGGTGTCCCGCGCTAAGGGTGGCCCAAAAATGCCCCCGTTAAGCGTCATAAACGACGATCGTATATTATCAAAAGGCGATTGCCCGCCTTTGGATCGTGTTTGCGCAACAGATTCCGCAACACACCGGCGATCTGGTTGTTGGGAGGCTGCCTCGCGTAACCATTGACCAGCCCCGGATTGCTTGCCTGCACTTCGTTGAGCATGGACGACGTGGTGTGGAAGCTCGCCACGATGTCGAGCCGTTCGATCACTACCCGTTTCACATGCATGAGCATCTGTTCCATCGGCGGCCAATAAAAGAGGCGCGTACATAAGAAATTTCAAATACACTATTGGCATATCGACGCCTATCTCACGTGTACAGCGTAATAATAGGTAGATCAGTTATGCCTGGATGTTTAATTTAGATAGGGAAAGTATAATGTCTATTAATGCCATTGCGGAGAATTCCGCTCGCCTCGGCCGAAGCAACCTTCTTGAGTCCGGAGGCAGAGTCGGCGGCAGTGAAGACGGCGATTTCATGTCGCAGCTGCTCAAGCAGCTTCTCGCTGCCAACGACGACAAGAGCGGCCTTTCCGATCTGCTTGGTCAGCTTGGCGCAAAGTCCTCTGGGAGCGCCTGCTCATCTGGGGGGTGCGGCAGCAGCGGCGGCGGAGCAAACAGCGGTAACGGCGGTGCCTGCGGTTCGAATGGCGCTCAGCCTTCTTGCGGCGGATGCGGCTGCAGCGGTGGTGCGCAGAACCTGGCGAGCAATCTCCAATTTCAGTGATCGTGATTATTTCTTCAGCAGATGAAAGGAAATCATTTCCATGATTCTCAGCACATTGGTTGGTTTGAGCATAGCTTCTGAGCTCATCAGCAATATTCAGAGTTCCGTGTCCAATATCATGGACCAGATGTTCGGCTCGAACGGCAGCGGTCGGCATAATTCTTGCCGCTCCGGTTGCGATCGGGATTCGCAGACCGGGAATTTCTTCCAGGGTCTGAAGAACGCCGAATCGAGGTTCGATATGGATCGCGACGCGCTTTCAAATTTTCGTTCGGATGGCTCCCGTGCATCATTCGGTGGCCGCTGTGGGGCGGGCAGGTTCTCCGCCGCTTTGGACTGCGGCAGGGGAGACGGAAACTTTTCCTTTTCCTTCGGGGGCGGCGATTGCGGTGGATTCGGTGTGCGACTTGGCGGGTGCAGCAATGCCGGTGTTTTGCGGCTCGGCTGTAACATGCGGTTTTTCTGAGCCGCAATCGCATGACCTGGCCACGTTGCCAGGTAGCCAGTCAAATAAATATAGATAATTGGAGTTTTGAAATATGTTTAACCTTTTCGGAAATGCATTGAACGCCATCTCGCGACAAAACAGTGTGGTGAGTAGTTTTGCGAGAGACTACAACGAGGAAGGTATTAATCTAATAGACCAGAAGAACGAAATGCATGCACAGCAGCGAGTCCTCGATCATAATCGGACCTTGGCCAATAATATGATAAACAACAATGACAGCCTGCAGTCAGATGCGCAGAGTCATATAAAGAACA
>JAJUHJ010000023.1 GCA_029279965.1 Phyllobacteriaceae bacterium
GGGCTGCGACCGGAATGGCTCAGGATTGAGCACGGTGAAAGCCATGAGGCGCGGATTGACGCGCGCAGCGGCGTGCCTGCTCAGCGTGACGCGATGCTCTGGAGTGTGCACGTCCCCGTCAGGGGAACCAGGATCTGCGGCGGTGCACGCGATTTCATATGGCGTCTTGTCCATGGCCGTTTTCTCCGCCCCAACGATCTTTCGATCACGATTCCACAGGCTGAACGGTACGGCAAATGAAGACAACCGTACGACATAGCCAAAGGTTATACCGCGGGGCAGGAACTTACTGGCCGGCGGGCTTCCGACTGGTTACTCATCTGCATCGATCCGTCGAAACAGCTTGAGAGGCACCATGGCATTCACGATGAAAAACGAAGTTGTCCTGGCCGCAAGCCCCGAGCGCGTCTGGGAGGCAATCAACGATCCCGACATCCTGCGTGCCAGCATTCCCGGGTGCGAGTCGCTCGAAAAGACCGAGGAGGGCGCATACGCCGCCGTCGTGCGGCTGAAGATCGGCCCGATTGCGGCGCGCTTCAAGGGCGCGGTCAAGTTCACCGATGTGGAGGCGCCTTACAGGTGCCGTCTGGTCGGCGAGGGGCAGGGCGGCATGGCGGGCTTCGCCAAGGGCGCGGCGCTGGTGCAGCTTTCACCGGAAGGTGAGGGGACCCGGCTGGCCTATGATGTCGAAGCGGATATCGGCGGCAAGATCGCGCAACTCGGATCGCGCCTGATCGACGGCGTTGCCAAGAAGCTTTCCGACAAGTTTTTCACCGACTTTGCCCAGGCCGTGGAAGCGAACCAGTGAGCGGTCCACGCGCTTGCGCGGAACTTGCGGCCAAGTCCTTCGGCCGAAAGCGATAGCCGCGTCGTCAGATCGGCTTTACGAGTTTTAGCATGTCGTCCTGAAAGCCGTACTTCTGATAGACCATCCTGGCGCGATCATTGGTTGCGAACACGTAGAGCATGATGCCTTTGGCGCCGTTCTTCCGGGCCCACGATTCGACCGCTTCGAGCAGCTTGCGGCCTGCCCCGCGGCCTTCGAACGCCGGATCGGTCGCGAGGTAGTAGAGGTGACCCTGCGGCTCTCCTGAGAAGAAGTCGGCGTCCATTCCCGCATGGGCGTAGCCAATGAGTTCTCCCTCCGCGCCTTCGCACACCAACACGGCGTGATCCTCTGGCACAGGGCCGTCATATGCCTTGATGGCATCGTTCAGCTTGTTCGTCAGCGGTGTCGGATCCCGCCACTCGGGCAGAAGCTGGTTCTGGAGACGTGCCGCTAGCGCCTTGATGGCAGTGGCGTCGCCAGGCAGCGCTGATCTGATCCTCATCGATTTCCTCCATGAATGAGCCGGGCGGAGGCTGCAGAAGCGATTCCTTTGGCTATTCTATGGCCGATGGATATTGGGCTCGCTTGGCGAGGTGGGCGGCGGCGCGCCGCATTGCTTGTCAGGGGATAAAACGGATCTACCGCTCAGCGTCTTGCTGACGCCTTCTCCTCCGCCCCCTCCCAGGTTTTCGGCTGGTCAGACAAGGCGGGGGCGGGGGGCAGGCCGGTCACATCCAGTATTTCCTTCTCGTCCAGCGACTCCTTCTGCATCAAAGCAGCGACGAGTGCGTCGAGCTCGCCGCGGTGTTCCCGCAGCAAGGCTTTCGCATCCTCGTGACATTCCTGAATGATGCGCCCCACCTCCATATCGATGAGCTTTGCGGTCTCGTCGCTATAGGGTTTGTCGCCCGTAAAGCCGCCGCTCTGCCCGGTCCAGCTGTTCTGGCGCGGGGCCAGCTGGACCATGCCGAGCTTGTCGCTCATCCCCCAGCGGGTCACCATCTGGCGGGCGATGGCGGTCGCTTGTTCGATGTCGTTTTCGGCGCCGGTGGTGCGGGTGCCGTAGACGACTTCCTCCGCTGCGCGGCCGCCGAGGATTCCCACCACCTTTGCACGCAGATAGGCTTCGGGATAATTATAGCGATCCGTCAAAGGGCGCTGATAGGTAACGCCGAGCGCCTGACCGCGGGGCACGATGGTGACGCGGTGGACGGGATCGGCGCCCGGCACCACCAGCCCGAGGATGGCATGGCCGCCCTCGTGATAAGCAACGCGCTCCTTGTCCGCCTCGCTCAGAATGATGGGACGCTCCGGTCCCAGCACGATCTTCTCGAGCGCGTCGATGAAGTCCTTGTGGTGGACCTTGTCCTGCTGGCGGCGTGCAGCCAACAGCGCAGCTTCGTTCACCAGGTTCCGGATGTCGGCGCCGGAGACGCCGGGCGTTGCCTGCGCGATCTCACCGAGGTCGACGTCATTGGCGAGCGGCACCTTGCGGGTGTGGACCTTGAAGATCGCTTCCCTGCCGTTCTTGTCCGGCAGGTTGACAACCACGCGGCGGTCGAAGCGGCCCGGCCGCAGCAGCGCTCGATCGAGGACATCCGGCTGGTTGGTTGCGGCAAGGACGATGATTCCCTCACGGCTTGAAAAGCCGTCCATCTCGGACAGTATCTGGTTGAGGGTCTGCTCCTGCTCGCTCGCCCCGCCCATCACGGCCTGGCCCCGAGCGCGGCCGATGGAATCGATCTCGTCGATGAAGATGATGGCCGGCGCGTGCTTGCGCGCCTCCTGGAACAGATCGCGCACGCGGGCCGCGCCGACGCCGACGATCATCTCCACGAATTCCGATCCGCTCATGGAGAAGAACGGCACTTCCGCCTCGCCTGCGACCGCTCGCGCGAGCAGCGTCTTGCCCGTCCCCGGAGAGCCCACCAGCAGCACCCCCTTGGGCGCCGTCCCGCCGAGACGGGTATATTTCTCGGGGTTCTTCAGGAAGTCGACGATTTCAACCAACTCGTTCTCGGCTTCATCGATTCCGGCGACATCGTTGAAAGTAACCTTGGTCTCGGTCTCCTTGTCGAAACGCCTGGCCTTGCTCTTGCCGATATTGCCGAAGCCGCCGAACATTCCACCGCCCTGCCTGGCGGCGCGCCGGAACAGCCATACATAGATACCTATGATCAGCAGCGCCGGGCCGAATGCGGACAGCAGCGTCAGCAGCGGGTTTGCTTCCGTCTGAATCGGCGTTGCCCGGATATCGACCCCACGCTCGATCAGTTCGGTCTCCAGGCCCGGATCGACGAACAGCGGCAGGATGGTCGTGAAGTTCAGGACTTCGCGCGTCTCCGGGGCGGGCTGGCCCTCAGAGGCGGGCGGCGTCCACTCGACGGGGCTCTTGAATTTTCCCTCAATCGTTTCTCCCCGTGTGTGGATGGCCTCCACGTTGTCCACGGCCAGTTCCGAGCGGAAAAGCGTGTAAGACACGGGCGCAGGCTCATCTTGATCGGGAAAGAGCGTGGTGACCAGGAAGTAATTGACCATGAGCAGGAGGAGGAAAGCCACCCATGTCCGCCTGGGCGGAATGGTCGTGTTACCGGCAGTGCCTCCTCCTGGCCTGTTGCCCGGCGCCTTGGCCTTATCACCCGTTCCTGCCAAGATCCCTCTCCCTTTCCGCCCTGTCTTCTCCGTGCGCTGTTTTGAGAAGATAGAGCGTTCACCGACACGCGACCATCCCGGAACCGAGGGGAAATTGCGTGGCGGATTGCGTATGGCCTATGCCATCCGTCGCTCTACATGCCGCAGAATGTAGACTGGGGGGAGAGAGAATGAACTGGTGGGTTTATCTTGGCTGGGCCTTCGCCGCCTATGCGCTCGTCACGAGCGTGTACATCATCCTGGAGAATCGTCGACCTCAGGCGACCTTGGCCTGGATGCTGGCCCTCTTTGCCCTGCCGGGGCTGGGGCTGCTCACCTACGTTCTGTTCGGGCGCGATCGGAAAGCTTTTGCAAAGCAGAGCAGGCTTCTGCAGCAGGACCTGCAGGCCGACGCCAAGCCTTTTCTCAAACGCATTCTCGCGACGCAGGAAGCAGAAATTGCCCGGATCGAGGAGGGGAGCACTGCGCGCAGAAAACTGATGATGTTGGTCAGGCGCAATTCGCGCTCGGCGCTGGCGCGTTGCGAAGTCGAGATTCAACAAAACGCGTCCACCTTCTACCGTAGCTTGATCAGGGACATCGAGGGAGCCCGGCATTCCATCCATCTGCAGACCTTTATCTGGGCGAGGGATGAGTTCACGGACCGGCTCAAACAGGCGCTCAGCGAAAGGGCGAGGGCCGGAGTGGAGGTGCGCCTGCTATACGATCCGGTGGGATCGCACATCCATGTGACTCCATTCTATGTCAGGGAAATGGAAGCGGCCGGTATTCAAATGGCGCCCACATCGCCCCTTTGGCGCTTGCACACGATCAGCTATCGCAACCATCGCAAGATCACCGTCCTGGACGGCAGGATCGGCTACACCGGCGGCATGAACATCGGTAAGGAGCATCTCGACGGTGGGGATGGCTTCGACTTCTGGCGGGACACCCAATTGCGGCTCGGCGGCGAAGGCGCAGCTGTTCTTCAGGCCGTGTTCGCGGTGGACTGGTACAATGCGGTGAAGGAAGATCTTTTCGCACCGGGTTACTTTCCGGACCCTTCAAGGCCAGCGGCTTCCAAGGCGGCTCCGGTGCAGATCCTCACGTCGGGGCCGGATTCGGAATGGGCCGCCATCCGCCAGCTCTATTTTGGGATGATTGCCTCCGCACGGCACCACGTTTACCTACAGTCACCCTACTTCATTCCCGACGCCAGCATCGCCGAGGCGTTGAAAGCGGCCGCCCTTGCCGGTGTCGATGTCAGGATAATGCTGGCGGCGCACGCGTCCGGAAACCCGCTGCCCGAATGGGCGGGTAACACCTATATCGTCGACGTCATGAAAGCCGGGGTGAAGGTCTTCATGTACCAGAAGGGCTACCTCCACGCCAAGACGATCAGTATCGATTCCGAGGTCTGTTCGATCGGCAGCGCCAATATCGACATCCGGAGTTTCAGCATCAATTATGAACTCAACGCCGTGGTCTACAGCAAGCGGCTGGCGCGGCAATTGGAGGAGGATTTTGAGCGCGACCTCGCATCTTGCTCCAGATTCGATCCTGAGAAATATTCTGCGGCAAATCTGCCCCTGCGGTTGCGGGACTCGGTAACGAGGGTGATCTCGCCGCTTCTATAGTTTGGTCGTTGCTGAACGTTTTTTCACTCAGGCCCATGGTGCGCAGGCCATATGGCGGATGCGGTGCGCAGAGGCCGATCAGCAGATGACTGCAGATTGGAGCCAACATGCTCGGCGGCTTCAATGCCCGGCCGCCGGGGGGCATATGTTGCCGGCCGACCGAACGCTCATCGTCAGCAAAAACCGATGTCGGCGGTGGCGTTCAGCCGATGCCCATCTCCAGCTGGATCTGCCGGGCTACGTCCATGAGCCGGGGACCGACCTGATCTATCAGCTTGTCGCGCGGCAGGAGGACGGCGGGCCCGCCACAGTTCAGCGCAAAGGTGAGTGGGCCGCTACCCAACACCAGCGGCACCCCCACGGCGTTGACCTCCGGTCTCCACTCTCCGATGGAAAGAACAAAGCCGTGCCGGCCATGATCGGCCAGTGCTTCGTTGACACCTTTCTTGGACCGTTTCCAGCTCTCCTTCTTTTTCAATTCGAGAATGAGAGCAGTTCGCTCCTTCTCATCGAGGGCTGCGAGATAGGCGCGTCCCATTGCCGTGCCTGCAAGGTTGATGTGAGAACCCACCTCGATGCCGATGTGCAGTGGACTGTCACCACGGCAGTGCTCCAGATAGACCATCGATGTGCCGTCGCGGGCGCCAAGAGCAACCGATACGCCGGTCTCATTGGCAAGCGCCTGCATGTGTGGGCGGGCCACATCGCGGATGCCCATGGATCCGAGCGCCGCAAAGCCGAGCCCGAGCGCGGAAACTGACAGTGTGTACTTTCCCGTGTCTGTAGAATAGCTGAGATAGCCGAGGCGGCTCAACGTATAGGTGAGGCGAGAAACAGTCGCCTTGGCAAGGCCGGTGCGCGCAGCAAGCTCCTGATTTCCCAAAGGCGGATCGCCACGGCGGAAAGCGCGAAGCACGCTGAGCCCCCGCGCGAGCGCCGTAATGAAACGCGGGTCACTGCCTTCGCCCGGCCCGGTGCGGCCGGGATCGATTTCACGTTTTCGCATCGCCTTCACCAGCAGAAAGATCGAGCCCGAGAAGGGCGCGCCGTTTCAGCCACGGGCTCGCTCTATAGCGCGGATCGCCATAGAAGGCGTGGATGTTCTGCAAAATGTCCAGAATTCGTCGGGGCCCGAGTTCCTGCCCGAGACGAAGTGGTCCGCGCGGATAACCGAGACCCAGTTCTACTGCCCGGTCCAGATCCTCGGGCCGGGCGATCCGCTGCTGTGCCATGTCGGTGCCGATGTTTACTATTGCCGCGACGATGCGCTGAGCGACAAAGCCGGGGCTGTCGTTGATCAAGGTCACCTTATCCCCGCCCGTGGCGAGCAGGGCGTGTGCGGCTTCCATCAGGTCGGGGCGCGTGGCCGGATTTCGCATCAAGGTCCAGCGCCCACGGAACCCGAAGAGCGCGTCGACGGCAAGCGAGCGGGTAGGGTCGACGCTTTCAGCCAATGCCGCTGTCGTACAGTCCTCGCCAAAGGGTGTCAGCAGGATCAAGGCTTTAGCAGAAGGCCGCTCGCCAGCTTCGACCTTTGCTCCTTTCTTGGCGATTGCTCCGGCCAGCAGGCGCGCCTCCGTGGAGAAGCGCCGGCTGATCCAGACGGACAGGTCCTTCCCGAGCGCCGGGGGTGGCGGTTCGGGCGGGCGCTCGATTTTGCCCTCCGTGTATCGATAGAAGCCGTGACCGGTTTTGCGTCCCAGAAGGCCCGCTGCATGTCGCTGCGCCCCGATAACGGCAGGACGATAGCGCGGCTCCTCATAGTATTGACGGTAGATCGATTCCATCGCCGGATGAGAGACGTCGAGGCCGGTGAGATCGAGTAGCTCGAAGGGGCCCATGCGGAAGCCTGCCGCCTCCGTCATGATACGGTCGATGTCGGCGAAGTCCGCGATGCCTTCCGACGCGATGCGCAGTGCCTCCGTCCCGTACCCGCGCCCGGCATGGTTGACCACGAACCCCGGCGTGTCGCTTGCGCGCACGGGAAAATGCCCCATGCGATGAGCGATAGACTCAAGGGCGTCGAGCACCCAACCGGCCGTCAGCATGCCGCCGATCACCTCAACAATCTTCATCAAAGGAGCCGGGTTGAAAAAATGGAAGCCGGCCACTCGCTCCGGTCGCCGCGCCGCCGCGGCAAAGGCAGTCACCGATAATGAAGAGGTATTGGTGGCAATGATTGATTCTTCGCCAATGGCTCCTTCCAGGTCTTTCAAAAGCGCAGCCTTGACATCCATGCGTTCGGCCACCGCCTCGATAACGAGTTGGCACGATGACAAAGCTGCATATCCTGTTTGGGGATTGGCGTCGGTGGGCCGGATGCGCCCGATGGCAGCCTCGGCTTCCGAAACTGCAAGCTGGCCCTTCTCTGCCTTTCGACGGATCAGTCTTGCACAAAAATCCCGCGCTTCCTTGCACGCGTCCATACGCGCGTCGGCAAGCAGCACAGTAATGCCGGCCTCTGCGGCCACCTGGGCGATCCCGCGGCCCATGACGCCAGCGCCAACGATGCCGATCGTCAGATCTGCGGATTGAGGATCAATCGGCACGGTCATTCTCCCTTATAGGCGGGCGGGCGCTTTTGGAGGAAAGCATTCATTCCCTCTTTCTGGTCTTTTGTATCGAACAAGAGCGTGAAGGCTTGCCGTTCCAGCAGCAGGCCTGCCGCAAGAGGCAGATCTACTCCCTCCAGAACCGCTCGCTTGATCTGCCGCACGGCAATTGGCGGCATGGCTGCGATAGTTCCGGCAAGCTCCAGCGCGCGATCCAGAACCGCTGGGTCCGGAACCACTTCGGAAACGAGCCCCATGATTTCCGCCTCACGCGCGCCGACCGGCTCGCCGGTCAAAAGCATCTTCATCGCCTTGAATTTGCCGATTGCCCTCGGCAGCCGCTGAGTGCCGCCCGCGCCGGGCATGATCCCGACCCTGATCTCGGGCTGGCCGAACTTTGCGCTTTCGCCGGCAATGATAATGTCGGCGTGCATGGCAAGTTCGCAACCTCCGCCCAGGGCGAATCCGTTGACGGCCGCAATGATCGGTTTGGAAAACTGCCGGATTGCATCATAGGCGGCCGCGCCGGGGGATGCCATCATCTCCGCCGCCCCCATTTCCGACATGACGCGCAAATCCGCACCGGCGGCGAAGAACTTGTCACCGCCGGTAATCACGACACAGCGAGTCCCGCTGTCCCCTTCCAGAACTTTCAGATGCTCTACAAGCAGGCCACGTACTGTGTCGTCGAGGGCGTTCCGGACTTCCGGGCGGTTCAGGCGCAAGACCGCAACGCGGTCGGCAGGTCGCTCGAGCAGGACTGAACTCATGTTATAATTCCGTACAGTGAAATATAATTCTGATACTTGACGAGAGAGATACCGCGTGCCAGAGCGGGAAGCAAGCATTGACCAACGATTGCGGCGGACGAATATGGCACTCGATCCGGAAACACTTGAGCAGTTGCTTGAAACCGTTCAGCGCTTCGTCGCGGAGCGGCTGATGCCGCTCGAGGATCGGGTTGCGGAAGAAGATGCCGTGCCCCTGGATGTCGTCGAGGAGATGCGCAATCTTGGTCTCTTCGGGCTCTCCGTTCCCGAGGCTTATGGCGGCTTGGGGCTTTCCATGGCCGAGGAGGCGCAGGTTGCGTTCCTGCTCGGCGGCACGTCTCCCGCTTTCCGCTCCATCATCGGCACCAATAACGGGATCGGGTCCCAGGGTATCGTCATGGACGGGACCGAGGAGCAGAAACGTTACTGGCTCCCGCGGCTTGCCAGCGGCGAGATCGTTAGCGCCTTCTGCTTGACAGAGCCTGAAGCCGGCTCGGATGCCGGCTCGCTGCACACCAGCGCCCGACGTGAGGGAGACGACTACATCATTCGGGGCACCAAACGCTTCATCACCAACGGGCCGCACGCGGAGCTTTTCACCGTTTTTGCTCGCACGGACCCCCAAAGCAAGGATGGGCGCGGTGTATCGGCCTTTCTCGTGGAGGCGGACCGTCCCGGCATTTCACGCGGGCGTCGCGACCGCAAGATGGGTCAGCAGGGCACGCACACTTGCGACGTGATCTTCGACGACGTGCCCGTGCCGGCAGCCAACATCATCGGTGGTGAGGCGAAGCTCGGCCATGGGTTCAAAACTGCCATGAAAGTCCTCGACCGGGGGCGTTTGCATATCAGCGCCGTCTGCGTGGGGGTGGCCGAGCGCCTGATCGCCATTCCAGCCATCGGCGTCGTGATCGTGGTCATGATCATCTATTTTTTCCTTGGCATGGTCTTGGACTCGGCGGGAATGATGGCGCTTACCGTTCCAATCTTCTTCCCGATCGTGACCGCTCTCGGTGTGGACCCACTGTGGTTTGGCATCCTGGTCGTCCGTGCCATGGAAGTGGCGATGATTACGCCGCCGATTGGGATCACCGTTTATGTGATGTCAGGCATTGCACCGGACATTCCGCTGCAGAAGATCTTCAAGGGCATCGTGCCCTTCGTGATCGCCGACATTTTCCATATCGCGCTGCTTATGCTTTTCCCGGCAATCGTTCTCTTCCTGCCAAATCTCTGAGGTGAATCGATGCATCAACCGCTCAAGGGCCTGAAAGTCATCGATTTCACCCATGTCGTGGCCGGGCCGCTCTGCACACATTTCCTGCGGCTGCTTGGCGCCGAGGTTATCAAGGTCGAGTCGCCCGCCGGCGATCCCCTCAGGAACTATTCGCTGGTTCCTGAGGAACGCGGGATGGCACCGGCCTTCATAGGGATCAATGCAGGCACGACATCGGTGGTCCTCGACCTGAAATCGGAAGAGGGCAGGGCGGCCGCGCGCCATCTCATCGCCAGCTCGGATATACTCGTCGAGAATTTCCGACCAGGCGTCATGGCGCGTCTCGGCTTCGGCTTCGAGGAGGCGCGGGCAATTCGGCCCGGCCTTATCTACTGCTCAGTCTCCGGGTTCGGTCTCGACAGTCCGCTGCGCGATCATCCAGCAATCGATCAGATCGTGCAGAGCCTGTCGGGGCTGATGCTCGTCTCCGGCAAGGAGTCGGATGGCCCCATGCGCATCGGCATCCCCATCGTAGACACGTTCTCGGGGCTGCTGGCGGCATTCTCCGTGGTCTCTGCCGTGGTCCAGCGGGAACGCTTCGGTGGTGAAGGGCAATTTGTGGACGTGGCGATGCTCGATGCGACGATGGTCATGATGCTGTCCGTCGTCAATCCGTTCCTTATCAACGGCACCAAGCATGTCCGCACCGGCAATCTTGGCTTCAGCCGCGCGCCAACTGCGGACACCTTCCCGACCCGGAAGGGCGACATCACCGTGGGTGCGGTGCAGCAGGTGCAGGTGGAGCGGCTTTGCCGCGCGCTCGGCTGTTCGGAACTGTTGGAGGATCAGCGGTTCGCGACCGGTGACAACCGGATCGCCAATGCGGAGGCCTTCCAGGCGGAACTACGAAGCGCTTTTGCCAAACGCAGCGCGGCGGAGTGGGTGAAAATCCTTGCCGAGACCGGAGTCCCGGCCGGGGAGGTTTGCTCTGTTGAAGACGTGCTGGAACGTGGCTGGGTGGACGGGCGGGACCTTCGCATGCGCGTCGCGATGCCTGAAGGAAATACCGTCGAGATACTCAATGCCGGTTTCCGTTTCGCCGAAGGAGGTCCGCGGCTGGAAGATGGACCGCCTCCTCTGGGTGCTCACACCGAAGAGATCCTGGCCGAAGTCATGCGATCGCCGCGCCCCGATTCAAATCAAGTTCAAGACTGAGTTTCGCGGCAGCTCTCTTTGCTCGTGGCCATACTACGGGTACACGATTTCCAATCAACATCATCAAGACGGGCAAGTCAGTCAGCGACAGTTCATTGTTTCATCGGCGCATTACCGCTAAGCGAGGTCGTATCTGAAACGACTCACAACGAGTATCGGCCGAGAAGGGGAGAAACGATGACATTCGCCACCGCCGACCTGATCGACATTGACGAAAACCTGCCGTCCTGTGACCTTCAGTTTCGCAGCTTCGGCAAGCGCAAGGCGGTCCAGGGCCAGATCGCGACCGTCTCCTGTTTCGAGGACAACGCACTGGTGAGAAAGGTGCTGTCGGAGCCGGGCCATGGCCGCGTGCTGGTTATCGACGGTCGCGGTTCGCTGCGCTGCGCGCTTGTCGGTGATGTGGTTGCCGGGCTGGGCGCCGACAATGGCTGGGCTGGTATCGTGGTCAACGGCGCGGTGCGCGACGGTGAATTGCTGGATGCCATGGATTTTGCGGTGAAGGCGCTTGGTACCAACCCGCGCAAGTCATCCAAAACCGCCGAGGGCGCCATTGATATACCAGTTGCGTTTGGCGGCATCATTTTCCGTCCGGGCGATTTTCTTTACAGCGATCGTGACGGCATTGTCGTCTCGGCGCGGGCAATCGTCTGAGTACGGCTCCGGCTTGGGTTTAAGAAAAAAGAGAAAGAGTGAATTTCGCATTGCGGACATTTTCACCTGTCTGCTCGATGCAATATCTACACCCAGCACTCTAAAAGAGGGATGATAGAACATGAAGCTGGGTTACTTCACGATGCCGGTTCATCCGGCCGATCGGGACTGGGTGGAAACGCTGCGCGAGGACCGCGAAGCCGTCATTCTCGCCGACAAGCTCGGCTTCAACGATGCCTTTATCGGCGAGCATCTATCGGATGTGCAGGAGAACATCACCAACAGCATGATGTTCCTGAGTTCGCTCGTCTCCGACACGACATCGATCAAGCTGGCGACTGGCACGTCGAACCTGTCGCAGTCTCATCCGGTGCTGATCGCCGCCCAGGCCGCCATGCTCGATCATCTCTCCGAGGGGCGGCTCATCTTCGGCGTCAGTCCCGGAGCCCTAACGACTGACGCCGAAGCGCTCGGCATTCTCGATGAGGATCGAAACAAGATCTTTCAGGAGGCGATCGACGTTATCCTGGCCATTTGGGAGCGTGATCCCCCCTATGACATCGACTTTCCGGACAATCGCTTCAAGGTATCCACGGCTCGAACGGCGGCACTCGAACTCGGCGTCGGCATCCTTCCAAAGCCGTTGCAAAAGCCGCGACCGGAAATCGTCGGCACGGTGCTCGCTCCCTTCTCCAAGGGCGTGATCGCCATGGGCAAACGCGACTTTCATCCCCTGTCGGCAAATTTCCTGTTGCCGAAATGGGTCAAGACACATTGGCCGAACTACGTCCAAGGAAAGGCTGAGGTGGGGGAAAAGGCGGATACGAACGACTGGCGTGTGGCGCGCACGGTGTTCGTGGCGGACGACGACAAGACTGCGCTACGCTATGGACGTGAGGACGCCAGGAGCCCCTATCGTTTCTATTATGAGCAGATGCGCAAGAAGTTGACCCGCAGCAAGCGCCTGTTTGTGTTGAAATCGGACAAGGATCAGCCGGACGAGGCGGTCACGCACGACCTCGTGATGGACAATCTGATGATCACCGGATCGGTGAATTCCGTTGTCGACCAGATTCTCGCCTTCCGTGAAGAGATCGGCGACTTTGGCGAGTTGGTGTACGCCGGCATGGACTGGGTCGACCCGCAGCTTGCCAAGCGTTCGATGCAGCTTATGGCGGAAGAGGTCATGCCGCGCGTTAACGCGGCGCTGGCAGAATCCAAGCCGAAGACGGCAGCAGTCGGCTGATCACTCGGTCAGCTTGTCCTGGTGATCTCGATCAGGAAGTCGAGGAAGGCACGGACCTTGCGCGGGACGTGCCTGTTCGCCGAATAGAGGATTGAGACCGGCATGCCCTGGTCTGCGTAGTCCTCAAGCAGCGACACGACGGCACCGCTTTCGAGATCCTTGCGCATCAACCACCACGTACCCTGCACGATGCCGAGACCGGCAACAGCGGCTTCGCGCAGGGCATCGCCGCTGTTGATAACCGAGCTGCCGGAAACCCGCACTTGAAAGCGATTTCCGTTCGGCCGGCGGAATGACCATTCCGGTCCGAAGCGGCCGACAATGCAATTGTGGTTCATCAGGTCTTCCGGCGTTTCCGGCGTGCCCCATCTGGCAATATAGTCGGGGGAGGCGACGGTCACCTGCGGCCCGCGTGTCAACACCCGGGTGTTGAGGCGAGAGTCGCTGATGTCGCCGGTTCGTACCGCCACGTCATAGCCCTCCGCGATCATATCAACGGGGCCGTCGCTGAAGTCGAGTTCGAGCTCGATCTGCGGATACTGCTCGAAAAAGCGCGGCAATTCCGGCACCACTGTCACGCGACCGAAGGAGAAAGGTAACACGACCCGGACGCGGCCTTTCGAGGTTGTCGCGCCGGTCTGGAGCGCCGCCTCGGCATCTTCCAGGTCGGCGAGGATAGCCACGCAGCGCTCATAGAAGTCCTGTCCGTAGTCGGTAATGTTGATCTTGCGTGTCGTTCGCGTGAAAAGCTGCGCGCCGAGTTCGTCCTCGAGGCGTGAGACTGCCTTTGTCACGGCCGATACCGATACGCCGAGCTTGGCTGCCGCCGCCGTGAACCCTCCGTGCTCTGCCACCCTTGTGAAGATCGTGATCGCCATGAATTTGTTCATGTCGCCTTCCTTGATTTCGGAAAAAAGGGAAAGAGCGAATTTCGTATTTCAGACCTCGCAAGTAGGCAAGCCCCCCAATAGATTTCGCTCCAGCAGATCGAGAGGAGCCTATGACATGTAATCTCGCGCGCCGGCCTCCCGAAGTCGGCATTATGGATGGAGCCAGTTTCCGCAGGGCCATGGGCCGTTTCGCCACTGGCGTTGCGGTGGTGACGACCGAGCATAATGGCGTGCCGTTCGGTATGACGGTCAATTCGCTGACATCGGTATCACTTGATCCCTGTTTGTTGCTGGTGTGCCCGAAGAAGGGCAGCGCAACCGGTAACGCGATCAAGAGCACCGGTCGCTTCACCGTGAATATCCTTCAAGAGAGCCAGAAGGACCTGTGCCTGCGCTTTGTTGGCGACAACGCGGAACGCTTTGAGGGGCTTACGCTGGAAAGCGATGCATGGGGATCCCCCCTCCTGCCAGGCAGCCTTGCCCAGATATCGTGCCGGTTGGACGCAATTCATCCCGGCGGGGATCACGACATCGTTGTAGGCGAGGTGATGGCTTGCGTTGTGCGGGAAGGGGAGCCGTTAATCTTTCACGACGGGCAATTCTGCAAACGGCTCGGCTGACAGGGAAGAGATGTTATGGGAAAAACTGTGTTGAACTATCAGCTCTCTGGTCTTGAGGGTGCACCGGTGGTGACGCTTGCCCATGGCCTTGCCACTGACCTGACGATGTGGGATTTCGTCGTCCCGAGGCTGGAAAAGCACTACCGGGTGCTGCGCTACGATTCTCGGGGCCACGGTGGTTCTCCCGCGACGGCCGACAATTTTACGCTCGACGGCCTGGGCCTCGATGTGATCGGTCTCCTGGACTCTCTGAAAATCGAGCGCACCCATTTCGTCGGTCTGTCTATGGGGGGCATGGTCGGCATGGGGCTCGCGCTTGATCGCCCGGAGCGTCTGTCCAGCCTCGTCGTCTGCGATGCACGCGGTGACGCACCCCAGGCCTACAGGGATTCCTGGAACGATCGCATCGCGTTGGTCCGTGCCAATGGCATCGAGGCAATCGTCGAGCCGACGCTCGCCCGGTGGTTCACCGACGCGTTCAAGGCACGCGAGGACGGGATGAAGTTCATGCGCGATATGGTGCTTCGCACCAGCGTCGACGGCTTTATCGGTTCGGCCGAAGCTCTGAAGGAGCTGGATTACGCGCGGCGCCTGCCGGAGATGACGTTGCCTACGCTGTTCCTTGTCGGTGGCGAAGACGCCGGCGCGCCGCCGGCAACGATGCGCACAATGCACGAAGCGACACCCGGCTCCTCCTTCGTCGAGATCGCGGGCGCCGGGCACATTTCTGCTGTAGAACAGCCTGAAGCGGTGGCTGCGGCAGTCCTGGAGTTTCTGAACCGCACAACCGAAAGGTAGATGTATGGCCCGCATTCCCCAGATCACCGAACCTGAGGGGCTGAACGACGCCCAGCGCGCAGTTTATGACAGCATCGCCGGGGGCGCGCGCGGTGGTGTGCGCGGGCCGTTCACGGTGCTTCTCAACAACCCGGAGCTCGCGCGGCGCGTGGAGAAGCTGGGCGTCTATGTGCGTTACGAATGCAGCGTGCCGGAGCGCCTGCGTGAACTGGCCATTGTCATTGTCGCGGCACACTGGCGCGCGGACTATGAGTGGTTCGCGCACGCTGGTCTGGCGCGCCGGCAAGGCCACTCGGAAGACGTGCTGTCGGCAATCGCCGCGCGCGAGACGCCGCCCTTCGACAATCCTGCCGACCGAGCCGTTCACGATTATTGCAAGCAACTGCTCCAGGACGGACGGGTCGGAGAAGTGGTCTATCGTGCAGCCGAGGCAGAGCTTGGCAGCGAAGGCCTCGTCGATCTTACGGGGCTTCTTGGGTATTATTCGCTGCTGGCCATGACACTCAACGCGTTCGAGGTGGAGCCTCCGGACAGCACCGGAATACCGTGGCGACGATAGCTCGTTGAATGTCAGATTATTTCCCAAATAGAAAGAGCATATTCCCATTTCCGACATTTGAGCTAAGCAGTCCATTTGATACGCGTCAAAGGAGTGCGGGGTCGCGGCAGGCTCCGTTGATGAAAAGCCGCAGAAGAATGGGAGAGAAACCATGAACAACGCAGCGAAAATAGTTGGTGCAGCCGCGCTGATCGGATGTGCCGTCACAAATGCAGGTGCTCAATCAGGCGTCGAGCCTCCTAAGCCAGTAATGTCGGCCGCGAGTCAGGTCGGCGGCAGCCTCTACGTTACCTACGTCGCGGCTTGGATTCGGACGTTGACGGACCACTTCGACGGGCTGTCGATCACGCAGGAGCCGGGCGGCTCGTCGCAGAACGTCATCCTGGTCAGCAATGGCGATACGGATTTCGGCATTACCGCCAGTAGCCAAGCTTACCTTGGCTATTACGGCCTCGGCTGGGCCGAGGGCGAGGAGTATCAGAATTTCGTGGGACTGCACCCGGCCTATCCGACCTACATGGCGGTGGCTACACTCGCAGATTCCGGCATCACAAGTTTTGAGGATCTCGAAGGCGCCGAACTTGCCGTCGGTGTGCCGGGTGGTGGCAGCGATGTGATCTCACGCGAGTTGATGGGCTATCTGGGTGTCGAGCCGGCACGCTACATCAATGCCAGCTGGGAAGATACGGGTGGTTTGCTGCGGGACGGGCTCGCCGATGCCGTGCTCTATATCGCCGGTCATCCAGCCGGCTTCCTGCAGGAGCTGGAAGTCAGCCATGATCTGACATTCCTTGAACTGACCTCCGATCAGATCGATGGTTTTCTGGAAGACTTCCCCTATTACGCGCCTGTGACGCTTGCCGCCGGCACGTACCAGGATATGGAAGAGGAATTCAACACAGTCGGGCAGATGAACTTCATGATCGGTTCGCCGGACTTGCCTGACGACTTCGTGACCGCTCTCCTGGACGGCATCTACGCGAACACGGAGAAGCTGGCTCAGGCGCATCCGGATTTCGCCGAGACGAAGCTGGAGAATGTGCGCGGTATTCCGGTCCCGCTGCATCCTGCCGCTACACGCTATTATGAAGAGCGTGACGTCGAAATCCGTCAGGCTGCCGCTCCGGCGGAATAATTTGGAAGATCGAAGGGGTGGTTCCTGCCGCCCCTTCAATCAAGCATGGCAGTCGGCGGTTGCGCGTCGGCGAGTATGCCAGAGAGGAACAACGCGATGTCGGATGTAGCCGCTGTCGAAGCAGCCGCAAAGGCCGCCCAGGAAGAGAGCCGCCAGCGTGTTATGGGGCGCCCTCTCTCTATCGCAGTCGCAGCGTTTTCAGTCATTGCCGCGCTTTGCCATCTCTATTGGCTCGGCGTACAGTCGCCCGGTGTGCTCAACCTTCGCGCTTATCACCTGCTCATCCCGATCGTTCTTGTGCCGCTGCTCTATGCCGGCTGGCGGGGCGCGCTGGCGCGCGTCCATTGGAGCGACATTCTTCTGATTCTTGCCGGCATCGCCTCTACGGTCTACCTCGTTATCGAGGGCCCCAACATGATCTACCGCTATGGTGTCATGCCAACAACGTGGGATCTTGTCTTTGGCGTGACGGTCATAGCGCTCGTTCTTGAACTGACGCGCCGCACGGTCGGGTGGGCATTGGTCATCATCGTTCTTCTGATGTTGGCCTACACACTGTTCGGTAGCTACGCCCCCGGCATCTTCGTGAACCGTTCTTTCAGTTGGGAACGTGTCGTCAGCTTTCTGTTCAGCATGGATGGCCTCTACGGCATTCCGCTCGGCGTGTCGTCTACCTACATCTATCTGTTCGTTCTCTTTGGTGCGATGCTGCAATTTTCCAAGGCTGGCGACTTCTATATCGATCTGGCCTACAGTGTTGCGGGTCGTGCCCGAGGTGGTCCCGCCAAGGTCAGCATTTTTGCAAGCGCCCTGATGGGTACCGTATCGGGGACCGGCATCGGCAATGTCGTCACCACCGGGGCGTTGACCATCCCGCTGATGAAGCGCGCCGGCTTCCGGCCCGTCTTCGCCGGCGCCATCGAGGCGGTCGCCTCCACCGGGGGGCAGATAATGCCGCCTATCATGGGCGCCGGCGCGTTCCTTATGGCCGAGTTCGTGCGCATTCCCTATGGATCGATCGTCATTGCCGCGATCCTTCCCGCTTTCCTCTATTTCCTGAGTGTTTACCTGATCGTCGATCTCGAAGCGGCCAAACGCGGGCTAAAGGGGCTGAAGCAGGAGGAATTGCCGCGCGCGCTCGTTGTATTGAAGCAGTGGGGGCATCTTCTTCTCCCTATCATCGTGCTGGTCTACATGCTGGCCGTGGAGAACGTATCGCCTATCCGCGCCGCGCTGTATTCCATGGGTACGCTGCTGATCGTCTCCTGGCTGCGCGTCGAATCGCGATTGTCTCCAAAGCGTCTTGTCGACACCGCAGTCACTGGTACCAGAGGCTCCCTCGAAGTCATCGTGAGCTGTGCGGCTGCGGGGCTGATAATGGGGCTGTTCTCTCTGACTGGCACCGGCCTTCGCCTGTCGGCCTGGGTCGCCACCATCTCTGGCGGCTCGATGCTGCTGGCGCTGATGCTGACGATGGTCGTCACGATCGTCCTCAGCATGGGGTTGCCGACGACAGCGGCCTATATCATTTCGGCCGCGGTGCTTGCGCCTGCACTCAACGATCTCGGCGTCGATCTGCTACAGGCTCACTTCTTCATCTTCTACTTCGCCTGCATGAGCGGCATCACACCGCCGGTCGCGCTGGTGGCGATCCCGGCTGGTTCGATTGCCGGAGCCAATCCCTTCAAGGTCGGCGTCAGAGCCTTTCAGATCGCGCTGGCAGGGTTCATCATCCCCTATATGATCGTCTACTCACCGGAGCTCATTCTGCAGGGAGAGCCGCTGCGTATTGCTCTGGCGCTGTTGACCGCCTGTATTGGTGTGTGGGCGCTCGCTGTCGCTCTCATCGGCTTCCTGGCCGGGAGACCCTTGCCGGTAGCACTGCGACTTATCGTGGGCTTCGGGGCGTTGGCGTTAATCTTCGCCGGCTGGAAGACGGATCTGATCGGTATCGGACTGATCGCAGCGGTCTTACTCCTGCAAAGGCTGCGCCGCCCTGCTGAACCTGCACAAGGTGAGCCGCAATGATGGAAAAGGCAGCAGACGACCGCTTGCCGGCACGCTTGCACGAGGAGCCCTTTGCCAGCCTTGCGCCGGAGGAAAGAGCAGCGCTTGGCGCCACTTTCGTAAAGCAGCGGATGGCCCTGGAGCGTTGGAAAGGGCTGTTCGACCCGACCGACGAGCCTGCACTGATTTTTACCGCGCCGGAGCCAACGCGTGACTGATCTGTGTGCCCTGACCATCGGCGAGGCGGGATCGCTGCTCGCCGCGCGCCATATCTCACCCAAGGAATATGTTGCGGCGCATCTCGACCGTATCGCGCGTGTCGATCCGCACCTCAACGCCTTTATCGAGGTTAGGGCGGATGAGGCGATGCGGGAGGCTTCGCAGGCCGAAGCAGAGATAAATACGCGTGGTCGGCGCGGGACGTTGCATGGCGTTCCGATCGCCATCAAGGATATCATCGACGTCGAGGGGATGGCGACAACGGCTCACTCTCGCATTGCCGCCTCCCGGCGCGCACAGTCTGACGCTGATGTCGTGCGTCGCCTTCGCGACGCGGGCGCAATTATCATCGGCAAGACTGCACTACACGAATTCGCCACAGGCGGACCCTCTTTCGATCTGCCTTGGCCGCCGGCGCGCAATCCGTGGCTGCTTTCACATCATCCAGGTGGCTCGTCCTCCGGATCGGCTGTAGCCGTGGCCGCCCGAATGGCACCGGGCGCGATCGGCACCGATACCGCCGGCTCAGTCCGCCATCCGGCGACTGCTTGCGGCATGGTCGGTCTCAAGCCAACCTATGGTGTGGTCAGTCGGCGCGGCGTGTTTCCTTTGTCCTTCTCGCTGGACCATGTTGGTCCGCTCGCTAGAACGGTGGCTGATTGCACCGCCATTTACCGTGCAATTGTCGGCCATGATCCACTCGATCCGACGAGCACCACCCATCGCGGTGTAGAGGAATCGCCGGAGGCGGGCATTCGCGGCTTGCGCCTAGGCGTCCTGCAGGAATTCGGCGAGCGGGCCGACCCTGAGATTCGTGCCGCGTTTGATTCCGCGCTCACCGTCCTGAAAGACCTTGGCGCGCAAATAGTGCCGCTCGATATTCTGCCACTTGATATCTATGCCGGTTGCGGCAGGCTTATCATTCAGGCGGAGAGTTACGCCGTTCACGAGGAATGGCTCGCCACGCGTCACCGTGAATACGGCAAGCGGACGCGTACGCGGCTTCTGGCTGGCGGCCTCGTTGACGCGGCAAGCTATATCAAGGCACAGCAACTGCGTCGTCGGCTCCAACAGGACTTCTTGCAGGCGATGCAAGGCGTCGATGCGGCTGTCTGCGTTTCAAGTCTGGCACTTCCTTGCCAGATCGATGACGAGACTGAAATCGACAGCACCTACGACCGACAGGCGCGCACGCCGTTCAACGTGACAGGAACGCCGGCGATCTCCATTCCAATCGGTTTTGCTTCGAACGGTCTGCCGATCGGCATGCAGGTGGCTGGCCGCAGCTTCGACGAGGCGATGATCCTGCGTGTTGCTGGCGCCTACGAGGCGGCAACCGCATGGCATAAAATCGAGCCGGCGTTGCCAGATATCACCCGATAATTCACAGACGAGGAGTTCCCCCATGCTCGTACCGAGGCAGCGTGCATCCTATTCCACTCCCTTCCATCGTGACCCTCTGGCGCTGCCCGACGGGGTTAAACTGATCGTCTGGCCAGTGATCAATATCGAGGAATGGGACATCCACCGGCCCATGCCGCGGCAGGTGTCGCCGGCGCCGGGCGCCGTCAAGACGGTTCCGGATGTGCCGAACTGGAGCTGGCATGAATACGGCATGCGGGTTGGGTTCTGGCGGCTTTTTGAGGCTTTCAGGCAGCGTGGCATCAAGCCTACGATCTCACTGAATGCGAAGGTGTGCGAAACCTGCCCGGATGTGCCCGCCGCCGCGCGCGATGAAGGTTGGGAGTTCATGGCGCACTGTTACGAACAGATGTCGATTCACGCGGTCGAGGACCAAGCGGCGATGATCCGTCAGTCGGCTGACATCCTTGAGGAATTCACGGGCACCCGGCCTCGCGGATGGCTGGGCCCTGGCCGGACGCAGACCTTCGAAACGCTGGATTACGTCGCCGACGCCGGATACGATTGGTTCGGAGACTGGATTATCGACGACCAGCCTCTTTGGGTGAAAACGCAATCACGGCCCCTCGTTTCGCTGCCCTATTCGGTCGAGCTCAACGACATCACGATCATGGTCAGTGCGCAGCACGAATCTGATGTGATGCTGAAGCGGACAAGGGATGCGTGTGAGCGGCTGATGCAGGAAAGTGCTCAGTCTGCGCGCATCATGGCCTTCGGCGTCCACCCTTACGTGTCTGGCGCTGCACACCGCGTGAAGTACTTCGAACAAATGCTCGATCATTTGTGTCGTCAGGACGGCGTCGCCTTCTGGCAGGGAAATTCCATCTGCGACTGGTTTGTCGCGCAGCGTCCTCTGAAAGCCGATTGAGCTTGCCGCATCGGACATCAACGGACCGATGACGTCGGCGAGATGCACGGTTCAGGTGGTCGTGAGCGTTGAAAAAGACACTCGCTTTCTTTCCGGGCCGATGCGGTAGCTTGATGTACCGGTTCGCGAGCGCTGGCAGGGCCATCGCCGCTGAGTCTGTGGCAGATTACCCGAGATAGGCTGCCACCAGCGCGGGGTCGAGCGTTGCGCGTTCCTTGTCGATGACCTGACGGCATGCGGTCCGGAAAGCGTCGCCATCCAGTTCATCCTGCGGGATTACCGCGACGCCCTGTTTGCGCAGGAAATTCACCGCTTCGACATCCTGGTCAGCAGCCAGCCGCCGCTGCTCCATCGATGCCGCGGCGGCTGCGCGCCGTACTGCCGCCGCCGCATCGGCCGGCAGGGAGCGGAACCAGGCCGAATTGGCGAGGAACAGCACGATCCCGAAGAAATGCCCGGTCAGGCTGACATATGGGTGATGACGGTAGAGCTCGAACACAACAGTGTTGGTCAGGGGGTTCTCCTGCGCGTCAACCCTACCTTCGGCAACGGCCCGGCGCAGTTCCTTGACGTCGGTAACCACCGGTTCGAGGCCCATTGCCGCCATCGTTTCCCGATAAATCCGGTTGTCGAGCGTGCGCACAATGAGACCGGCGCAGTCTTTGGGTGATCGGATTGGGCGGCGGCGGTTCGTCAGGTGGCGAAAGCCATTATCCCAGAAGCCGAGCACGCAATAGCCGGTGCTGTCTTCGACCGCCGAGCGCAGAATTTCTCCCGCCTTATCCGCAAGTGCCGCAAAGGCCGCGTGGCGATCAGCCTGCGAAAAGGGCAGGTCGATCACGGCAAGCTGTGGAACGCGGGCCGTCAAGTAACCTGAAGCCATGTAGCCGACGTCGAACGCACCGTTCTCAATGCCGTCAAAGAGCGTGCGCGCGCCCATGCCCGAGACCGTAACATCATCCACGGCCTCGATGTGAAAAGTGTCCTCGGTGTCCTTCCGCAGTTCCTCGACAAAGCGTTTGAGGCCGGCGGTTAGCACTGAATTGGGCCCTTGATAGCCGCCGATACGCAAGCGGATCCGTTCTTCCGACATCCAGCTTTCTCCACTCAGACCGGCATAGCCGGACCGCCCTCGGTCATCTTGCGTTCTTCACCACCACTTTAATCGCATCCTCGATCCGCTCGCGCGCATAGCGCAATGCTGTCGGCAGTTCCTCCATGTCGAAGGTGTGGGTGTGGATCTTCGTCGCGTCGAAACGTTTGGCGGCCATGAAGGCATGGGCGCGGTGCGTCGCGCTCTTTCCCTCGCCGCGAATTCCGTAAATGTAGATGTTGTTGCGCACGAGATGGGCGACATCGATCAGATCGGGCTCGTGCGGGAAGGCTGCGAGGCAGATCTTGCCGCCGCGGTTCAACATTCGACCGGCCTGGTTGATGGCGCCCGGCGCGCCGGAGCATTCCACCACGTAGTCGATCCCTTTGCCTCCGGTGAGCTTCCGTACTGCTTCCACCGGGTCTTCGTTGCGCACGTTCACGACATGATCGGCGCCCAGTTCGCGCCCGACCTCCAGCCGATTGTCTCGAGTTCCCGTTAGAATGACGGGCGTGGCACCGAGTGACTTCGCCACGGCGACGCCCAGGAGCCCGATGGGGCCGGGTCCACTGACCAGCACGCTCTCTCCGGCGACGAGGCCACCCAGCTCCGTCAGCCCGTACATCGATGTGCCGGCCGTGACCACCAGGGTTGCCTCCTCGTCGCTCATCTCATCGCCGATCTTGATCAGCGTATTGATGTTGTTGACTGCGTAGGTGGCGAAGCCGCCATTGGTGGTGAAACCGTTGGCGCGGTGGCCCTTGTCCATCTCGCCATAGTTTAGTCCGTAGTTCAGGCAGGAGGTATACATGCCCATCCTGCAGCGTTTGCACTGGCCGCAGCCGGCGTGGATTTCCACCGTTACGCGGTCGCCGATGGCGAACTCATCCACCCCCGGCCCGAGCGCGGCGACAGTGCCCATATATTCGTGTCCCGGCGTGAAGTTTTTGTTGAAGGGCTTGCCGCCCTCGATCATCGCCGGCGGGCCTTCCGATATCACGTCGAGATCAGTAGCGCAGATCGCCACGGCATCCACGCGCACCAGCACTTCCGCCTTTCCGGGCACTGGCGTGGGTTTCTCCACGCGCTTCAACTCGTTGGGGTCTCCCAGAACCCACGCCTTCATCATTTCCGGCACGGGCATCTTTGGGTCGGTCTTCACTCCTGCGGGGGCATACATGCGTTCAGATTCCTTTGCGGGCGTTATGCGGCGGTGCGGAGGCGAACACCGTCGGGCACCTCCAGAGGTTCATTCGCGCTATGCTTAAATTCCACAGTGGTGAACAGCAGGTCCGTGTCGCCGATGTTCTCGACGCTGTGCAGAAGGTATTCGCCCTTGCCGTAGGTCATGTGCTTTGTGTCGCCAGGATAGTGCGAGACATCGCGGATGGAGCCATCCTCGAAATAGCCGCGTGCCTTGCCATGGCTGTGGCAGGTCCAGAAATAGTCCAGTACATGCCGGTGGAACGTGCAGCGCTTGCCTGCAGGAATATGCAGGTGCCACACGCGCACACGGTCGGTTTCCGAAACCAGTACGCTGCCCACGCTCGGGTTGAAACGGTTGGCCTCCATCTCCTCGACAAGCTCTTTGGGCCAATGGCTGTAGCGGTCGTTGCTCATCAAATTCCCTTCTCCGCTGCACAAGGCATGTAGTTGTCCATCTCAGGGTGCGAACGCCTCGGCACCCACGTCTCACTCATCGGCCATCCGGATCTGTATCGATGACCGACACGGTTTCCAGGCTGTCGAGCACCCGCTTTCGCGAGCTCTCGATATGTTCGCGGTCGCGCGCCGTCGCCTGGCGCTTGTTGCGTGCGCGTATCGCGTCGATAATTTCCCCGTGCTCACGCACATAGATGTCGAGCGACATCTCATCGCCCGAACTGGTGACGCTCACTTTTGTGAGGCGGTCGAACTGCTCGATCATCTCCCGCGAGATCCGCGCCAGCCTCGCGTTGCCGCAGTTCACCGCGATGTAGGAGTGAAAGGCGCGGTTATACGCAATCCAGGATGACAGATCGGCGTGGCGCGGACCGGAGCGAAAAGTCTCCAATTTCTCCAGGACCTCATCGGACGCGGTCTCGATCATCAGCGTGACGCATTCCCGCTCCAACATGTGGCGTATCCCGTACATGTCGCGCACGTCCCTGATGTCGATCCTGCGCACGCGGTAGCCCTTCCGCGGCAGCACCTCGACCAAACCCTGCTCCTCAAGCTTCAGCAGCGCGTCTCGGATGGGCGACTTGCTGACCTGAAAGCGGGCGACGAGCTCGCGCTCCTGGATCTGTTGGCCGGGTCGCAGCTCGCATGAAAGCACCTCCGATCGGAGTTTTTGATAAATGTCGTCCCGCACGAGATCTGGGGACTTGTCTGTGACGATCATAATGTTGCTGATTCCCGTTCCGCTTTTCGGCCGATCGAGGGACTTCGTGCCTTATCCTTCAAAGCGTCAATAGAAGTTCTGTTATACGCTCCCTGTCAATCTAATATTTCAGTTGGAAGTTCAAGGCTTCCTTACAAATCTCAGAATTCAGAGAACACCTCCACTCTGCGGCCGGAACGAGGAAGGAGGTTTCTGCGCTCCGACACACAGCCGGAACCGCCCGATGCCCACAATAGCGGCGCGATTGGTGCAGGAATCCTCGTGCCCAACGAAGAAGGCCGCCATTCTTGACCAGATGGACAATCGTTTCCGCTTGGGAGATCAGGCGAATTTTGCGGGGTAAGGGCGCTTCTTACTCGCAGAGAGATTGCTCCATGATGAAGCCGCTTGACATCGATCTTTCTCTTATTGATATTTCAGATGGATTGAAGGCAGCAAGCGTGGCAATTCACATTCCAAGCGGGGGAGATCCGAAGTCGCCGCTTGTGGCCTGTTCCATCTGGGAGGAGAATCAGTGCTTCACGACGTCGGCTTCATCGGCCTGGGCGTTCTTGGCTCCGCAATCGTCAGCAACATCGCGGCGGTTGGCGGGACAACGGTTCTTGCCTTTGACCGGGCGGAACCAGCGCGAAAAGCTGTCGCCGACAGGGTGCGGCTTGCCGAAAGTGGAGCGGATGTGGCGCGGCACTCCCGCGTTGTCTTTACCTGCCTGCCCCATGCCGCAGCCATGCGTGAAGTGGCGGCCGAAATCGCCAGCGTCGAACATAACGGCCAGCTCATCGTGGAGCTCAGCACCCTTTCGATCGCAGACAAGGAAGCCGCACGCGATATCCTGGAAGGGGCAGGCCGGCGTATGCTTGACTGTCCCGTCAGCGGCAATCGCATCATGGCGTTGGCGAGGGGGCTGACCGCCTTCTGTAGCGGCGCGCGCGAGGATTACGAGGCGGTGCGTGAAATCCTGCTCACCTTCTGCAAGAAGGAGCACTATGTCGGGCCGTTCGGCAACGGGTCGAAGGTCAAGTTCTGCGGAAACATTCTGAATCTCGTGCACAACACGGTCGCCGCGGAGGCGATGGTGCTGGCCATCAAGTCGGGGTTGGACCCGAAAATGTTCCACGAGGTGATTTCCGGCAGCGGCTCCAGCTCGGCGATGTTCGAGGTGCGCGGAAAGCTGATGGCCGAGAACGATTATGCCAAAGAAGGCATGAATTTCTCGGTGCCTCTCAAGGACTCGCGCATCATCGCCGAACACGCGGCGACGATCGGCGTCCCGATCCCTCTTTATCAGGCAGCCGTTCAGTTCTATCACGCCGCTGCGGCGCAAGGGCTGGCGCATCTCGACGCCGCCGCCGTGTGCCGGGTGATGGAGCGGCTTGCCAATTGCGAGCGCCCATCATGACGTGGCGCGCTCTTCCACCGGGCAACATGAGGGAGGCGTTCGGCCTTGTTCCTCCAGATTCTGGCGGTGATCGCGCCGGTTCTCACCATTGTCGGATTGGGCTTTCTGTGGGCACGGAGCGGAATGCCCTTCGACAACGACACGATCGGCTCGGTCGTGCTCAAGATCGGCACGCCATGTCTGATCTTCGCGACATTGACCGGGGCGGATATCCCGGTGAGCGAGGTTGGTCGCATGGCGCTGGCGGCAGCATGCGTCATTGCGGTGTCAGCTCTGGTGGGCGTGGTGGTTCTGCGCACCGCGGGACTGCCTCTCAACACTTATCTTCTGACAGCGATGCATGGCAACTCCGGCAATATGGGCCTGCCGCTGGCGGCTATGGTTTTTGGAGTCGAAGGGTTGGCATTGGCCATCGCCTATTTCCTGGTGGTCTCGATCTCACAGAACACGCTGGGGCTGGTGATCAGCGCCGGGCGGTTCGACTTCAAGTCGCTCGTCCGGCAGCCAATCATTCATGCGAGCGCGGTGACGACGCTCGTGCTCGTTGCCGACCTGGAGGTGCCAGAGTGGATCAGCCGCACGACCGAGCTTCTGGGTGGCATCGTTATCCCGACGATGCTCCTGTTGCTGGGGGTTGCCCTGTCGCAGCTCAAGGTCGCGGACCTGTGGATCGCCTCCGGCATGGCGGCGATGCGCTTTGCTGCGGGGGTGATCGGCGCCGTGGTCATCATCGCGGCTTTCCGGCTGCGCGGCGCGGAGGCAGGGGTGGTCTGGGTCATGGCTGCAATGCCCTCGGCGGTCATTAACGTGCTGTTCGCGGAGCGATTTGGGCGCTCGCCCGAGCGGGTGGCTGGCACCATCGTCGTGTCGACGGTGGCGACGCTCGCCGGACTGCCGCTGATCGTCTGGACTGCCATGTGGGTTTCGGATGCGGGCTGACCGGTCCGCGGGGAGGGAACTGTGATGGAAGCAGACAGTGGGAGCCTTGGCAGGCGGCTCAACTTCAACACCGTCGTTGCGCTGGGCTGCATCCTTCTTGGCATCGCGATCTGGTTCCTCATCCCGTACCAGGTTCAGAAACCGCCAACATTCCTGGGGCAGAACAGTTCAGGCCTCAGCCCCGCGCTGTTCCCGCGCCTCGCTGCGGCCGGCTTCGTGGTTGTTGGGCTGGCTTATCTCGTGCTGAGCTTCCGCATGTACGAGCGAAGCACATTACGCGAATTGCCGGCGTCGGCTTACGTGAACCTGGCCGTCCTGCTTGCGGTCATGATCGTTTATGTCGCGCTGCTCAGACCGCTTGGTTACGTCCTTTCCAGCATGCTCGTCGCCACCGGCATCGCCCTCTACTACGGCTCACGAAATGCATTCGGCATTGCCGCTGTCGGGGTAGCGGCACCCTTGGCGATCTACTTTCTCTTCACGCGCATGCTCACCGTTTCCCTTCCACCGTTCCCTTGGGGCTGACCCCATGCTCGAGACTCTTATAGACGCCACGCTTATGCTCATGCGGATCGATGTGATCCTCATGATCGCGGCGGGTATGGTGCTGGGAATACTGGTCGGCGCGCTGCCGGGTTTCACCACGGTCATGGCCATGGCGATAGTGCTGCCCATCTCCTTTTTCCTGGAGCCGATTCTGGGCATTCCCTTCCTGATCGGTGTCTATAAGGGCGGCATCTTCGGCGGCAGCATCCCGGCGATCCTCGTCAATATTCCAGGCACGGGCGCGGCGGTCGCCACCACGCTCGACGGCCCTGCGATGACGCGCAACGGGCAATCGCGCAAAGCGCTTGAGATTGCGCTCGTAGCCTCCGCTATTGGCGATTTCCTGTCCTCCTTCGGTACGATCGTCGTCATCGGCCTGATCGCCGCGATCCTGATCCTGAGCCTTCTCGTTATTGTGGTGTCGAGTTCCGGCAGCTTCCTGAAGGGTTCGGTGATGCTCCTCATCGGCATGTTCATTGCCATGGTGGGGCAGGACCCGATCGGCGCGATGGTGCGTTTCGATTTCGGTTTCCATCCCCTGCAGGCGGGGATCGACCTTCTGCCGCTCATCATCGGTCTCTTCGCCGTCCCCGAAATCCTTATCGCGATTGAGCGACGGCAAAGGTCGATCGATACCAAGGATACGGCGCGGCCGGAAGGCGAACGCCTACGCTGGGGTGAATTCCGACGTTGCCTGCGTACGATCCTTCGCTCCACCGCGCTTGGCGGTGTGATTGGCATGATTCCCGGTGTGGGGCAGGTGGTGGCCGCCTTCATGGGCTATTCGGCGGCCAAGAACGCCTCCGGTACGCCGGAGCGTTTCGGCAAAGGAGAGCTTGAGGGCGTGGCCGCACCTGAAGCCGCCAACAATGCCGTGAATGGCCCCACCATGGTGCCGCTTCTCACGCTCGGCATCCCTGGAGACAACATCACGGCCATTCTGCTCGGTGCGTTCGTGGCCCAAGGGCTCCGGCCCGGGCCGCAGCTTTTCGAGGAGCAAGGCGTCCTCGTCTATGCCATCCTGTTGTCGATGCTCATCGCTTGCGTGCTGTTGCTGGTGATCGGCTATCTGCTGACGCCGCTCTTTGCGCGGGTGGTGACGATCGACAAGGCTTATCTGGTGCCGCTGATGCTGCTTTTCGCTGTCGCCGGCACCTATGTCTACCGTTCCAATCCCATGGATCTCTATTTCATGATCGCCTTCGGGGTTTTCGGATACATCGCGCGCAAGCTCAGTTTCGATGTCACGCCGCTGGTGATGGGCTTCATTCTTCTACCGCCACTCGAATACGCCGTCGGACAATCGATCCTGCTCTCCCGCGGCGACTTCCTCGGTTATCTCGTAGGCTCACGACCAATCACGGTGGCGGTGCTCATCCTCACGCCGATTCTGATCTTCTGGATGGCAAGCCGTCAGCGCAAACAGACCCGGGCGGAAAAGCAAGCGGTCAAGGCTCAATTGGCCAAAAAGGAGGCCGCGGCGGGGCGCACGGATTGAGGCATTCCACGGCAACCAAAATAAATAGGAGGAGAAAGTGATGCGTTTCAGAACGATATTGGCCCTGGCGGCCGCATTGGGGTTCGCGGCAACACCCCTTGCGGCTCAGGAGACCTACCCCGACCGTCCGATCACCATGATTATTCCGCTTGGGGCGGGCGGCTCACACGATCTCAACGCCCGCGTCATCACGTCCGTGCTGCCGGAATATATTGGCCAGCCGGTGGTGGTGCAGTTGATGCCAGGCGCAGGCGGGCAGACCGGCACTGCGGCAGCCGCCCAGGCACAGCCCGATGGCTATACGCTTCTTTTCACGCATAACTTCATCGACCAGTTGCAGCAGCACGTCGCGAACCTGCCTTACGAGCCGAACGAGGCTTTTGTCTCTGTCGCCCGCGTCAACACCGGACAGCCGGTGCTGGTGGTGCGCGGTGACTCTCCCTTTCAGACTTGGGAGGAACTGGCTGAGCACGGACGGGAGAATCCCGGGCAACTGCGCTTTGGCCACAGCGGCAACTGGGGCGCTTTTATGGTTCCGGGTCTCGCTCTCCTCAACGAAGTGGGGGTGCAGGCGACGCTGATTCCCTACCAGGGCGGCGGACCGGTGATGCAGGCGCTTCTGGCAGGGGATATCGACTTCACCTTCGCCTTCCCTTCGGTTCTGGCTGGGCAGGACCTGCGCGCTCTGATGGTCGTCGGGGATGAAAAGATCATCGAAGACGTACCCACGACCACTGAGCTTGGCTTCGACATCGTTTCGAACATTGGCATCATGCATCGTCCGGTTCTGGCTCCGGCGGGAGTTCCCGAGGATCGGTTGGAGGTGCTGCGCGAGGCCTTCGCCAAGCTCAGCGAGGATGCCACGTTCAAGAGCCTCATGGAGCGCCTCGGCGAGAACACTGCTCACATGGATGGGGCGGAATATGACGAACGTCGCCGCCAGCAATCCGACGAGTACAAGGCGCTGGTCGAGTCCTTCGTGGAATAACCAAGGCTTGATCTGAATGCGCTACGGGCGGCCTCCGGCCGCCCGTTTATCGTTCCACACTTTTAATATTCTCGTGCTCTGAATTCCCCAGACGCAAACAGCGACATCATGCACGGTCGACCCGGATCAACAGAACACCGGGGATGCAAGAGGACCGTTGCTCCCCCGACCATGCCTGCAGCATCGGCCCGGCACGTCCTTGTGCGTCCAAAAAGACGCACGGGCGCGCTAGCCGATAGCGACCGGATGCTGCATTCGCGAGCTCACAGCAATTCTGTTCCAGATATTGATCGTCGCAACGACCATTGTGAGCTGCGCGATTTCAGCTTCCGTAAGGACAGCGTGAACCGCTTCATATGCCGTGTCCGGTATGCCCGTTTGCGCAATCAGCGTCACGCTCTCGGTCCATTCCAGCGCGGCACGATCTCGGTCTGTGAAAAAGGGAGATTCTCGCCAGGCCGAAACCAGATGGAGCGTCTGTGAATCCAGCCCGTCCGCCAACGCTTCCTTGATGTGAAGGTCGACGCAGAACGCGCATCCGTTGATCTGAGAGGCACGCAGCCTCGCAAGGTGCAGGAGCCGCGACTCCAGCCCCGACGTGCTGACCGTTTTATCGAGTGCCGCGACGGCACGGTAGGCCTCCGGCGCCAGTTTGGCGACGTTCATTCTTGGTTGCATGATATTCCTCATTTATGGGTAGTCGGCGAATCATCGATAGTTTATATCCACGATTAGAACATGCAACAGATGCTGGGAAGATGGTATGAGGCGATTGAGCGATGGGGTGGAGGCTGCGCTGCACTGTGCGCTCGTGCTCGCGGGATTACCGGGCGAAAAGGTTCTGTCCGGCAAGAGCCTCGCCGAGCTTCATGGCGTGTCTGAAACCTATCTGCTGAAGCATCTCCGCGCCCTCACGGTGGCAGCCGTCGTCGAAGCGCTGCCCGGCCCGCGGGGCGGCTATCGTCTGGCACGCGATCCGGCGACGATCACGTTGCTTGATATTGTGGAAGCCATAGATGGCAGCGAGCCGGCATTTGTGTGCCGTGAGATCCGCCGCCGTGGGCCCGGAAAGACCAAAGATCCATGTGCCTACAAGACGGACTGCTTTATCAAGTCCCGGATGCTCGCGGCGGAAGAAGCATGGCGGAGCGCTCTTCGCGCTCAGACCCTCGCCGATCTTGTATGCGACGGAGAAACGCTCATAGATGAGCGCAACAAGCAAGCGGTGGACAGCTATGTTCGGGCCGCCCAGCGGTGACTCCTCGCTTCGCGCATGCGCTACTCGCGCACGAGAAGGAGCATCGCCACCATGACGAGGAGGCTGCCGGGCAGCCAGTGCCAACCGATGACATCGGTTTGTGTCGCAAAAAGCACCAGCATCGCAACAAACGGGACAAGATAATTGTACGCTGTCACAGTGCCGGGCGTCAGCGCGCCGGTGCCCCGCTGCAGGAGCCAGAAGGTCGCGCCGCTTGAAAAGACACCCAGATAGACAACGAGCAGGACATCCTCAAAGCGCATTTGCGACAGAGCGGTGATTGGCTCGTAAATGAGGCCGATGGCAGCGATCAAAATGGCTCCCACGAAAAGGCTCCAGAACGTGCGCACCGCAGCGTCTCGCGAAAGAATGCCCCGCACCAGTCCCCATTTCGACAGGACCGGATAGAGCGCCAGGGCGACACAGCCGAGGAAAAAAGCACCCTCGTTCCAACCGATCCGGAGGTCTGCCGCATCACCTGCGCCCTGGGCGAAGATCAGTGACAGCGCGCCGATGGTGCCAAGCGTGAAAGTCCCAAGAAGGCGGTAGGCGGGTGCTTCGACGCCAAGTGCCCTCCCGAACCCGTAGGCCAGAAGCGGCACTGAGACCGAAAAAGCAGCCATCGTAAGGGCTGTCACCCGATGAGCCGCCCAGAACATCGTGCCGAAGAAGCCGGCGAGGCAAAGGCCCAATATCGCGTAAAGAAGGATCCCGGGCAGAGCCGGGAGCTGCCGACCGGCTTGCCAGATCAATGGCAGCATCGAAACAGCGGCGATGGCGAAGCGAAGCGCCGTAAGCAGCAGCGGCGGCAGCCCATCCGTCAACAGGCCGACCGCAGGATAGGACACGCCGACGATCAGGGCCCAGAGCAGCATGCCGGCATGCGCGGAGCTGGCGCGAGGATGAGTCATTGCTTTTCCTTGATTGAGTATCAGCCGACCTGCCGTGCATCTAGCACGGAGCGCTGCTGGCTTGGAGAGCCGGGCACGGCACTGCGATCCGATTTACCGCGGTAGGCGCGTCAAGCGATCTCCAGAATTCGGGAGACCGGCAGACGCGGCTTCTGAGGCCAATTGCCTTCTCGGGCATGGCCGACGGCAATCAGAACAACGGGAATTTCGTCAGCAGAAAGCCCGAATTCGCGCGCAACCGCCTCAGGATCGAACCCCACCATCGGCCCCGTGGCCAACCCGCACGCTTCGGCTGCCAGCATCAGGAAGGCGGCACCGAGGGTAGCCGTACGAACGGCTTCGTCGCGTTGCCTTTGTGGGTTATCGCGGTAGCTGTCTTCTACCGCCGCTGTCCAGGCGCCGACCATTTCTGCCGGCATGAAACCGGCGTCCACGGCGGGCCGGAGGCGCTCTTCCACGACATTATGAGACGGAAGCTTTCCGCAAAGAATATAGGTGACGGCCGCCTCGCTCACCTTGGCCTGTCCGTAGGCCGCCGCTTTGAGGCGCTCTTTCGCATCCTGCGTTTTTACCGCGATAAAGCGCCAGTTCTGAAGATTGTATGCAGTCGGCGCGCGCGCTGCGAGCCGCGTCAGCTCCTCGATCTGTTCATCGGCAAGTGTCCTTCCCGGCTCAAACAGGTTCGTGGATGCACGGGTTTCGATGAAGGTAACAATCGGATTGCTCATTGTATCGGCCTTTAAAGATCGCGAGGAAAGTCCCCTTGTGGCGTCGGAAATAATTGCTTCCTATCGATCAGATAAACCGCTAGGCGGTGATGACATTCGCTACTGCCGGTGAATAATATGGATCAGTTGCAGGCCATCAGGGTGTTCCGTCAGACGGTGGAAGCAGGATCTTTCGCAGAGGCTGCGCGCCGGATGGGGCTTTCACCCGCTGCGGTCAGCAAGAATATCGGGGAGCTCGAGGCATATCTGCGCGTCCGGTTACTCAATCGCACGACGCGCCGGATGAGCCTCACCGAAGGTGGTCAGCGCTATTTCGAGCAGATCGCTCGCATCCTCGATGATCTTTCAGAGGCAGACAACTCGCTTGGTCCGCTGCAGCGCATGCCAAGCGGGCTTTTGCGCGTAAGCGCTCCTATGGCTTTCACCCTCACACGCTTGTCAGACGCGATTATCGGTTTTCTCGCCAGATACCCGGACCTTACGCTGGATTTGAAGCTCGAGGATCGGCGGGTTGATCTGGTGAAAGAGGGAATCGATCTGGCCATTCGCGGCACCGACGGGCTGGAGGATACCAGTCTGATCGCACGCAAGTTGATGACTCTGCCTCACGTGATCTGCGCCTCGCCTGAATACTTTGCGAAAGCGGGTCGGCCGCGCGAGCCGAAGGATCTGCGTTTGCATAACTGTATCCAGTTCACGCTTACCGGACATACCCAAGAATGGACATTTACGAATGAGGGCCGGTCGGAGCGGGTGTGCGTTGGCGGCCGGTACAAGGTGACGACGAGTCTTGCGGTTCGCGATGCGCTGCTGGCCGGCTTTGGCATAAGCCTGATCCCGCGGATTTATGTAGAAAAAGACATCTTGGAAGGAAGGCTCATGACTGCGCTGGACGATTGGGCACCGGCCGAAACCTCGATCTACGTCGTCTATCCGTCCCGGCAGTATGTTCTGCCGAAAGTGCGCGCCTTCATAGATTTTCTTATCGACGAGACTCGGGGCGAAGCGTAGCCACCACCTCGGCCGGCCACCAATTGACCATTTTGAAGGCCGTCCGCCCCGGACCGGAGTTCGGGGTGGCAGAGCCGCCCGCCGAACTCGTCGTGGGCGGCCACCATGTGCGGCGGCCTTCCTCATCGTCTGCAGGGAAACCAAACGGCTCACATCGGGATGTTTTCTGACCTCATGGCCTCACCAGGGCGTGTTGCCGTCAGGCTCGACAAACCGCCCCGAAACGGCATTGTCCCCCTGCAGAGCATATTCGACTGGCAATTTCGCCCCTTCTTCAGGCGTCATGAAGCCGTTGTTTCCAGTGAGATCGGTTTTCACATATCCCGGGCAGACCGAGTTCACGACGATCGGTGTGTCCTGCAGTTCCGCAGCCAATTGCACGGTCAACATGTTCAGCGCCGCCTTTGAAGCATTGTAGCCAATCAAGCGTGACGAATAATAGGGGGAGGAGGGGTCCCCGTTTATCGTGAGCGATCCCAGCGTGGTGGCGAGATTGACGATGCGGCCGGCCTCAGATTTGCGCAGAAGCGGTAGCATCGCCTGTGTGACC
>JAJUHJ010000024.1 GCA_029279965.1 Phyllobacteriaceae bacterium
AGACCAGATTGAAAGCAGGAGATGGCGCAACCGCTCGGCCGTCTGCTCATCAAGAGAGACAAACGGCTCGTCGAGGAACAACACCGCCGGTTCATTTGCAAAGGCGCGGGCCAGCGCAGCGCGCCGCGCAAGCCCCAGCGAGAGTTCCGCGGGATAGAGGGAGCGCACGGCAGAAAGGCCGAGACTGTCGAACAGCCCCTTAAGGTCCTTTTCCCTCTGGGCTTTGGGCAGCGCCAGCCGAACATTCTGCTCCACCGTCCGCCACGGCAACAGCGTCGGCTCCTGGAAGGCGGCGGCCAGCCGTCCACCGCCGGCACCGGGAAGCTCGAATGTCCCCGTGAATTCCTTCTCAAGGCCAAGCAGGATGCGCAGCGTGGTTGTCTTGCCGCAACCCGATGGCCCGAGAAGGCAGGCGAACTCGCCTTCCGGCACTTCGAAGGAAAGATCGCGCACCGCCACCAGCGGCACACCTTCGGCGGAGCGAAATGCCTTTTCGATGATGTCTACTTTAAGCGGGTTTTCCGCGCCAACGGGTGGAGTATCGTTCAAAGGGCTGCACCAGGAGAAGTTCGACGAGAAGCATGATGGCGACGAATGCCAGCGTGTAGGCCAGAATGGCTGCGACATCGAAGAGCTGAAAATAAAGGTGAATCTGGAATCCCACGCCGTTTGGCCGGCCGAGGAGCTCGACCACGAGGACGATCTTCCATATCAGCGCTACGCCCGAACGGGAGGAGGCCGCGAAATAAGGTTGTAGCTGTGGGATTACCACATGACGAATGCGCTCAAGAAAGCTCAGCCTATAAACCGTCGCCATCTCGCCATAGCGTGGGTCGAGCGCCCGCGCGCCCTCGCGCATCGTCACGACCACATTGGGAATTTTGTTGACCGCGACAGCACCGATTGCCGCCACCTCATTGAGGCCGAACCAGATATAGGCGAGCACGATAACCACCAGCGCGGGGATGTTGATGAACAAGACCACCCACGTATCGAAGAAGCGGTCAGCCTTCCTGTTCATCCCGAGAAGCACGCCGACCACCGAACCGATGAGCATGGCAAGAACGAAAGCGGCTGTCACGCGGCCGAGCGTCATGCCGAGATGAAAGAACAAATCGCCACTCGCCGCTTCTCTCAAGAGAGCCTGCCAAACGGCCAGCGGCGTCGGCAAGGCACGGCTCGGCCACGCTTGCGCGGCGATCTGCCACAAGAGACAAAGCCCGATCAGCGAAGCCAGGACGCTGAGCGAACTGGCCACGCGCAATGGGAGACGACGCATTCTGGGCGATCGCGCTTGCTCACGCCGCAGCGCGCCGCGCGCAAGACTCATTGCATGACACCGGTCCAGAACGTGCCGGGCGCCATCTCAGCGGAAGGTCCGACCAGCTGCTCTCCACCAATGTCAGCGAGAATCTCGTATAGCTTGGCGGCATCGGCCTGCTCCTCCGAGACGGGGCGGCTGGGGATTCCCTCGCGGTACCGATCCCGCAGCTTGTCCAGTTCCTCGCCCTCCGCGCGGGCGAGCGGCGCCAGGCGCTGCCATTCCTCGTCCGAGGACGCAAGGAGGTCCTTGGCCGCCGTGGACGCATTCGCCAGACCCATGACGGCCGCAGTGTTCTGTTCCGCCCAGGACTCGTGAAAAACATAGCCGAGCGCCGACACATCGCCTGCCGCACCGAGCGCCCTTGCCGCCTCATTGGCATCGACCAGTCGGCGAAAGCCGTTGGCTTCCAACCGCGCGCAATAATGCCAGAAATTCAGCACGGCATCGAGTTCGCCCTGCATCGCCTTCTCCGCCAGGAGCGGCGGCGCTCCATAGACGACTTCGTTCTCGCTGGGAAGGTCAAGATCGTGGTCACGGCGAGCAAGCGCCTGGATGAGGAGCCAACTCTTGTCCAGCGGACCGCCGGCAATGCCGATCTTCTGCTCTTTCAGGTCGGCAATTCCGGTCAACGGCGAGTCCTGTTTCACCATGATTGCTCCGACCGCGGTGGAATAAGGCAGGAGTGTCAGGTCATCACCCGCCGTGCGTTGTCTCGCCACCCACAGCCAGTCGGAAACGATGACATCGACGTCGCCGGCCAGCATGGCAACATTGGAGGCGTCTTCCCCGGCGAAATAGACGATTTCCAGATCGATTCCGTTCGCGGCATCAAACCCGTGATGCTTGATCGTGTCGAGTTCCCAATTCACTGTTCCGTACTTCAGCGCCCCCACCCGCACCGTCTCTGCGGCACCCGCCGGCCTGGGCCTCAGAACAAGCCCTGCCTGTGCCGCAAGGGCCAAAAACAGAATGTCACGTCTGGAATACATAAGCGCAGCCTCCTCGCCATGAACCGCCATTCGGCTATTCAGATTGCAGTCTCTCTGTTGGGACCGATACATTTCCACCGCACGACCTCGAACTCCGGGTGATCCTCGGTCCATTGCGCAATATAGCCCGGCGCCCGCAGCATGCACTGAACGATCGAGCCGCTCTGCTCGATGTAAATATGCTCGGTGCGGCAGGCATCCGGGTTTGCGGCGAGACAAACTGTGAGGACGAGATCAACCGGATTCAAAGTGGCACCTCTCACGTTGCTCTGTTCAAGCAAGCCGCGCCCAGCGCGGAGATAACACGCGGTTTCCTGCGGTGCCCGAGCAGGAAGCCTAGCATCAAGCTACGCGCAAGGTGGGGTACCGTCAACACATCCGGCGCGGGTGCTCTCGAATTGTTGACTTCCTGCCAGCGGCGGCTAGCCTGCCGGATTGATGATGCAGCTCCTTCTCGTCAGCTTTGGGGAATGCTCCCCGGAGGGAACGAAATGGAGGCGCATCATGTCAGGGCACCGCAACAGGCACCTATACGAATGAGGAAAATGCGTATGCGATCGATTGCACTCATTATGCCGCTCTTGATGTTGGCGGCGGGTTCCAGCCATGCCCAGGACGCCGAGGCCGGCAAAAAGGTCTTCGCCAGATGCATGGCCTGCCACAATGCGGATGCCCCCGGAAACAAGGTCGGCCCTTCTCTTATGGGTGTCATGGGCAGAACGGCCGGGGTCTATGAAGGCTATAACTTTTCCAAAGCTATGGTCGAAGCCGGTGAGAACGGCCTTGTATGGGATGATGAAACCATCAGGGAATTTGTGAAAGACCCGAGAGAGATGGTCGAAGGCACCAAAATGGTCTTTCCCGGCCTCAAGGATGATGAGGAAATCTCAGACCTCATCGCTTATCTGGATCAGTTCTCCGAATGAGAACCACCTTCCCCTCACCCTGCGGAGGCTCGTCGTTCTTTCGACCTTCGGCGGGATGCGGGTGAAGGAAGATCAGCGGATCGGCATCGATTTTCCATTGCCGGCTCGGCGCAAACTCCGCCTTCAGCTTGAATTATAGCTGAAGGCTGAGGCCGAACGGGGGCGGGTGTTCGCGCGATCGGTTCGCTCTACAATCGGCAGGCGCGGATCTGCGCATCATAATCGCTGGCCATTGCGGCTGCCTTGCGGGCATATCTCTGTATGCCCGGATTGTTTTTCCATGCACCGCGCGCATAGCCCGCATGGCCGTGATAGTAGGCCAGATAGAGATTGTAGGTGTCGTTGAGGGCGATGCCGTTTCGCTCATGACTGCGACGGTGATACCAGCCGACAAAATCCACCGCGTCCGAGAAGTTGTTGCGACTGGCACCCCAGCGTCCCGTGGCCCGCTTATAGTCCATCCAGGTGCCGTCAAGCGCCTGGGAATATCCGTAGGCACTGGAGGGGCGCTTCCAGGGAATGAAACCCAGCAGCTTGGAGCGCGGCGGCCGCGCATTGCCCTTGAAGCCCGATTCCACCCGGATGGTCGCCATAAGGACGGAAACAGGCACACCATAGGTGCGTTCGGCGCGTTTGGCCGAGGCATACCAATTGTTGAACCAGCCGTCCTTCTGCTGAAATACGGAACAGGCATTGTTGATATTGCTGGGAGCTGTGGCACAGCCGCCAAGCACGAGCAGGAAGACAAGAAGCGCAGCACGCATGAACACAACCTCGCTTTTGCGAGGTGATCTATCGCAAAGTTCTAACATTCTGCTTAAGCGCGCGGTAAGGAATTGGGCAGACACACATCGCGTGGGGCATCAGACGATCGCCTGTCTTTTGACCGTCTTTGCGCTTGCGCCGGTAAGGCACACCTCATATGTGCCTGCTGAAGTGGTCCGCAGGGGATTTTTCCGCATCGCAAATGCGACAGCTCAGAATATACGGGCGGAGATGCTACCGTCCCGCTCCCTACAAAGGTAACAGGATAAAGCCGTGTCAACATTGACGAGATTTCTCGGAGACAGTCCACTCCGCGTGATCGTGAAGCTCGCCGTCGTTTCGCTCATCGTCGGTTTCGTCATGAGCGCCTTCCACTGGACGCCGTGGGATGTGTTGTACACGCTGCGGGACACGGCGCTTCACATCTGGGACATGGGTTTTGCCGCCCTTGACAACTTCCTGGGCTACATTCTTCTTGGTGCGGTGATTGTCGTGCCTGCCTTTCTGATTCTCCGGCTGCTGAATTTCAGGCGTTAGATGCAGCCGGGGCTGGTACCGCGAAAAGCGCCAACCCCTTGCACTTGAAGCCGGAATGCGCATCTTGCGCGTACCGTTGCATGTCTGGATTCACCGTGGATCAGGTTTCGATCAGCAGCCGCCATGCCCCGCCCTTCGAGGTGACGAACAGGCTGGTGCTATCAGTCGCCGTGCCGATGACGCTCGCCTATCTGACGACCCCGCTGCTCGGCATCGTCGACACGGCCGTTGTGGGCCAGCTCGGCGATCCGGTTCTCCTGGGCGGACTTGCCGCGGGAGCCATTGTTTTCGATGTCGTCTTCAACACCTTCAATGGATTGCGATCCAGCACGACGGGGCTGGTCGCCCAGGCTCTGGGCCGGCACGATACCGTCGAAGAGCAGGCGATCTTCCTGCGCTCATTGGCGCTTTCAATCAGCGCCGGGCTCGTCCTGATCCTTCTTGCGCCGATCGTCATTGCGTTCGGCGTCTGGTTCATCAGCCCGGACGAGCCGGTGGCCGATGCCATGGCGCTGTATATCGGCATACGCATACTGGCCGCGCCGCTTACCCTCACCAATTTCTCGATCCTCGGTTATGTGCTGGGGCGGGGAGAGGGCGGCCTGGGTCTCCTGCTCCAGCTTGTGCTCAACGGAACCAACATCGCGCTTTCGATCCTGTTCGGGCTGGTGCTGGGCTGGGGAATCGAAGGGGTGGCCTGGGGTACGGTGGTCGGTGAGCTGTTCGGCGTCGCCGCCGCCTCTGTTATTCTTGCACCGCGCTTTCTTGCCGGGCCGCGACCGGGTTTGGCACGGATTCTCGATTTAAGGGCGATAACGCGCATCTTGTCGCTCAATGCAGACATCATGATCCGCTCTTTCTCCCTGCTTGCCGCTTTTGCACTGTTTGCGCGGCAGGGAGCTCAGTTGGGCACGGTGACGCTCGCGGCGAATGCAATCCTGCTCAATTTCTTCTTCGTCGCCGGCTATTTCCTTGATGGCTTTGCCACTGCCGCCGAGCAGCTCGCCGGCCGCGCCATCGGCGCCCACCATGCTCGCGCCTTCCGCCGCGTCATCCGCCTCGCCTGTCTTTGGGGACTGGGGCTGGCGGTGGTTTTCAGCTCCTTTTTTCTGATCATGGGCGAGACGTTGATCGAGCTCATCACCACCGCGCCTGAGGTGCGCGCGATGGCAACCGCATTCCTCCCCTGGGCGGCACTGACTGCCATTACCGGCGTTCTTGCCTTCGAAATGGATGGTGTGTTTATCGGCGCCACCTGGTCTCAAGACATGCGCAACATGATGCTCATGTCTCTGGCGATTTTCGTTCTCTGGCTCGTGGCTGTCGGCGACAGCCTTGGCAATCATGGTCTGTGGATGGCGCTGCACATTTTCCTGATCGTCCGTGGCGTCAGCCTGCTTATCATCCTACCGAAACGGATGCGCGAGACGTTCGGTGGGGACGAATAGGTTGGTGCAGGCAAGAAACGGGTGGAGCGCGGCGACTTCTGCCCGCATATTGCAGCTTCTGGAGCATTTGCGGTCAGACGGGCTCGCCTGACGTCCGCATATGCCGAAAAACAAGTACCGCCTTGAGCGCCGACAGAGACGCACATGCGCCGGGAGTTGCACATGATGAATGCAGAGCTTGCCATACTCGAACGGGACATCACACCGGTCGGAAGCGACTACGAGGTGGTGCGCCGCGTGATCGAGAAGATCAGCCTCGACTATCGCGAACAGCCCTCGCTGGAAGCGCTCGCTGCCGAACTCGGCGAAACGACAACGGGCCTGCAAAAACTTTTCACCCGCTGGGCCGGGCTTTCGCCCAAGGCTTTTCTGCAGGCCATCACGCTCGACCACGCACGCCGCTTGCTCGATTCAGGAATGCCGCTCCTGGAAACGGCGCTGGAGCTGGGAATGTCCGGCCCCGGCAGGCTGCACGACCTGTTTGTTACCCACGAGGCAATTTCGCCCGGCGAATACAAGGCGCGCGGCGCGGGTCTGACGATCCGCTACGGGTATCATCTCTCTCCCTTCGGCCATGCGCTCATCATGGTGACGGACCGGGGATTGGCCGGGCTTGCCTTCGCGGACCCGGGCGAGGAGCAGGCGGCTTTCGAAGACATGAGCGCACGTTGGCCAAACGCGGCCTATGTCGAAGATATGTCCGCGACCGCCTCTTATGCCGCGCGCATTTTCGATCCGGCACGCTGGAGGGCCGAAGAGCCTCTCCGCGTCGTCCTCATCGGCACCGATTTTCAGGTACGGGTGTGGCAAGCGTTGCTGAAAATCCCCATCGGCAGAGCGCGCGCCTACTCCGATATCGCTGCCGAGATCGGCTGTCCGGCCGCTTCGCGCGCCGTCGGTGCAGCCGTCGGCGCCAATCCACTATCCTTCGTCGTGCCTTGCCATCGGGCGCTGGGAAAATCCGGCGCGTTGACCGGCTACCATTGGGGCCTGACGCGCAAGCGCGCCATGCTCGGCTGGGAGGCGGCGCAACTTCAGAGGCCGGCCGAGGTTCGCCTTTGACGAGAAAAGCGGATAGCTTTCCGCAGATTCTTCAGCGGAGGCATTCGTGATCAACGTCATCGGCTCCATCAATCTTGATCTCATCGGACGCGTCGAGCGGCTGCCCAAACCGGGCGAGACTATTCCCGGCCAGGCATTTTCCACCACCCCCGGCGGCAAGGGTGCCAACCAGGCGCTTGCGGCACGCCGGGCTGGCGCCCCTGTGCGCATGGTCGGAGCGGTCGGCGCCGATGCCTTTGCCGGCGAGGCGTTGATGCTTCTGAAGGAATCGGGTGTGGACCTCGCTGGCGTCAAGGAAACGACTACGCCCACCGGTACGGCCATGATCCTCGTCGACAACGAGGGTGAAAACGTCATCGCTGTCATCCCCGGAGCCAATGCGGAAGTCTCCCCTTTCGATGTCGAAACCACGGCTCTCGCCCCGGGCGACATCGTGCTCCTGCAACATGAGGTGCCGCTTGTCACCGTCGAGGCCGCATTGCGGTCCGCGCGCCGAGCCGGCGCCGTTTCGCTGCTCAACACCGCCCCGTTCCATGCAGATGCCGCGCATCTTCTCGAGCTTGCAGACTATGTCATCGCCAATGAAAGTGAATTCGACCTCTACGCGTCCGAGTTGCGGCTGCAGGGCCCGGATCGTGAAACGCGCATGCGTTCTTTCGCACGGCAGACCGGGCGCATTCTTGTGGTAACACTCGGAAAAGACGGTGTTGTCGCCACCACGCCCGATGAGTTTTTTCACGTTCCCACGCTTCGCATCGTGCCCGTCGATACGGTGGGTGCCGGTGACACATTCTGCGGCTACCTGGCGGCCGGCCTGGCGGAGGGGCTCGCGCTGGAGGGGGCGCTTTCTCAAGCAGCAGCCGCCGGCGCGCTTGCATGTCTCAAGCCCGGTGCGCAACCTTCCATTCCCCTGCGCAAGGAGGTTGACGAAGCGGCGCGTAAACCGCCTGCAGCCTGAGGCCGCCATTTGTAGACAACGCATCTGCGAGGGATTAGAACATTTCTGACGGAGGAAAATCGCCTCAATGAAGATCTCGCAGCGGAGGAGCAAACCGTGCTCTCGCACGAAAAGGTTTGGGCAGCCATAGACGCGCTAGCAGCCCGTCATTCCTTGTCCGCTTCCGGCTTGGCCAGAAAGGCCGGGCTCGACTCCACCGCTTTTAATCGCTCCAAACGCTATTCTGCCGATGGCCGGCCGCGATGGCCCTCAACGGAGTCACTCGCCAAGATCATCGCTGCGACCGGGTCCTCGCTCAATGAGTTCCTGACGCTGCTTGACCGTGATGGGGGTCCGGCAGCCCCGTCTCGCCAAGGTCCGGCCAGCGTGCCGCTCATCGGTTTCGCGCAAGCTGGTGACGGCGGCTATTTCACGGACGCCGGTTTTCCGGCCGGCAGCGGGTGGGAGAACGTCGAACTGCCCGGCCAGGTTGGTGACGGCGCCTATGCACTGCAGGTGCAGGGCGACTCCATGCTGCCGCTCTACCGCCATGGCGATGTACTGGTGGTGGAGCCCGCCGCCGCAATCCGCCGCGGCGACCGCGTGGTCGTCAAGACCACCGAAGGTGAGGTGATGGCCAAGGTGTTGATGCGCCAGTCCCAGCGGCAGATCGAACTCCTGTCTCTCAACCCGGAACATCCGAACCGCGTTTTCGCGAAAGACGAAGTGGAGTGGATCGCCCGCATCGTCTGGGCAAGCCAGTAGCGCCGCCCTATCCCGCCAATTCTCCTGCCAGGGCCTTCTCTATCAGCGTGCAGGTCTCCGACACGCCGTACAAGGCCGCGAACGAGCCGAAGCGTGGCCCGCGCTCCTGACCCAGGAGCACCTGATAAAGCATCTGGAAGAAAGCGACGGAGACACCCGGCCCTCCAGACGGGCTCTTGCGCTTGTGATCCTGATACCGTTCGATGCTGCGCGCCACATCGAGCGCGGCATTCTGGATCGTTTCCCCATCGGCTTCCGCCGGAAGCGATGTGAGCTCTGCCCGCAGCTGCTCCAGCGCCTGCCGTTCGACCGCATCGGGCGCACGGAAAGTCTTCGCGGGTTTCACGAAATCATCGAAATAACGGATGGCGTAAGCGGTCAGACGGTCGAGCTCGGGATGCGTTTCGGCCGTTACGCCCGGCGCATAACGCGAAATGAACCCCCAAAGCACCTCTTTCTCGTGCGCATTCGACGCGCTGACGAGGTTGAGCAGCAGCGCGAACGGCACCGGCAGGTCGATTTCGGGCGGCGCGCCGTCATGAATGTGCCAGACGGGATTGCCCAAACGGGTGCGCCAATCCTGGCGCGGATAGGCGGAAAGGAAGGAATAGTACTCATCGACCGCCTTGGGAATGACGTCGAAATAGAGCTTCTTGGCTGCCTTCGGCTTCTGGAACATGTAGAGCGACAAGCTCTCCGTGGGCGCGTAGGTAAGCCATTCGGTGATGGTCAACCCGTTGCCTTTGGATTTGGAGATCTTCTGGCCGTTCTCGTCCAGAAAAAGCTCGTAGTTGAAGCCTTCTGGCGGCGTACCGTCGAGCGCCACGCAAATCTGTGCCGCCAATTTCACGCTGTCGATCAGGTCTTTGCCCGACATCTCGTAGTCAACGCCGAGGGCAGCCCAGCGCATCGCCCAATCGGGCTTCCACTGAAGCTTCGCCTGCCCCCCCGTCACCGGCGTCTCAAAGCGCTCGCCACTCTCGGGATCCCGCCAGACGATCGTACCGGCATCGAGCTTTCGCTCCTCGATCGGCACCTGCATCACCACTCCCGACCTCGGATGGATGGGCAGGAAGGGCGAATAACTCTGCGCCCGCTCCTCGCGCAGCGAGGGCAGCATGATGGCCATGACCTCGTCGAAGCGCTTCAGGATCGTCAAAAGCGTCGCATCGAAGCGGCCGGACGTATAGTAGTCTGTCGAGGACGCGAACTCGTAATCGAAGCCGAACCGGTCCAGAAAGGCGCGCAGGCGCGCATTGTTTGCGGCGCCGAAGGAGCCATGTTCACTGCCATAAGGGTCCGGCACGCGTGTCAGCGGCTTGCCGAGATGCGCGCGCAGCATCTCCTGGTTCGGCACATTGTCCGGCACCTTTCGCAAGCCATCCATATCGTCGGAAAAGCACAGGATTTTCGTCTTCACCTTGTCCTCTGTGATGACGCGGAAGGCATGGCGCACCATGGAGGTTCGCGCGACCTCGCCGAAAGTGCCGATATGCGGCAGGCCGGAGGGCCCGTACCCCGTCTCGAACAGGATTGTCTCGGGGAATTCACGCCCTTCATATCGTTTGACGATCTTCCGCGCCTCCTCAAAAGGCCAGGCCTTGGTCTCGGCCGCGGCCTCGAGCAACTCGGGCGTGAGTTCAAGCGCGTCTGGAAACGTCGTCATGTCAGCTTTCCGGTAATATCAATCCGCGTGCACCAGCATCTGTGCGCGTGCTCCGGCACGTGAGTAGGCGTGTAGGATGCGACACACGGGGCGTCAATCGCGGCATGAATTTTTCGTTGCGGGCGGGAGATACCCCGCCTACCTTCGAGGTTTGAAGAAAGGATGCCGTATGGACCAGACACCGTCAACGCAGGAAGCGCTTATTTACCTGATGGTCATCATGTCGGCTTCCGACCGCGAGATGACCGATGCCGAGCTCGCGCGTATCGGCAGCATGATCCGTACGCTCCCGGTTTTTTACGGCTTCGACGAGGAGCGCATCATTGAGGTCGCGCGCGAATGCCAGGAGCGTCTGCAGCAGGAAAACGGGCCTGATCGCGTGCTCGACATCATACGCGATGTGGTGCCGACATCGCTTCACGATACGGCCTATTCCCTGGCTGTCGAGGTGGCGGCAGCCGACCTGTATGTCGAGCCGGAAGAAAAGCGTATGCTGCAGATCGTTCGCAGCCGTCTGAAAATGGAGCCGCTCGTGGCCGTAGCCATCGAACGCGCCGCTCGCGCCCGCCACCGCCACCTGGAGTGATCGCCGGCCCCCAACCCGCTGCGAGATCAGTAAAAACCGACGGGAAAATAACGCAGATAAAGTTCGGCAAAGGTGCCGTTCGCCTCGATCTGCTGCAATGCATGGTTCATGGCCGTGGCGAGTTGCGGCCGGTCGCGTCCGACCGCGATTGCCAATCCCTGCCCGAGATACTCAGGCGCCAGATAAGGCCCGCCAGCGAATGTGCAGCAGGCCCGTCCGTCCTCCCCTGCCAGCCAGAACGAAAGCCGCATGCCATCGCCAAAGGCCACGCCGATCTTGCCCGATGCAAGATCCTGCCTCAGCTCCTCTTCCTGTTCGTAAGCGACCACCTGCGCGGTGGAAAACAGCTCGCGCAACATCTGTTCATGCGCCGTTTGCGCGAGCACTCCGACCCGATGCCCGGCGATCGCCTGGTGAACGGGCCCCGTCAAATCAGACTCGCGACGCGCGACAAAGCGTGCGGGAAGTTGAAGATAGGAGCGCGAAAAGAGGACGTTCTCGCGGCTGTCGCTTGTGATCGCCAACCCTGCAATAATGGCCTCCCCGGCACCTTCCTCAAGTGCCGTCTGCAGTTCCTCGAACGGCAGCGCCTGGATCTGGCAGCGTTCGATGACTTCCAGCTCCCGGCAGATGGCGCGCGCCAAATCCACGTGGAATCCGGTAAGGCGACCATCACCGTCGCGGAAATTGAACGGGAAGAAATCCGTTGATGTCAGAAAGCGCAGGCGGGACAGCGCGGCAAGATCCGGCTTGGCGATCTGCTGCGGACTTTCCCAGAAACCTGGCACCGACACCTGAGCGGCAGCCATCTTCCCCGCTGCCACGGCGAGTGCGGCGCTAAACAAAATAGTCGCTACGAGACGCACGCGTTTTTTATCTCCATCCGCCAATCCTCCTCTATAACTCCTCCTCTGTAGCATTGTGGCCGGATCAAAATCACCAGGCGGTCCAACGCGACAAGAACAAGCAGCTTGAGCAAAAGCGGCGAGAACGGCCGCTCGGCTGGTGCTCTGCGATTGTTTTCAAAAGACCATTGACGGTTGCAATTTAGTTCCCCAATATAGACCAATACGGGTAACGGGACGCGACATCCCGAACCTAGAGGGGGCAATAAAAATGCGAACGGTACCTACACGGGACCGGCACCGGTGCCGTATTTTCGGCAACGATAGTAGCCGGTTACGCAATGCGTCAACTCGAAAGTCGGAAGCGATCTTCGAAACGCAGGAACGGACATTCAAAATTATGGTGTGTCCTTCTTTGTCCAGCAGAGCAGACGTGCGGCAACGAAGCTCATAATTGCAAACCGATGCTTCGCTTTGAGACGGACGGCCTGAGCGATCTGCTCACGGTCTGAACCGGCCACGCGACTCGCCGAAAATTAGGACATTCATGGAGGGTTGATGTGACGCATCACCCAAGAGGGATCGATGCTCACGCATCGATCGCCGATATTCGCGCGCGTTCTCGGTCCACGTCGTTTTCGGACGGAACAGAGGCGGTAAAGCCCTCTGGCCTTGCCGAATGGCGCCCGATACTGAAGCAATTGAACATCACGACGCGGGAGATGCGCGCGGTCGAGACACGTGCAAGATTGGCAGGCGTCCCCTTCCAGGTGGAACTCCTTGCATCCGGGGTGGTCGACGAGGCGGAATTGTTCCGCGGGCTTGCTGCCCATCTCGGCCTTCCCTTCGTCGCTCACCTGCGCCCGGAAAGCCTCTTCATGCGCGAAGAACAAGGCCTTGGGGAATTACGCCGCCAGGGCGGCGTGCGGAAGGCCGTTGCGGTCGATGAAACCGGGCGAACCGTGCTTCTGATCGCTCCGGATCGCCTCGATATCGGTGCGATGGTGCGTTATCTTCGGAACCATCGGCGTATTGCCGGACATATGCGCGTGGTGCCGCCTTCGGTTCTAAGACAAGCTGTACAGCGCCGTGTTCGAACAAACCTTTCGCGTGTGGCCGTAAATGGCCTTTTCGATACCATGCCGGAGTTCTCCGCACGCTTCGTTCTGAATGCCTGGCAGGGGATCGTGCTTGGCGCCTCGAGCGTCGCCCTCGCAGTTTGCGTGGCACTGGCGCCGCTGACCTCCCTGTTTGTGTTGCACATAATCCTGTCGGTCTTTTTTCTCGGTTGCGTGGCGTTGCGGCTGGCGGTCAGCCGCAACGTACGCAAGAGGGAGGCACCGACGCTCCTGAGGGCCATGAAGACTGAAGAAATGCCGGTCTACACGGTGCTCGTCGCCCTCTACAAAGAGGCAGACGTTGTTCCCGACCTGCTGGTGGCCCTTGGGCGGATCGTCTGGCCGCGCAGCAAGCTGGAAATAAAACTGGTTTGCGAAAGTGATGACCGGGAAACCCTCGCCGCGATCCGGGCGCAGCAACTGCGTTCCTACATCGAGGTGATCGAGGTGCCGCCACAGGGGCCGCGCACCAAGCCCAAGGCGTTGTCCTATGCGCTGCCCATGACGACGGGCGAACTTCTCGTCCTTTACGACGCAGAGGACCGGCCGCATCCGTTCCAACTGGTTGAAGCCTGGCAGCGTTTTCGTGCTAGCGGAAACGATCTTGCCTGTGTACAGGCACCACTGGAGATCGCAAACCGGCGTGAAAGCTGGATCGCCGGTATGTTCGGCTTTGAATACTCGGCCCTTTTCAATGGCATCCTTCCCTGGTTGGCCGATCGCAATCTCGTGCTGCCGCTAGGGGGGACGTCAAACCATTTCCGCCGCGCGGTCCTGGAAAATGTTGGTGGCTGGGATCCGTACAATGTCACCGAGGATGCCGATCTCGGCCTGCGGCTGGCGCGGCTCGGCTACCGCACCGGCACGATCGCCTCTCCGACCTATGAGGATGCCCCGACAACCGCCAAGGTATGGCTGCCGCAGCGCACGCGATGGTTCAAGGGCTGGGCGCAGACGTGGCTGGTGCATATGCGCGACATACGTCAGCTCTTGCGCGATCTCGGCCACGCTCCGTTCTACGTTTCTCAGATCCTGACCGCCGGAATGCTGATCTCCGCCCTCGCCTATGCTGTCTTTGTCGCGACCGTTTGCGGGCTGGTGGCCTATATCCTGGCCGGGCATATTCCGAGCTTCCCGCATTTCGGGCTTCTCTTGCTCGATACGATCAACATCGTTTTTGGTCACGGCGCTTTTCTGGCCCTCGGCTGGTGGACCTTGCCCCGGACAGAGCGCCGCGGACTGTGGAAACTCACCCTGCTCACACCGGTCTATTGGATGCTTCTGTCGGCGGCCGCATGGCGCGCCATCTGGCAGCTCTACCGCTGTCCCCATACCTGGGAGAAAACACCCCACCGGCCGAGCCGAACCCGAAAGGAAAAGTTGCGCGGTAATACCACCGTAGGCCCGGCACTGACGGCGCCATGAGAATGACCTTGCCATCGCGTGGCGCTTAGCGCGCCGTGCGTCTTTTTGGAGGAGCCCCGCGCTCCCAAGCGCCCGCCTCAGCGAGGCTCCGGCAAAGTGCGGGGACGCTTGGGTTGATCGGCGGCTTCCGTCGGCTGCTCGGTAAAGCCTTCGATGTTGGACATCTCCTCCACGTCGCGCTGGATTTCCATCGGACTCGTGACATAAGCGGTCGTCAGTTCGGCAACGGAACGCAAGGCATGCATATGGACACGCTCATAGCCGTGGGAAGCGTCGACGCCGAAAGTGATGAGCGCCGTACGCACATCATGTCCGGCCTCAAGCGCTGAGGCTGAGTCGGAGCGGTAGTGACGGAAGATATCCTTTTGATATCGGATGTCCTCTTCGCGGCACAGGTCCACAAACTTCTTGCTCAAGTGATAATCGAACGGGCCGGACTGATCGGCCATGGCGATGGTAACGCCGAATTCGGAGGAGTTCTGGCCGGGTGCGGTGGTGCCGTTGTCGATGGTAACCATTGATGCGATCTCCGGCGTGACGATCGCCGAAGCGCCGACGCCCACTTCCTCGGAAATCGTGAAGAGCCAATGCGTATCGACCGGCGTGTCGGCCTGTTCGCGCTTGAGCGCCTGAAGGGACGCCAGCGCGATGGCGACACCCGCCTTGTCGTCCAGATGGCGCGAGACAATAAAACCATTGTCGAGAAACTCAGGTTGCGGATCGATGGCGACAAAATCGCCGACATCGATGCCGAGGGCCATCGTCTCCTTGCGTGAGAAGGCAAGCGCGTCAAGGCGAAGCTCTACATATTCCCACCCAACCGGCAATTCGTCGACGCCTTCATTGAAGGTATGACCGGACGCCTTGAGCGGCAGAATGGAGCCGCGGAAACTGCCCTTCTCCGTGTAGATGGTAACTCGCGCCCCTTCGGCGAAGCGAGCCGACCAGTGGCCGATGGGCACGATTTCCAGGCGGCCTGTATCCTTGACGCGCTTCACCTGCGCGCCCAGCGTATCGACATGGGTGATGACGGCGCGGGCACCGCGCCTCCGGGCGCCCCGCCACACCGCCCGAATGGCGCCGCGGCGCGTCAGTTCCGGTTCAAGCCCGAGGCGTGCCAATTCCTCGGTCACATAACGGACGATGGTGTCGGTGTAACCGGTGGGGCTGTCGATCGCCAGCAGGACCTTCAATTGCTCTGCAAGATAATCGATGTCGATTTTCAGACGCGGCACGGATGAGGACACTCCTCGAATCTAGCCAAGCGCTTGCGTCGCTGACTTCAGACCCGTACGCGGGAAGAGAAGATCGACGAAGCGTTCGGCAGTCGGTTGCGGTTCGTGATTGGCCAGCCCGGGCCGCTCGTTCGCTTCGATAAAAACATATTCGGGACGGTTTGGCGACCGCACCATCAGATCAATCCCCACCACGGGAATATCGATGGCGCGTGCAGCGCGGCAGGCGGCATCGACAAGCGCAGGATGAACCTGTTCGGTGACATCGTGAATCGAACCGCCTGTATGCAGGTTAGCCGTCTTGCGCACGATCACCTCTTCGCCTTCCCCGGGCACCGAATCCAGGCGCAAATCCTGGCCGGCAAGGCATCGTCGTGTCTCCTCATCCACAGGAACGATGCTTTCGCCGCCGGTCGCGGCCGAACGGCGGCGGGATAGATGGCCAATCAGTCTTTCAACGCTCGACATCCCGTCGCCGACGATGCGTGGAGCACGCCGCACCGCTGCGGCAACCAGACGATGATCGATCACGACGAGACGAAGATCCTCGCCCTCAAAACATTCTTCCAGTAGCACGCGGCTGGAAATCGCCGCCGCCGCCTCAATGGCGTCCTCTATGTCGGCAAGTGACTCCAGCCCGACGGCTACACCGCGGCCCTGTTCGCCCCGGGCGGGCTTGACCACCACGCGCCTATGCTTCTTCACGAAGGCTTCAATTGCCTGAGCGCCACTTGATGCGTCAATCTGCTCGGGAACCTTAAGTCCGGCCCGCTCGACGACCCGCCGCGTCACAGCCTTGTCGTCGCAGATCGACATGGCCACCGCCGACGTCAACTCCGATAGGCTTTCGCGGCAATGAATGGAGCGTCCGCCAAAGGAAAGGCGGAAAAAGCCTCCCTCCGCATCCGTTATATCGACAGCCACGCCGCGCCGGTGCGCCTCATCGACAATGATGCGCGCATAGGGGTTGAGCCGGTCGTACTCGGCCGGCGGGTGTGTGAACAGCTTCTCGTTGATCGGGTTCTTGCGCTTGACCGCGAAGACGGGAACGCGATGGAAGCCCAGCTTCTCGTACAATCTGATGGCATGCTCATTGTCATGCATGACAGACAGATCCATGAAGCTGGCGCCTCGCGCCTTGAAATGCTCTGCAAGCCTCCTCACCAGCATCTCCCCGACGCCGGGGTGCGCACACCGCGGATCGACCGCCAGACACCATAGCGAGGAGCCGTTCTCTGGATCGTGGAACACGCGGCGATGGTCGATGCCGGTCACGGTGCCGACGATGTCGCCGGTCGCGTCATCTTCGGCAACGAGGTAAACGATGGCGCGGCTGTCCCTGTTGGTCCAGAAAAAGTCCGGCCGCACCGTCACCATGCTCCGGCTCTGGTAGATTGCATTGACCGCCTCTGCATCCGCCTCGGACGTAAGCCGGCGGATGAAGAAACCCTGGGAGCGGCGGCGGCTCGACCGGTAGGTAGCCAGATCCAGCCGATACGTATGAGATGGATCGAGGAACAGCTCCTGGGGAGCGAGAGACAGAAGCACATGCGGGTCGCGGATATAGAAGGCGATATCGCGTCGCGCCGGCCCTTCTTCGTTCAGGGCTTTCACGATCGCCTCGTTACTTTCGAATGTCTGCGCGAAGAGAAGTCGTCCCCAGCCGAGTTCGAGTGCCACCGACGGCTGCTCATCACTTTCCCCGTGGGTGATTGCTGGCTTCATCGTCTCGGTGCGCAGCCGCTTCAGGCGATGACCAAGCGCCTTGTCACTGCGCCCCTGCCGATTGCGCGTGCCCACGTCTTCCTTTCTCGACATCGTTTCAGATCCCGTGGGTCTGGAGCCACAATTCCAGAAGGCCGACCTGCCAGAGCGCCGAGCCCCGCAATGGCGTGATATGATCGGCCGGCGCGGCATAGAGCGTGTCCAGATAGTCCTGCCGGAACAGCCCGCGCTCACGCGCGGCTTGAGAGCTCAAGGCATCGCGCACCATCTCCAGATACGGACCGGCCACGTATTTTAGCTGCGGGACGGGAAAATAGCCTTTGGTGCGGTCGATCACTTCATGCGGGACCACCTGGCGGGCGGCGTTCTTGAGCACGCCTTTTCCCCCTCCCTTCAGCTTTTCCTCCGGCGGAATGCGCGCGGCAAGCTCCACCAGTTCATGGTCGAGAAAAGGAACGCGCGCTTCAAGGCCCCAGGCCATTGTCATGTTGTCGACCCGCTTGACCGGATCGTCGACAAGCATCACCGAGGAGTCGAGCCGAAGGGCAGCATCGACGGGTGTATCCGCGCCGGGTCGCGTCAGATGCCAGGCGACAAGGGCACGGCTGACATCATCCTCCACCATCCACTCGGGCGCGAGCTGCTCGCGCAACCGTTCATGCGAACGGTCGAAGAAGACCTGCGCATAGTCGCCCACCACATCGTTCGAATTCATCAGCGGTGGATACCAGTGATAGCCGCCGAAGACCTCGTCCGCCCCCTGGCCCGACTGCACGACCTTGATATGCTTGGATACCTCCTTCGACAGGAGGTAAAAGCCCACATTGTCATAGGAGACCATCGGTTCCGACATCGCCTGAAAGGTGCCAGGCAACGCGTCCATAAGCTTGTCCGACGGGACGAAAATCTTATGATGGTCGGTGCCGAAGTGTTCCGCGATCAGGTCGGAATAGACGAACTCGTCGCCCTTCTCGCCATGGGCTTCCTCGAAGCCGACGGAGAAGGTGGAAAGGCCCCTTTGCCCTTCCTCTGCGAGAAGGCCGACGATCAGGCTGGAATCGACACCACCCGACAGGAGCACGCCAACCGGAACGTCTGCAACCATGCGGCGGCGGACAGCCGTTCGCAACGCGTCCAGAACACGGTCCCGCCATTCCTCCGAACTGAGCGACGCAAGCGCGGGATCGCGCTCATAGGGCGGGTCCCAATAGATGCGGTCTTTTCGGCTTCCATCGGCTTCAATGATGCGGATGGTGGCCGGTGGCAGCTTCTTGACGCCATTCAGTATGGTACGGGGCGGGGGCACAATGGCGTGAAACGTCATATAATGATGCAGCGCGACGGGATCGATGGAGGTGTCCACCTCGCCCGCGGCCAGAAGGGCCGGTAGGGCGGAGGCAAATCGCAGGACGCTGGGCGTTTCGGAATAATAGAGCGGCTTGATGCCGAAGCGGTCGCGCGCCATGACGAGGCGGCCGGTATCGCGCTCGTGGAGCACGAAAGCGAACATGCCGTGAAAGCGTTCGACGCATGTTTCGCCCCAGGCATGCCATGCCTTCAGGATCACCTCCGTGTCGCCGCTGGAGAAAAAGCGATACCCTTTTGCCTCCAGTTCGGCGCGCAGTTCCGGATAGTTGTAGATGCAGCCGTTGAACGCGATGGTGAGCCCAAGTTCGGGGTTCTCCATCGGCTGGCGCGACTTTTCCGAAAGGTCGATGATCTTCAGCCGCCGGTGACCGAAGGCGGCGTTGCCGTGCAGCACCACGCCCGCACCATCGGGACCGCGCCCCGTCAAGCATTCCATCATTTTCGTCAGGGTGACGGGTGACGGCTGAAGACCGTCGAACCTCAACTCTCCGCAAATGCCACACATGAGAAGCGGGTTTTCTCCTTGTCGTTGCGTCCGACGGGAATTAATAATAGCTCTAATATTTCGATGTCAAAAGCTATCTGCCATGAGACCTTCTGTCGAGAACGCTCCGGGTCCGGCCGGGTTCCCACAAGACGAACTCCGCGCAGTCGAAAAGGCGCTGCGTCGCATTCTGCGCGCCAACGACCTGCAATCGCGGGCACTCACAAAGTCGATCGGCCTGACGGCGCCGCAGCTTGCCGTGCTCAGAGCCATCGTTTCGCTCGGCGAGGTAACCACGACCGCATTGTCCGCCGAAGCGGATCTCAGCCCGGCAACGGTGATCACGATCCTGGACAAGCTTGAAGAGCGCTCTATCATCCAGCGCTATCGTTCCACTCACGATCGGAGGATTGTGCATACACGCCTGACGGACAAAGGCCGGATGCTCGTCGCCAACGCGCCCGAGCCGCTCGGTGAATCCTTCGCCACCCGATTTGCGGCGCTTGCCACACAACAGCGTCAAGAAATAATGCACGCGCTGGTCCTGCTGGCCGACATGATGTATGCCGAAAAAGGAATAGGCGCTGCTCCTGAAGCCTCTGGCACCACGGTTCGGGCGCAGAAAGATGTAGAAATCAGCGGTAAGATTGAGGCCTAGCCTCGGCAATTCGCGCAAAGTTGATCGGGCACAGACAGGGTTTTTCAGACGGCGTGGCATTTTGCCGTCACAGCGGCGATGGACGCCCACCAGAGCCGCGTTTATGATCATGGCCCGCAACCCAGGAAAAGAGAGCATGGATTATCAGCGGTTTTTTTCCGAGGCAATCGACCAGCTTCACGCCGAGCGGCGCTACCGTGTCTTCGCTGATCTGGAAAGAATAGCCGGCGCCTTTCCACGTGCCTTATGGCGTGCAAACGGTCAATCGCGGGAGATCACCGTATGGTGCTCCAACGACTATATAGGCATGGGGCAGCATCCGGATGTGATTGCGGCCATGCAAGAGGCAGCCGGCCGCATGGGCGCGGGTGCCGGCGGTACGCGCAATATTTCCGGCACGACTCACCCGCTGGTCGAGTTGGAAGCGGAGCTTGCCGATCTGCACGGCAAGGAAGCTGCGCTCGTCTTCACCTCCGGATTCATTTCCAACGAAGCCTCCATTTCGACGATCGCCAGACTTCTGCCGGATGCTCTCGTGCTTTCCGACGAGTTGAACCACGCCTCCATGATCGAGGGCGTGCGCCGTTCGGGCGCGGAGAAAAAGATTTTCCGCCACAATGACCTGGCGCATCTGGAGGACCTTCTGAAGTCTGCCGGACGTGAGCGCGCCAAGCTGATCGTTTTCGAATCGGTCTATTCCATGGACGGCGACATTGCGCCCATCGCCGAGATCGCCGATCTTGCCGACAAATACAACGCGATGACCTATATCGATGAGGTTCACGCGGTCGGCATGTATGGCGCGCGAGGCGGCGGGATCACCGAGCGCGAGGGTCTTGCCCACCGCATCGACGTGATCGAGGGCACGCTCGCCAAGGCGTTCGGCGTGATCGGCGGCTATATCTCCAGCTCGGCTGCGATCGTCGACGCCATACGATCCTACGCGCCGGGCTTCATTTTTACCACGGCGCTGCCTCCGGCGATTGCCAATGCCGCGACCGCTTCGATCCGGCATCTCAAGAATTCCACTGTCGAGCGTGAGGCGCATCAGCGCCAGGCAGAACGCACAAAGGATGTATTGCGCGCCGCCGGGCTCCCGGTCATGCCCTCACAGACCCATATCGTGCCGCTGCTGGTCGGCGACCCGGAGTTGTGCAAGCGGGCAACAGACCGTCTGCTGGAACAGCACGGCATTTACATTCAGCCGATCAACTACCCCACCGTGCCGCGCGGCACCGAGCGCCTGCGCATCACGCCCACACCTTTCCATTCCGACGCGCTGATCGAGACGTTGAGGGATGCCCTCCTGGAAACCTGGGAAACGCTCGGCATTCCTTTCGATGAGACAGAGCAACCGGCGGCCGCTTCTTCCGGGCGCGTCATTCCTCTGGTGGTTTCCAAATCCGGCGGGTGAGCGAAGCCAAGCTCACCCCCTCCGTTTGACGACCCATTTCGCCAGCCTCTCGGCGGCCTCGTCGAGCTGATCTGTGCGCCGGTTGAAACAGAGACGGAAAAAACGCTCGCCGCCGGGGCCGAAGGCCGTTCCCGGTGCCAGCCCGACGCCGGTATCCTCGACAATATCAATCGCCGCCCGCTTCGTATCCGCCACCCCATCGAGTGCGAAGAACAGGTAGAAGGCACCGTCCGGTTTTGCGAAGCGGACACGGCCAGTCTGCCCGAGAACGGCGCAGATGCGATCGCGGCCGGCCCGGGCGCGCTCCACCTGCTCTGCAATGAAAGCCTCGCCTTCCCGAAGCGCCGTCACCGCCCCACGCTGCATGAACTCGGCCACACCCGAGGTGGCGTATTGCACAAGATTTTCGAAAACCGGAGCGAGCGCCGGGTGCAACCGCACCCAGCCAATGCGCCAGCCCGTCATCGCCCAGTTCTTCGAGAACGAATTGGCGAAGAGAATCCGATCATCGTCCGATGCCATATCGAAGAGGGACGGCGCCCGCGAACCGGCATAGAAATACCGGGTGTATATTTCGTCCGCAATGATCCACAGACCATGCCGGCGCGCAAGGTCGAGGAGCGCCCGGAGTGTGTCCTTATCGGCTGTCCAGCCGGTAGGATTGGAAGGCGTATTGATGAAGAGCGCGCGTGTACGCGGCGTCAGGGCCGAAGCAACACGATCGGGATCGAGGGTCCAGCCTTCCTCGGAGAAGTCGAGTTCTACGGGCACCGGCGTTCCACCAGCAACCGATAGGGCGGCGGGCATGTTGGGCCAGGCCGGAGAAAAATAGACGACCTCGTCTCCCGCCCCGGCAACCGCCTGCAGCGCAAGTTGGATCGCCTGCATGCCGCCGCCGGTGACGATAAATTCGTCCGGCGCAAAAGAGCGGCCGAACGTCCCTTCATGATAGGAAGCAAGCGCCGCACGCAGTTCCGGAATGCCACCCTGCCAGGTATAAAAGGTGTGGCCGGCCGCAAGGCTGGCCGCTGCCGCCTCACGGATGAAATCCGGCGTGGGTAGGTCGCCCTCGCCCACCCACAGCGGGATGAGGCCGGACCGCCCGCGGGCGTGTTCGACCACGGCCATGATGCCGCTTGGCGGCACCGAGCGCGCCTCGGCCCGCAGGCTTTCCTGCAAACTCATTTCATCCGCCTTGACGAAGAGCGCGCCAGAAACGCAGTACGATGGCTCTTTGTAGGTTTATTTCCTGCTTGCCAGAAGATCGCGAATTTCGGTGAGGAGTTGAACATCCTGTGGCGGCGCGCTTGGCGCAGCGGGTGCTTCCGCCTGCTTCCGGCGTATCCTGTTCACCCCCCGCACCATGAGGAAGATAATCCAGGCGAGAATGAGGAAATTGATGACGACCGTTATGAAGTTGCCGTAGGCAAGCACAGCCCCCTGCTCGCGCGCTTCGGCCAGAGTGCCAGCCGTTACCTCGGAGGCAAGTGGCAGGAAATGGTTCGAGAAGTCCAAACCGCCGAAAATCGCCCCGACGATGGGCATGATGATATCGTCCGTAAGCGAAGCGACGATCAGGCTGAATGCACCGCCGATGATGACGCCGACGGCCAGGTCCATGACGTTGCCTTTGGCAATGAATTCCTTGAATTCATCCAACATATCAACCCCCTCTGGTCATACGCGGCTCGCACCGCGTTGCTATGGATAGCAGAACTTCGGCGAGAGGTAATCCTTTTTGCGTTTCCGGATCGGTTGTGCGGCGAAAGAAGCATTGCGCGAAATGACTGGATTGTGCTTGGCTTCGCCCGTCGGGAGGAATGAGGGTCCGCCGTGCAGGGGTGGGTCATTGCGATCATCGCCATTGGCTATGTGACGCTGCTTTTCGCGATCGCAAGCCTTGGCGACCGCCGCGCTGCGATCCGGGAAACAGGATCGCGGCCCTACATCTATGCGCTTAGCCTTGCGATCTACTGCACATCCTGGACCTTCTTCGGTTCGGTCGGGCTTTCCTCCGAACGCGCCTTCGAGTTCCTGACGATCTATATCGGCCCCATACTGGTCTTCCTGTGCGCACACAGGCTGCTTGGCCGAATCATCCAACTCTCCAAAAGCGAGAAGATAACCTCCATCGCCGACTTTCTGGCCGCACGCTATGGCAAGAGCTTTGCGGTGGCTTCGGTGGCCACATTCATCGCCACCTGCGGCACGATTCCTTATATCGCCCTACAATTGAAGGCGATTTCGGATTCAGTGCGGCTGATGATGGAGCACTATGACGGCACGCCGCCTCGGATCGACCTCTTTGTCGGCGATATCTCGCTGTTCATCGCTATGTTGCTGGCGTTGTTCGCCGTCCTCTTCGGGACACGCCACGCGGATGCCACGGAGCATCAGAATGGCCTTGTGCTTGCCGTGGCGGTGGAATCGGTGGTCAAGCTGGCAGCATTTCTGGCTGTCGGACTCAGCGTAACATTCGTGCTGTTCGGCGGTCCATTCGACCTCATTGCCCGAGTGTCCACGGAAAGTCAGGTGATCGAGGCCCTCAGCCGCCCCGCTTCACTGGCGAGCTGGGTCGTCATGACAACGCTCAGCGCTTGCGCCATCATCCTGCTGCCCCGGCAATTCTACGTCACCATCGTCGAGAACAAGAGCGCGGAGGAATTGCAGACGGCCACGCGCGTTTTTCCATTGTATCTTCTGCTCATCAATATCTTCGTTATCCCCATCACCTTTGCCGGACTGCACCTTGTGGGGGAACGGACCAGCGCGGATCTGTACGTTCTGGCGATCCCGCTTCTGTCCGGGCATGATTTCCTCGCGCTCTTCGCCTTTGTCGGCGGTCTTTCCGCAGCAACCGCAATGGTCATCGTGGCCAGCGTTGCGCTGTCCATCATGATTTCGAACGATCTCATCCTTCCCCTGTTCGTACGACGCCTCCTGAGGTCCGAGGGCCGGGAAAAGGAGGACTGGTCCGCCGTTATTCTTAATATCCGCCGGGCGGCCATCTTTCTCATCCTGTTTGCCGCCTTCCTCTACTATCGGGAGATCACGACCAATATCGGGCTGGCGGCGATCGGCCTTATTTCCTTCGCCGCGATTGCCCAGTTCGCTCCGGCTTTTTTCGGCGGGCTCATCTGGCGCGGCGCCAACAGCCGCGGCGCGCTGGCGGGCATGACTGCCGGCTTCATCGTCTGGGCATACACACTGTTCTTTCCCTCGCTGGCGCCTGCTGAAACCGACATCATTATGCATGGTCCTTTCGGAATCGCCGCGCTGAAACCTGAGGCGCTCTTCGGCACCGACGCCGAGCCGCTCAATCACGGCGTGCTGTGGAGTCTGGCGATCAACTCACTGTTCTTTATCCTGGGCTCCCTGTCTCGTGCCGCCAGGCCACTGGAGCGCATCCAGGCGGCAATCTTCGTGCCGCGAGAACCTGCACCGATGCCCAACCTGCGCCGTTTCCGCACGGCCGTGACGGTGAACGACCTCAAGGATACGATCGCGCGCTATCTCGGCGTAGAGCGCACGGAACGTTCCTTCCTCAGCTTCGAGACCGAGCACAGCACGCGGCTTAACGGCAACGAGCAGGCGGACGTGACCGTGATCCGCTTTTCCGAGCAATTGCTGGCCAGCGCCGTCGGTTCGTCCTCCGCGCGGCTTATTCTTTCCTTGCTCCTGCAGCGCAACGACAGCTCGCCCCGCGACACGATGAGGCTGCTCGACGACGCCTCTCTGGCGCTCCAGCACAATCGCGACCTGTTGCAAACGGCGCTCGACCAGATGGAGGAAGGGATCACCGTTTTCGACCAGGATTTCCGCCTTACATGCTGGAACCGCCAATTTCGCGCCTTACTCGGCCTGCCTGCGACGATGGGTCAGGTAGGAGTGTCGCTACGTCAGATCGTCGACTATCTGGCAGCGCGGGGTGACCTTGGCCGCGATGCCGAGAGACTGATGCTGGATCAGTTGGTCTCGTTCGAATCGCCCTGGGAGCTTCGCCTGCACAACACGGGCCGCATCCTGGAAATTCGTTCGAACATGATGCCGGGCGGCGGCATGGTTGCGACCTATACGGATATCACCGACCGTGTCGCGGCGGACATGGCGCTGAAGCAGGCGAACGAGACGCTGGAGCAAAGAGTTGCCAGCCGCACCGCCGAGCTCGTGCGCGTCAACACCGAACTGGCACAGGCACAGACGATTGCAGAAGAAGCAAATCTCGGCAAGACGCGGTTTCTGGCGGCAGCCGGACACGACATTCTGCAGCCGCTCAACGCGGCCCGCCTGTATTGCGCGCCTCTGAGGGAAAAGGCGGAAGAGGGAGACGTTCGCGCGCTTGTCGCCAATATTGAATCCTCGCTCGAATCCGTCGAAGCGATCCTCGGCGCGGTTCTCGACATATCGCGCCTGGACACAGGCGCATTGAGACCGTCGGAGACGATTTTCAGGCTCGACCTTCTGCTTCATCAGATCGGCACGGACTTTCAGCCACTTGCCGAGGAAAAGGGACTGGAATTCACCATTGTGCCTTCCTCGATCGCAGTCCGCACCGACCGCAACCTGTTCCGCCGTCTGGTCCAGAATCTCGTTTCAAACGCCATCAAATACACGCGCTCAGGGCGCATTCTGGTTGGTGTTCGCCGGCGCGGCGAGCTGGTCGAGCTTCAGGTGATCGACACGGGAATCGGTATCGCCAGCGAACAGCTCAACGCGGTCTTCCGGGAGTTTACGCGCCTCCGCGAGGGCATGCGCGAGGCGCAGGGACTGGGACTTGGCCTTTCGATCGTTGACCGCATCGCGCGCGTGTTGCGGCTGGAGATCAGACTCGATTCACACGCCGGCAGAGGCACCAGCTTTTCTGTCATTCTGCCCGTCAGCAGCGAAGAGGCGCCAAGCACCCCAAAGCGCCCTCTTCCTCCCGTCCACGGCATCACGCTTTCGGGGCTGGAGGTGCTGTGTATCGACAATGACGAGCGGATTTTGGATGGCATGCACCTCCTCCTGGAAAGCTGGGAATGCCGGGTGCACACTCTTCGGGGACTGCCGGAATACGGCTTACCCCTGCCCAAAACCCGACCGGACCTCATCCTTGTCGATTATCATCTGGACGGCGAGGACGGTCTTTCGGTGGTGCGGCGCCTGCGTGGCGCCTGGGGAGTAGACATTCCGGCTGTGCTGGTTACCGCTGACCGCAGCAGTGAGGTGCGCACCGCCGCCAAGGCATTGGATGTCCCAGTGCTCAACAAGCCAGTGAAACCAGCGGCCCTTCGCGCGCTCCTGATGCGCTACCAGCAGGTGCTGGCGGCGGAGTAGGCTCAATCGCGCTTGAAGATCAGGCGGCCCAACCACCCTGTTATCATGGCAAGCAGAACCGCAAGAAGCCCGTACGCCAAGCTCTGCTGGTGGGCGAATTCGAAAAGGCGCTGTTCGGCGCCTGCCTTGCGGATTGTCAGAGCTGCCGATGTTTCCTTAACGAACACCCCGTTTCGGAACAGAAACGCGCGGGCGCGATGCGTGCCCACGGGAACATTCGGCGCGAGGTGAAAGGTTGCTCTGAAGAGACTTCGGGACAGGAACTGTACACCGCCCGCCAGCTCGGTATAGAGGCCGCTTTCCTCCATGCGGTTGCGCAAGGCAGTGGTGAACTCCTCCACCGCTTGCGGATCGGCATCGGCGGCGAGCGGGCGAAGGTTGAGATAAGGAATCCGCAGACCGAGGCGCTGGTAACTGGGCGTATCCGTAATGTCCTGCGGCTGCCGCGTCATGGCAATGGAATAGGATGCGGGAACGTCGGTAAAAACCATGGAGCGGGTGTTGATCCAGACGCCCAGCACTCGCGTTTTCTTGCGCACCACGATGGTGCGTCGCGGCCCCTCCAGAACGGCAACGATATCGTATCCCCCCTGTCGCTGGATCAGTGGATCGGCGTCATCCAACGCACCGAAAATGGTGAGATTAGCACCTCTGAAATCCGAGGTGATGAAGACGGTATCCGTGGACAGGCCGATTTCGATGTCCTCGGGTGCAGCATCGGCCAGTTGCGCCAATGCTCCCCCCGCGAGAAGGAGCAGAAGAAGAGGCATCGCCATCGCGGTAGCGGCAAGACGCATGCTCAAATGCCCCCGATGACAAGCGAGTAAACATTGGATGGCCTCACAAAGAGATCGAAGGCGAGGCGCAGGGCGACAGCAAGCACCAGAAGCGCAAGCAGAGCTCGCAACTGTTCGCCGCGCAATTTCTGCCCCACGCGCGCGCCGTACTGAGCGCCCGCCACGCCCCCCAGCATGAGGATGAATGCGAGAACGATATCCACCGTCTGATTCGCGGTGGAGTGAATGATCGTCGTAAAGGCCGCCACGAAGACGATCTGAAACAGTGAGGTTCCAATGACGACGTTGGTCGGCACTTTGAGAAGGTAGATCAAGGCCGGCACCATGATGAAGCCGCCGCCTACGCCCATGATCGACGCAAGAAATCCGATGAGCGCGCCGATCCCCAGCACCGGAATAACGCTCACGAACAGCTTCGATGCGCGAAAACGCATCTTCAGCGGCAGGCGATGTATCCAGTTGTGCTGGCCCGAGTGCCGCAGGTCCGCCGTGCCGCCGTTGCGGGAACGGCGGATTGCCCGGACGCTTTCCACCAGCATCAGGCCGCCAACGGAACCGAGAAAGCCCACATAGAGCACCGAGACAATGAGATCGAGCTGGCCGAGACGCCGTAAATAAGCAAAGACGTAGATACCCAGGGAGGAACCGACCAGGCCGCCGAGGAGCAGCACCAGCCCGAGTTTCACATCGAGCGATCCACGCTTGAAATGGGCAAGAGCGCCGGAAAACGAAGAGGCGATCACCTGGTTCGCGCCCGTCGCCACGGCGATGGCAGGGGGAATGTTGTAGAAAATAAGCAGCGGCGTGATGAGGAAGCCTCCGCCGACGCCGAACATGCCCGAGAGGAACCCAACCGCGCCGCCCATGGCGAGCAGGATCACCATGTTAACGGACATTTCCGCGATCGGGAGATAGATACCCACCCGCGACACCAGTAAATTATGCATTTGCGCCCGAGCGGCGCCATGCGCGTGGAACTTTACTGTTCTTGCGCCGCCAGGGCGGCGAAGTCAAATATGCCGGCCGGAAAACTTTGAAACTGCGCAGAAAAATGCCTTGTGAGCAACTACTGCGCGTTCTCGTTCGCTTCCAGAAGAGCGCTCACCAGCGCGTCATTGATCTCCCCGGTTTCGGTCATCTCGTTCGCTGCCTGGAAAGCGCGAATTGCAGAGCGTGTCTTCTCGCCCAGAACGCCGTCAGCCGGTCCCGCATCGAAGCCGTTCTGGTTGAGGATCAGCTGAATGTTCCTGACGGCCTTTGCGGTGTCGACGCTGCCTGTGGTGATCGCCGCGCCTCCCATCCATGTCTCGGGAATATCGACCACATTGGTTTCCGGATGAGCCTGGCGCGCCTTCCACAGCTTGGCCCTGCCTCTCGCATTGGCCAGATCGGCGGGGGCCATGATCTGGGCGATTTCGTCACGCTTGGCGGCGGCGTCCTCGTCGCCGGCTCGGGCGACGATGTCGAACCACTTGTAGGCTTCAACAAGATCGCGGGAAACGCCGACACCCTTGGCCGAGAGAATGCCGAGATTGAACTGACTGTCGGTAACTCCAAGCTGCGCGGCCTTCTTGAACCAGCGTGCCGCGGTCTCGTTGTCGGCGACACCGTCCGCCCCCATTGCATAAAGCACGCCGAGATTGTGCATGGCGCTGGCGTTGCCCTGCTCCGCCGCAAGCTGATACCACATCTTCGCCTTCTCGATGTCCTGCTCTACGCCCGTTCCCTTCTCGTAGAGATTGCCGATCCGGTATTGCGCCGGGGCCAGCCCCTGTTCGGCTGCCAATTCATAGAACTTTGCCGCTTTGGCCATATCGGCATCGACACCGTAACCCCGCGCGTAGCGACTCGCGACCTCGTAAAGCGCCTTGGAAGCGCCATCCGCCGCGGCTTTGCGAAGAGGTTCGGGGCCAATTTCATTGGGAACATCCGGTATGCTGGTCCTGGCGGGCTCAAGCGCCGATGGTGCTGCCGCCGGCTCGTCGGGCACCGCAGGTGTGGGGGCCTGCGAGGGAAGCACGGCTTCCTTGCCCGGGGAGAGAGAGGCCGGCGTCTCCTTCTCCGTGGGAGTCACTGAGGCCGACGCTGCTATGGGCTGTGCAGCGGTGGATGCTGTGGTGGAACGATCGAGCGTGGCTTCCTGTGCCGTGTGCATTGCATCGCCGGGCTGCTCTTCCCGCGCAGAGGCGCTGGCGTGGGAGCCCGTGTCCTCAGGTTCAATCGCGGCCTCGCCCATGTCGGACGTCGCACGTTCTTCCTGTGCCGGACCATCCGCCCGAACGGTCTGCCGTGATGCGCGTTCCTCCAGCATCCACCAGGCAAGCGGGAGGCTGCCTGCGACGATGATGACGGCTGTAAGCGAGAGGAGCTTTCTACGATGCCGTGAAATGACCCTCCCCAACGCGGATCTCCCGCCCTTCTCGCCATGGTCGGCGCGCCGGTCCTTGAGGATTTCGGCTTCCGCGGCGGCGGCCTGGGCCGCACGCCTGGCCGCGGCAATGAAATCGGCCCTTGCCGCCTCGTCACTCGCCTGCTCCCGCATGCTGCGCTCATCCCGCACACGGCGCATGATGGCGTTGAGATCAGGCGCCCCGGAGCCCGGCTCCAGCGGTTCGTTCAAGCGTTCGTCCGCAAACGCCTCGTCCTCGTCCACCTGCCCTGCCGCCAACAGAGGTTCTTCGCGCCCCGCTTCTTCCGCTTCCGAAGCACGCCGCCCGGACAAAGCCCGCGAAAGCCCGCCCAGCACGGTCCGTCTTTCCGGCTGCCCGGATGCATCCGGATCATCGTCCATCAGCGCGGCTTCAGCCGCCGCGGCTGCCGCTTCCGCGGGCGTCAGCCGGGGCGAGGGTTCGGCATGATCGAGAGAAGGTGTCTGGCTGACGGCGATCCTTTCACCATCGGGGTCTGCCCCTGCCTCAAGCACGCCAAGTCGATCGACGATCTTGAGGAGGGTGTCGTGAATGGCCTCGAAGGTCTTGGTGTTGCGCTCGTCCGACTTGCGCGTCAGCGAATGGAGTTTCTCGATTTCCTCCTTCAGCCTGCCATCGGTGGTTTCTCCCGCCGATGTTGTAAGCTTTTCGACGGCTTCCTCCGCAGCCTGACGTGCCGTCTCCAGGATGGCAGCGCGGCTCTCATCTATGGAACGCTCAATATTATCGAGCCGCGGGGCAATCTCCGCAGCTCCTTCATGGCCAGGCGCAGCAAGACGGGCAGCAAGGTTTGCCACCTGCGCCTCCAGGCTGCGGAACACCTCGGGATCAACGTGCGGGCTCTCCGGGATGGCATTTTGCAGCCGACCGGAGATGTCTTCCAGCCGTTCCTCCAGGGATCGCAAGGCCGACGTGTTTCCGGACCGCTCGATGCGCGCGGCAAGCTCTGCGAATCGGTCCTCCATCGCGCTCATGATCCCGGATTCACCGTAACCCGCACTCTGGCGGTCGAGCCGCTCGGCCACTTCCTCCAGACGCCGCTCCAGATCCTGGAACAGGGCCTGTCCATGCAGGATCGCGTCCTCCTGTCTGCGCTCAACGAGTTCTGAGAGACGAGCGAAGCGGCTATCGAAGCCTTGGAAAAGAAGGTCTGTCTCCTGTTGCGCCGGAGCGGTATCGATTCGCTCCGAGATGCGGGAAAGATGGCCAGCCAGGCGGCTGACCACCTGCTCCGGGACCTCGATGCGACGGGCAACCTCCTCGACCCGCTCCGACAGCCCGTTGAGGCGTTCGACGATCATGCCCCCAGGCTGGTCCTGCACCACCTCGTCGAGCTGCTTTGCGAGCGAGCTGATGCGTGCCTCGATGCGGTCGAGCACGGAGTTGTCGAAGCTTGGGGCATGTGCGCGGGCCGCCGACGCGGCGATGGCGCGGGAGATCTCGTCAAGCCGCTCTTCAACCGTCGTGTAAAGGTCCGGCTGATTGCGGTCGCCGCGAACGGCAAATTGTTCGAGCGCCTTGGCGAGCGTGCGAACCCTTTCTTCCAGAGAACGCAGGGAAAGCGATTCTGGCAGATTATGAACGGCCGTACTGATCTCCTCCAGCCGCGCGGCGAGACGATTTATGGCAGGGTCGGACGTACCGAGCTGGAAACGGCTCTGGAAACCTTCCCAGCGTTCGTCCAACGCCTGCACGGACTCCTCGCGCGCCAGATTGGCAAGTGATCCCTTAAGCTGCGAAAGTTCCCGTTGCAGCATTTTGATGCTGCCTTCGTCGGTACGTTCGGAAAGCTGAGAAATCGCCTCGGAGAGGTTCTGGAATTCTGCCCTGAGGCGATCATCCAGTGCGTCCGACTGGCTGGCCGGTGCAAACCGCGCGAGTTCTTCGCGCAGCGTGACGAATTCACGGCGTATGCCTGCCTCCAGGGCGGCCTGCATATCTTCGCGCATTGTCCGCAGTTCGCCAGCAATGTTGACGCCGTTCGCAAACCGCTCTCCCCGCTGCAGCGACAGGCTATCACCTGCACCGGATTGAGACATCGCGCGCCGCTCACCGGCCTGGGTCGAAAGGCGCTCCATTCGCCGGGCGATATCGTCCTCGTTCGTTTGGCGCTCCCGGCGCGCGAACGCCTGCTCCAGACGACTTTCCAATTGCTCAAGCGTCTGGTTGATTTCATCGAGCGCAGTACCGGCCCTGCGCTGCCGCCCCGTGTTCAGATTATCCAGATATGACCGCGTGGTGTTCATCGAAATGCCCGCTTCTCCGCGGCTGACCGGACGCCGCGATTTAAGTTTTTGGCGTGGGGCGTGTGGACCGGCAAACGCATGACGCCGCGTCCGGCCTGGCCATTCCCCCTCGACCCGGAACACCGAAACACGAGAAGCAATTCACGCGGGCGTTCCAACGCCCTAACTTTCTCCCCGCGTGGTAAACAACAGGTTAAGCTTTCTTTGGAAATTGGATCGAAGGTCCATCAGGAACAGGGAGGCAGTGCCTGGGCGGGCTGAGGCCAGCCGCTTGCGGCATAGCTGGTTTTCCGGCGCGAGGGGCGCGGATACGAGCCGCATATCACCCGCTTTTCCTACCCGCAAACCTTCTTGAAGTTCCCAACAAAACCAACCATATCAGGGCTACCGGCAAAAATGCCTTTGGGGTTTTTGCCGGGTCACGTCGCTCTTTGAGGACAGAAACATGACGCGTATGACGCCCTTTTCGAACCCGCTTCTTTTGGGGTTCGACAGTATGGAGAAGACGCTCGAACGCATCGCGAAATCGGGTGACAGCTACCCGCCATACAACATTGAACGAATGCGCGATGACGAGGGTTGCACGGAACGGCTACGCATCACATTGGCTGTGGCCGGCTTTGCCGAACAGGACCTGGATGTCACCATCGAGGAAAACCAGCTCGTGGTGCGGGGACGGCAAAATGACGAGGGAGAACGCGAATACCTACATCGCGGCATCGCCTCGCGCCAATTCCAGCGCATCTTCGTTCTCGCTGACGGAATGCGGGTTCTCGGCGCCGAGCTCAAGAACGGGCTTTTGGCGATCGATCTGGACCGGCCCGAGCCGGAACGGCTGGTACGTAAAATCAACATATCGGTGAAAGAATGATGGCCAACGGTCAAACCCATCGCTTTTACCGGAACCCACGAGCTCTTGCGCGGGTTGGTTCCATGAACGGCCCGCAGGATAGGAGGCTGACATGACCCAGAACGAACACAAGACCACGGTGACCCCACAGCAGCTTGCCCATATCGGCGAGGGAGCAATCGCCTATATGCGCGAAATGGACGTTGCTGACCTGAAGGGCAAATTCCCGGGCATGCCCGAGATGGAACCCGGTACGAAACTCTGGGCGCTTTTCGCTGCCGACGGCCAGCCCATTCTGCTCGCCGACGCCCGTGATGCGGCCCTCGCCGGCGCATTGCAGAACGACCTGCAGCCGGTAAGCCTACACTGATTTCCCCTTTCGGGCGGTGAATGCCGATCGTATTTGCCGCCCGAAGTGCACGGCGGGTCAGCATATCGCCGGGCCGGCTATTCCTTCCCCAACTTGTTATGACAAAGGCGACGCGCGCAGATTCAATTGGATGCGCGTACTTGCGTCCAAAAAGACGCACGGCGCGCTCGAAAAGCGCTCTCGTCTTACGCGGATGACGGCATATACAGCGCTTCCAGTTTGCTTTTTACGCATGTCTCTGTCTCGAACCGGTTCCCACTTTCCGGCGACATGCTCTAGAAGCACACCATGAACGAGACCATTCAAACGCTCCTTTTCCCCTTCGAGCGGGACCTCTTGCCTTATCCCGGCGCGGGCGAACGCCTTCTTCTCTTCGGCGCGACGGGCGATTTCCGCCGCCCACCGTCTTTTGCTGCGCAAATGGAACTCGTCCAGGACTTCCGGCCCGATTTTCTGGCGCTCGAGCGGGCGGGGTTTTCACCTGTGCCGCGCGCGCGGATCGAGGGCGCCGATGCCGCGCTCCTGCTTCTCGGTCGCAGCCGGGCAGAGAACGAGACGCGTTTTGCCGAAGCGCTGCGTCGCGTGCGTCCGGGCGGCCTTGTCCTGGCAGCGGGTGCCAAGAAGGACGGCGCCCGAAGCATCGCGAACAGGGTGGCGCAATGGCTGCCGCTGGAAAATCGCCTGTCGAAGCACCACGGCATCGTCTTTTGGCTTTTCCGGCCAGGTATGCTGGACGAAGCTGTTCCCGCTGCGATGACCGCGCCTGCTTCCCCCACAATGGAAAACTATGAGACCGCGGTCGTCTGCTTCAGCGAAGGCAGTGTCGATCCCGGTTCACGTCTCCT
>JAJUHJ010000025.1 GCA_029279965.1 Phyllobacteriaceae bacterium
ACGACCGGCGGCGGAACATCGCTGCCAAACTCGGCGATAACGGTTTCACCACCGACGGCAATCTGGCCGACAGAAACACGCGGGCGGGCGGATGCCGGAAGGTAAACATCGACGCGAGAGCCGAACCGGATGAGCCCGAAGCGCTCGCCAGCCGCAATCTCCCCCGGCGCTTCAGCCCAGCAGAGGATGCGACGGGCGATCAGTCCCGCGATCTGCACCACTGCCACCGGCCCGTTCGGACTCTCGATGACGAGGCCGTTGCGCTCATTCTCCTGGCTGGCCTTATCGAGATCCGCATTGAGAAAACGGCCGGGCCGATGCTCGATCAACGAAATGCGACCGCGCACGGGCGCGCGGTTTATGTGGCAGGAAAAGACATTCATGAAGATGGAAATGCGCGTGGTCTCCGTCGTGCCAAGGCCGAGCTCGGCGGGTGGGCTGGCCCGGCCGACGGAAGATACGATGCCGTCTGCCGGCGCGATTACCAGCCTGTCGTCCAGCGGCGTGGTCCGCGTGGGATCACGGAAAAAATAGGCACACCATGCGGTAAGGAGAAGGCCTATCCAGAAGAGAGGTTCCCACAAGATGCCGAGGATGACGGAGCCGATCGCGAATGCTGCGATAAAGCGATAGCCCTCCCGGTGGATGGGCACGAGTGTGTTTCTGATTGTGTCGGCAAGGCCCATGGATCTCTCACACTCGGTCAAATGTTTGCGCTTTCCTATAAGAAAGGCGCGTCCCCTGCAACGCGAAGCGACATTCCGCCTGCGCATTGCACAGCGTAGATATTTCGCTGCCATTCCTCATGCGGGAGTTCCTGGAAGGATGGAACCCTGCTTCAATACCGGTCAGGTGCGGCTGTTCAGTAAGCCGGCGTCTTGCGCTCGATTACGCCCATATCGTCTGTCTCGCGGGCGCGGCGCAGTTGCTCTTCCGCCCGGGTTGCCACACGCTGGCGTGTCCACATTTCGGCATAGAGTCCACGCGCTGCCAGCAAGTCGCGGTGTGTACCGCGCTCGGCGATGCTGCCGTTCTTCAGAACGATGATTTCGTCGGCGGAGATGACAGTCGACAGGCGGTGCGCGATGACAAGGGTGGTGCGATCGCGGCTCACCAGGTCGAGCGCTGCCTGAATTTCCTGCTCCGTGTGCGTGTCCAGGGCGGAAGTGGCCTCGTCAAGGATGAGGATGGGCGGCGCCTTCAGAATGGTGCGGGCGATCGCCACGCGCTGCTTCTCGCCGCCGGAAAGTTTTAGACCTCGCTCGCCCACCAGGGAATCATAGCCTTGCGGCAGGCTTTCAATGAAAGGAGCGATCTGGGCCAGTTCGGCTGCGCGATGAACTTCCTCGTCGCTCGCGTCCGGCCGGCCATAGCGGATGTTATAGCGAATGGTATCGTTGAAGAGCACCGTATCCTGCGGGACCATGCCGATTGCAGCGCGAAGGCTTTCCTGTGTGACGTCGCGCACATCCTGCCCATCGATCAGAATGGCACCCTTGCCGATATCGTAAAAGCGAAACAGCAGGCGTGAAATCGTCGACTTTCCGGCACCGGAGGGGCCAACCACGGCCACCGTTTTGCCCGCCGGGATATCGAAGCTGATGCCCTTCAGGATTGGACGGTTTTCATCGTAAGCGAAGGCGACATTCTCAAAGCGTACATGCCCGCTCTCTACCTTCAGCGGTGCGGCGCCCGGCCGATCCTTCACCTCCGGCGCGACGTCGAGCAGGTCGAACATCTGCTCGATATCGGTCAAAGCCTGGCGAATCTCGCGGTAGACGAACCCGATGAAATTGAGCGGAATCGAAAGCTGCATCAAAAGCGTATTGATGAAGACGAAATCGCCTATCGTTTGCGTCCCCCGCATCACCTCCCAGGCAGAAAGGCACATCGCCGCTGTCATACCGAAGCCAAAGATGACACCCTGACCGAAATTCAGCCAGCCGAGCGATGTCCAGGTCTTCGTCGCCGCTTCCTCGTAGCGCGCCATCGAGCGGTCGAAACGGCGAGCTTCCATGGCTTCGTTGTTGAAATATTTGACGGTTTCGAAATTAAGCAGGGAGTCGATGGCCTTGGTGTTGGCGTCCGTATCGGAATCGTTCATCTCCCTGCGGATAGCGATACGCCAGTCGCTCGCTCGTATCGTGAACCAGATATAGAGCACCACCGTAACGGCAATGATGGCCACATAGGCCCAGCCATAGGCAACTGCGAATATGATGGCTGACAGCGCGAACTCGAGCAGCGTCGGCACCGTGTTCAGGATCGTGAAGCGCACGATGGTGTCGATGCCTTTCGTGCCACGCTCGATGATGCGCGACAGCCCGCCGGTCTTGCGCTCCAGGTGGAAGCGTAGCGACAAGGCGTGCATATGCACGAAGGTGCGGTGGGCAAGCTGATGTACGGCATGCTGGCCAACACGTGCGAAGAGTGCATCGCGAAGCTGGTTGAAGCCAAGCTGGAGAATGCGCATCAAATTGTAGGCGACAACCAGCACCAAAGGCCCCGCGAGCAGCGCCGGCATGAAATCGGGCGGCGCGCCCTCACCCGACAAAACGTTCGTCGCCCACTTGTAGAAATAGGGAACGAGGACGAGAACGACTTTGGCGAGGATCAGGAACACGGTCGCCAGCAACACTCGCGTCTTCAGATCGCGCCGCTCCGATGGCCACATATAGGGCCATAGATTGACGAGCGTGCGGAAGGTCGCGCCGGATTCGGCTGAAACGGTCTTCTGTGCCAAAAGTTCTGCCTCAGATGTTCTCTTCGCTGGCAACCGGCCCCGCCGCGCAGGTTGAAAGCAGGTCGTTGACAGCGGTCGAGAGCTTCACCAATGCTTGACGATCAACGGTGTATCGCGAACGCTGACGCTCCGGCGTAACCTGCACCAACCCGGCTTCCGCAAGCACTTTCAGATGCTGGGATACCGTCGATTGTGCGAGCGGCAAGCGCCCTACCACATCCTTGCAACAGCAGCCTTCCACACCAGACAGATGGCGCAGGATTTCAATGCGCGCGGGGTGCGCCAACGCAGCGAGTGAACGTGCAAGATCTTCCCCCGGGCAACATCCGGAGGCAATGGACGGGGTTTGCTGAATGCTTATGCGTTTGTTCATCGCCTATCGGCGATAGACGATGAAGGGCGAAAACGCAAATGCTAAACTCTCATCCGACTGTGCAAACCACCAATTCGAACCGATAGAGGTAAGCTGAGGGCAGACCGACACGAATGCCCGCCAGACAGGAGAGATTCCTACTCCTGCTGCACGGCGGCAGCTTCTTCCGGCGTCAGGATCTGGTCGCCGAGCGCTTCAAGATTCGCCTTCTGGCCGCTAGCCGTCTCTTCCGGCACCGCGAAGATCTGCCCCGGCCAGATGAGGTCGGGATCGCGAATCTGCTCCTGATTGGCGAGATAGATGGTGGTGTAGCGAATACCGTGCCCGTAGACGCGGCGGGAGATATGCCAGAGCGTATCGCCGCGGCGAATGATAACCGCCCCGTCGACCGGTTTCAGCGCCGGTGCGAGTTCTACAGCGGAGTTTTCGCCCGACGCACCATCCAGGGCGAGCGATTTTGGTTGGCTTTTCGACCGCGACTGTCTCCTTAAATCGCGTTCCAGCGGCTCAGAGGAAGGAGTAGCCGGCTCGTGCGCGCTGTCTTCGGCTTGCTGCTTGGATGATCCGATGGCGCCCCGGGACGGCGCCGTTCGAACGGATGCAGCGTCTTCATCCGGCGAAATTGTCCGCTCGCTTTCACCTTCTTCCGCCCCGCTCAGGCGATCGCTTTCGCCGCTGCCTTCCGCCGATGCGGAACCTGGAACACGCTGCGCCGCTTCGGGTGCAACAGCGGCAATCTGCTCGCCGGTATGCCTTTCAAAGGGAACGGCCGCCCGCGCAATCACCGTCACCCCGTCGTCGGCAAGCATGTCGGCGCGGATGATATAATCGCCCACCGGAAGTTCACGTTCGGATTCGATGAGAAAACGCCCGCTTGGCGAGACCGTCGTCTGGCCGAGAAGAATATCGTTGGCGTAGATCCGCACCAGGCGGCCGGGCTCCGCGGTTCCTGCCACAAATATTTCCTGACCGTCGATTTCCACCGCTTCGATGAAGGGTACAATTTCTTCCTGCGACACTTCTTCCGGCTCTTGCGACGACGAAGCACCATCCGCCTGTGTTTCCGCGCGCGCACTCACATCGTCCTGCGGCCCATCCGCATTGCCGGAATCTTCCCTGCTCGATTCAGCAAGCTTTGATGCTTCATCCGCACTTGTTTCCGAAACCGGCGGCTCGTCACGCGGCAATGAGGCGGCGTCCTGCTCGAACTGCACCTGGTCTTCAGTCTCATCAACAGCCACGGCATTGGACTCGCCGGGCCTTTCGACGGCCGGGCCACCTTCTCCTTCGCCCTCAGGTGTTATGCCATCGTCCGCGGTCGCCGCGTCTTCCGGCCCGTCAGGCTGGGCGATCTCGTCCGAATCTCCGGCTGGCGTGTCCTCTTCCCGGTGCGGCACGGTGATGAGCCGACTCGGCTCTCCCGGCCGTTGCACGAGGGCGACGAGATCCTCGCTGCCGGCTGATGGGATGGAAACGATGGCTGTCTCGATGGAAGTGGCAGCCACGTTTTCCGGCGATGTGGCACGCAGCACAATGTTGTGGTCGCCTGGTTCCAATGCCTGGTCGAGAACAGCGACGAAATCGCCGGCGGGGCCGGATTGCGTCGTTGCGAGCACCGTAGACCCGCTCAGCACCTCCACTTCCGCCTTGGGAGCGGCCTGGCCTGCGACCACGAAGGATCCATTGGGCTCGACGCGCAGAACATCGAACGCGGGGACGATCACATCTTTCTGGAGCTGCGCTGACTCTGAATCATCCACCTCGGGACCTTCAGCCTGCGCACCGCTTTCCCGCGGCTCCCCGCTGGCGCGATCCTTCTTCGTCTCGGAGAGCGCCGCCTGTGGTTGCGACGAAGCGGAAGCATCTTCTTCCGACGGCAGCTTTGAGGCAGGCTCCGCTACCTCCGCGCGCATCTTTATCGCCGGGTCGGCAATTCCGGTATAATAGGCCACGCCGCCGGCCACCAACGCGCCCAACAGAAAGAGTATGATTTTGCGCGGAGTCATCGCCATTCCAGCGGCCCTAGAGTGCCATGCGTCCATCCGGACGCACACAGGACGCTCAATTTACTCGTTTTCCCGCATCGATGCGCACGTCAGATGATTCATCTGACTGCAAAATGCTATAGATTTTCAATGCGGTCTATTCCTTTTTCGCGATAGGGACAAGAAAGGAGACGTGGGAATCTGTTCCTTTTGCCGCATCGCTCATTCGCTTGCCCGGTCCATATGTGCCTCTACTCGGCTGCAATCTCCGCGTTTTCGCGGTTCCTGACCAGTTTGTAGACGATGGAATCCATCAAGGCCTGGAATGAAGCATCTATGATGTTGTCGGACACTCCCACCGTCCACCAACGCATACCGGTTCCATCGTGCGACTCGATCAACACGCGGGTGATCGCTTCAGTGCCGCCGTTGAGGATGCGCACCTTGTAGTCAGTCAGCGTGAGGTCCGCAATCTCGTCCTGATAGCGGCCGAGATCCTTTCTCAGCGCGATATCAAGCGCATTGACGGGACCATGGCCTTCCGCAACCGACAGTCGCATCTCACCGTCGACGGTGACGCGCACCACCGCCTCCGAAACCGTTTTGAGGTTGCCATTCGCGTCGAAGCGGCGCTCGACCATGCAGCGAAAGCCCTCGACCTTGAAGAACTCCGGCACACGTCCGAGGGTACGCCGGGCAAGCAGTTCAAAGCTCGCATCCGCCCCCTCATAAGCATAGCCCTGGGCCTCGCGGTCCTTGACGAGCGCGATGAGCGTATCGAGGCGCGGATCAGACTTTTCCACGGCGATGCCACGGCGCGCCAGTTCGGCCACGAAATTCGCACGGCCACCCTGATCTGAGACCATGACGCGGCGCACATTGCCTACCGCTTCGGGAGCGACGTGTTCATACGTCCGCGGATCCTTGAGAATGGCTGAGGCATGAATGCCAGCCTTCGTGGCAAAAGCCGAGCTTCCGACATAAGGCGCCTGCGCATCGGGCGCGCGATTCAAAAGCTCATCAAAGGCGTGCGAAATGCGCGCGATACCCTCCAGAGCGTTCTCCGAAATTCCGGTCTCGAAACGATCCGCATAGGCAGGCTTCAGCCCGAGCGTCGGGATGATCGTAGTCAAATTGGCATTTCCGCAGCGTTCGCCGATGCCATTCAGCGTTCCCTGGATCTGGCGCGCGCCAGCCTCCACCGCAGCAAGTGAATTTGCCACCGCCTGCCCCGTATCGTCATGCGCGTGGATGCCGAGATGAGTCCCAGGAATACCGGCGGCCATGACTGCCGCGATGATGTCCCGGATCTCGGCTGGTTGCGTGCCGCCATTGGTGTCGCACAGCACGACCCAGCGGCTGCCTGCGTCGTAAGCTGCCCTGGCGCAGGCGAGCGCATAATCGGGATTGGCCTTGTAGCCGTCGAAAAAGTGTTCGCAATCGACCAGCGCCTCCTTGCCCGCGGCACGAGCAGCGGCCACCGACGCACGGATCGAATCCAGATTCTCCTCGTTTGAACAGCCCAGCGCCACGCGCACATGATAGTCCCAACTCTTGGCAACGAAGCAGATGGCATCGCTCCGGGACTGGGCAAGCGCGGCAAGCCCCGGATCATTGGCGGCCGAAACGCCCGCGCGCTTTGTCATCCCGAAAGCGACGAAGGCGGAGCGGTGCGTGCGCTTTTGCGAAAAGAATTCGCTGTCGGTCGGGTTGGCGCCGGGATAGCCTCCCTCGACATAGTCCACGCCCAGTTCATCGAGCAGCGCCGCGATGGCGATTTTATCTTCGACAGAGAAGTCGATGCCAGGCGTCTGCTGGCCATCTCGCAGTGTGGTATCGAAGAGATAGATGCGCTCGCGGCTCATTTCGCATTCTCCGGCGGCCATTGTTCGGTGTCGTGATCGGGATGCTGGTAGGAGACCAGATCCGCAAGGTAGCCCGCGCTGGCAATGTCATCCATCGTCTGCTTTCCGGGAAGCGTGTGCAGCGTGTCGACGTAGGGTAGCTTGGCTTCCAGCCCCCACTGGAGACGCGGCGCCAGTTCCTCTGGATGATCGAAAGCGCCAATGGCCAGGGCTATGCCGTCGATGCTCTCGTCAGGTGCTTCGAATGTGAGCGGCGTGCCGCATTCGGCGCAAAAGCCGCGTCTGACATGATTTGAGGATTGGTAACGCTTGGGCTCTCCGCGCGTCCACCGCATCTTGGCATCACGCACGGAAACCAGTGGCGCATAGAAATTGCCGAAGGCCTTCTGGCACATGCGGCAGTGGCAGATTGAAGGCTCGCCCAGAGCTCCCTCGACACGAAAGCGCACGGCGCCGCATTGGCAGCCACCGGTATAGATGGGTTCGTTATCCAGGCTCATGCTTGGTCTCCTTCCTTGCTCATACCCGCCGCCGGTTATGTCCGCGCTCTATCCGCGGCGATTGAAGCAAGGCAGCATGATCAGCGCGATCTCCCGCCTCGAGGGGGAGATGAGCGGCAGCCCAGAGTGGGGTGCACAATGCAATCCTCACCGCTTCACCTCCCACTTGGTCCGGCGCTCACCCGTCTCGGTGTCCTTGTAGTCCATGAGCTGAACGCCCTTGGCGGACAATTCCTCGCGGATGCGGTCAGCTTCGGCAAAGTTCTTTTCCCGGATGAAAGACAGACGCTTCTCGATAAGAGGTTCCACATCATCGGCAAGAGCGGCATGAGCCACTGCGTCCACATCAGCGTGCGCAAAGATTTCATCCAAGCTGAAGCCCAGCAAGGACCAGCCGCCCACAAGCTGGAAAGCTGCTTCCTCGTTTCCGCTCACAGCCACTTTATATAGCCTGTTTAGTTCCGCGACCGCACCGGCCGTGTTCAAATCGTTCAACAATGCATTAAGAACCGCGCTGCTGGGATTTGCCTCTTGCCGCCTGGCGTTCAAAGTGCGCCAGTCTATCTGGGCGGCGATCTTTTGGGCATCGGCCCACTTCTGCAAGGTTGCCTCTGCTTCATCCAACCGTCTGACGCTGAAATCCAGCGGCTGCCGGTAGTGCGTCATCAGCATCGCCAGGCGCAAAACCTCGCCGGTCCACTTGCGGCCGCCGAACGCGTCGGTGTTTAGAAGGTCGTGAATCGTGACGAAATTGCCCTCGGACTTCGCCATCTTTCGGCCCTCTACCTGGACGAAGCCATTGTGCATCCAGTATCGCGCCATTTCGGACGTGCCGTGAGCGCAGCGGGACTGGGCAATCTCGTTTTCGTGGTGCGGAAAGATGAGATCGAGGCCGCCACCATGGATGTCGAAAACCTCGCCAAGGTAGGCCGCGGACATGGCCGAGCATTCGATGTGCCAGCCGGGACGGCCGCGGATCGTCAACGGTTGGCCATCGACGGTGAACGTCGCCTCCCAGCCGGGCTCCTCGATCGAGGATTCCTTCCATAGAACGAAATCGGAAGGATTTCTCTTATGCGGGTCGACCGCAACGCGCGCACCAGCCTGCTGGTCCTCGAGCCGGCGCTTCGACAGTTGGCCGTAGTCAGGCATCGAAGCGGTGTCGAACAGGATTTCTCCTTTGGCAGCATAGGCATGGCCGCGATCGATGAGATTTTGAATCAGGCTCGCCATATCCGTGCGCCCGTCGCCACGCGGCAGCACGAATTCGGTCGCGCGTGGCTCCACTGTGGGCGCCAGGCAACCAAGCGCCTGCACATCCGCGTGAAACTGATCGGCGGTCCTCTCCGTCACCCGGCGAATGGCCTCATTGAGCGTCAGCCGGCCAGCTTCGATTTCAAAGCCATAGTCGCGCAGCGCGCGCGCATTGATCTTGTCGTCAACGTCCGTGATGTTGCGCACATAGGTGACATGATCTTCGCCATATAGCCGGCGCAGCAGCCGGAACATGACGTCGAACACGATCACCGGCCGCGCATTGCCGATATGGGCGAAGTCGTACACGGTCGGGCCACAGACATACATGCGCACATTGGCAGGATCGAGAGGCTCGAACTTCTCCTCCTGCCGCGTCAGCGTGTTATAGATTTTCAATCCCTTGGACCCGTCAGACATTGTCGATTCCGCTTTTTAGCGCGCGGTACATTCATTTTTGATGCACATAGCGCCCGCTATTTTACCGAGTTTCACACGACAGACAGACTGCTCCCGGCCGCTGGCCAGGGCGTTTTTCGTATCGAGGGGAGAAGGCGAAAACGACCGGGCCAGCGGGAAGCGCTAGCCGATAATGCAAATGCCGATAATCGCAAACAGCGTTTTCATAGGTGCCCTTATCGCTTCCGGCGCCGCCGCCGTCAAGCACCGGATCGCGAGGCATGGATGTGGCTCGGTGCCCACAATGTGAAGGAAGTATTAAGCTTGTTATGGCATTTTTAGGAAACGGTCACGCCGATCGGACGTTTGGGACATGAATTCGTCGAAATCGCTGACACAGTAAGCGATGAAGGTGACCTCAAACTTAGGCAAAGAAAATGCCCTTACAAAATGTCAAGCAAGACCCGGCCGACGCTCGAAAGCCGGCGGAGCAGACCCAGCTTGTCAAGGAATACCGAAAGGTTGGACCTGCCGCCATCAACGCCGCGCTCTTGTGTTGCCACAAAGCCAGGAAGGACGAGCCAAAACGCTCATACGAGCCGCGTGAGGAGACTTAAGCCCAGGGCGGCCATCACGAGGCCGATCAGGCTGTCCAGCACGCGCCACGCGCCAGGCCGGGCAAAAACGGGCTGCAGCAGCTGAGCGCCGTAACCAAGTCCGAAGAACCACAGGAACGATGCCGTTACCGCGCCAGCACCAAAGAGCGTGCGTGCCGGTCCCTCGTAAGCGCCCGAAAGCGAACCGACGAGAAGCACCGTATCCAGATACACATGCGGATTGAGAAAGGTGAAGGCAAGGCATGCGGCCACCGCGGCCTTCAGACTGGGCGCGCCGTTACCTGCCGCAAGGAGTACGTCCGGCCGGATGGCGCGCCGGAAGGCGAGAAACGCATAAACGAGTAGAAATGCGGAGCCGCCCAGTGTGACGGCGAGAACGAGCCCTTGCGAGCGCGCGACGAGCGTACCAAGCCCCGCCACGCCCGCGCTGATAAGAAGCGCGTCAGAAACCGAGCAGATGAGACACAATGCAAGCACGTGCTGACGCAAAAGCCCCTGCCGCAGAACAAAAGCGTTCTGCGCGCCGATGGCGATGATGAGGGAGCCGCCGAGAAACAGGCCCGCTATAAAGGCAGAATAGAGCGCCGAGTCCATGAAAACCCTTTGCCTCAGCCTACCGCTGGACGCAACCGGCAGGAGCGCTCAGAAGAGCGATAATTGCGCCTTTTCATTTCCGCGATAGTCGCCGCCCTCCTCGGGTGTCGGTTCCACCCGTTCCTGCAGGTCGACCCCAGTGTTGGCGACACTGTTGACCTTATGTGAAACCGGCACTGCCTCGAAGAACCCTGGCTCCGGCGGCGCCAGCAGATCCGTCACGTCGCGCGGTTCGCTGCCCACGCAATCCAGCCAGCGCGCGAAGTGCTCGCGGCGAACGACCACCGGCATGCGGTGATGGATCTCCGCCAGGTCGTCGCTTGCAGCAGTGGTGACAATCGCACCCGTGTCGATTTCGCTGCCACCGGGTTCCGTCCACGTTTCCATGATGCCGGCAAAGGCAACCACCTCGCCCTCTCGCGGTCTGATCCAATAGGGTTGTGGACGGCCCCTGCCCTCGCGCCGCCATTCATAGAATCCGGAAGCCGGCACGAGCGTGCGCCTATGGCGCATGGCCGCGCGAAAACTCGCTTTATCCGCTGCGGTTTCAGCACGGGCATTGATGAGGAGCGGCATCTCTTTCGGGTTCTTTGCCCAGGACGGCAGAAGCCCCCAGCGCACAAGCAACGAGCGCCGGTCCGGCATGTTCGAACCAGGCGAGCGCCCCCACCCCGTTGTAACCATCAAGATTGGCTGGGTCGGCGCAATGTTGAAGCGTGGCGGAAAATTCTCGACGTCGACGACGTCAAACAACGCCTCTATCTCTCCAGGTGTGGTCGTCAGTGCAAAGCGTCCGCACATAGTCTTTCCCGATGGCCCGTTTGCAAATGATGATGTTGCGTCAAGAAGGTTGTCGATACAGTAGGTTCTTCGCAAAGGGATGCAATGATGAACGCAAGCGATATCCCCGCCGTTTCGGTGGCGGTGTTGCAGGACGGCCGCTTCCTGCTGGTCCAGCGCGGGCATGCGCCCTCGCGCGGCCTTTATGCGTTTCCTGGAGGGCGCGTTAGAGCCGGTGAAACAGCACGTGAGGCTGTCCAAAGGGAACTGCGAGAGGAATCAGGCCTGATGCTGGACGAATTCAAGCGGTTCGGCGAAATCATCATTCCTGCGGAAAACGGCCGGAACTACCGTCTCGACGTATTCTGTGCGAACCGGGCACATGGAGTGGCGCGCCCGGGCGATGATGCCAGTCGTGTCGGTTGGTACACGATCGATGAGATGCGCGCCCTGCCGATCACCGAAAGCACATTGATGGTGGCTGAAAAGATCGCCTCCGGTTGCACATCCATGTGATGCAGCTTGCACGGGCACACTTTCCCGGCGACAAGACAGCCATGAGACCGTACCTCAACACATTAGCCGCGGCGTTTCTTGCATCAGGGCTCGCCGCGACATCCGCATCGGCCCAGGCAGCGTATGACGACCGCCTTTTGCGCCTGGCTGAAATCCTCGGTTCCGTGCATTTCCTGCGTGGCCTTTGCGGCGAGGAAAACGGCCCCTGGCGTGCGCAGATGGAGGCGCTTCTGGATGCGGAAGCCCCCACTGGCGACCGCCGCGCCATGCTCGTTGCCAGTTTCAACCACGGTTATCGCTCCTTCGCTTCCGTCTACACCCACTGCACGGACGCAGCGCTGCACGCGATCGAGCGCTACATGAAGGAAGGCGAGGCGTTGAGCGCGGAACTGGTCGAGCGCCACGGCAACTGAAAAAACGAAATAAGAAGCGCAAATAACCGCTCAAGGTGCGCCAGATCGCCCATGCGGTTTCTTCCCGCCTTATGAATGCCTAGATAGGTGATATGGAGTTAACGGATAACGCTTACACTGGCTGTTGGCGGGTAGGTAAGGTGGCTGCAAGGCACCATGTTGTTCAAGCGCAGAAAGAATACGAATTTTTGGGAGCGGCTGCGCACGCTGGTCTGGCCGAGGCGCTCGTTCTGGCGTTCCGCGCAATATTACGCCAAACGCGCGCTGCGGCTGAGCGCAACACCACATGCCATCGCCGCCGGAATTGCCGCAGGGACGTTCGCCTCCTTTACGCCACTTCTGGGCTTCCACTTCCTCCTCGCCGCAGCTCTCGCGTGGATCGTCGGAGGCAACCTGATTGCCTCGGCAATCGGTACCGCAGTCGGCAATCCGCTAACCGTCCCATTCATTTGGGGCGCGACGCTGGAAACAGGAAAGCTCATCCTCTACGGCCGGCATCCGACCACCATCGGGCCGCGGGACATTGGCCACCTTCTGTGGGAGATGGAGTTTTCCCAACTTTGGGAGCCGTTTCTGAAGCCGATGCTGGTCGGGTCATTGCCGCTTGGTCTGACCGCGGCGGTGATCCTTTATTTCGTGACGCGCTGGGGCGTCCTCAGTTTCCGGGAACAGCGCCGTCGTCGGCTGGCGGAACGGGCACGCCGCCGGGCCTCTGCCGGTGCTTCGGCGAGTTGATTCCATGATTATAGGACTTGGCAGTGATCTCATCGACATTCGTCGCATCGAGGCGACACTGGAGCGCTATGGCGAGCGCTTCACTTTTCGCGTGTTTACCGAGATCGAACGCGCCAAGTCGGAGCGGCGGCGCCAGCGCGCCGCGTCCTATGCCAAGCGGTTTGCGGCCAAAGAAGCCTGCGCCAAAGCACTCGGTACCGGTCTTTCCCACGGTGTCTTCTGGCGCGACATGGGGGTGGTGAACCTGCCGACCGGCAAGCCGACCATGAGGTTGACCGGCGGCGCTGCTGAACGACTTGCGTCGCTGCTTCCGCCCGGCCACGAGCCCGTTGTGCACCTGACCATCACCGACGACTTCCCCCTGGCGCAGGCCTTCGTCATCATCGAGGCCCTCCCAACGCCATAGACGCAATGCATCAAATTGCCGGGGTTGGCTGCATTGCCGTAAACGGTTTGAGCCGATAAGACGAAACGCGAACTGATCGCGGGCGCCGACAACCGCGAATGAACCGAGGACCTTATGAGCGTGGCCGATAAATCCCGGAAAAATTCTGGTGGCCTTGGCGAGACGATCAGCGTCATCGTCCAGGCCCTGCTTTTGGCACTGGTGATCAGGACATTTTTCTTCCAGCCCTTTTCCATTCCCTCCGGGTCAATGCGGCCAACGCTTCTGGAGGGCGATTATCTTTTCGTGACCAAATGGGCCTACGGCTATTCGCGCCATTCGCTTCCCCTTTCGCCGCCCCTCTTTTCCGGCCGCATCTGGGGCTCGTCCCCAGAGCGCGGCGACGTCGTCGTCTTCAAGTTTCCGCCCGACCCCTCGCTCGACTACATCAAGCGCGTGGTGGGTTTGCCGGGCGACCGGATCCAGATGCGCGATGGCGAGCTTTACATTAACGATCAGGCGGTCCCGCGCGAGAGGATCGGCCAGATCAACAATCCCGACATTACCGAGGTCTCCCGCCCGGTGGATGTTTACCGGGAGACACTGCCCAATGGCGTCTCTTACGAAACACTCGACCTTTCCCCGAACTCCGTCGGCGACAACACGCGGGAATTCGTCGTTCCTGAAGATCATTACTTCATGATGGGCGACAACCGTGACAACTCCACTGACAGCCGTTTTTCCGTCGGGTTTGTGCCAGCGGAAAATCTTGTCGGCCGTGCCAACATCATCTTCTTCTCCATCGCAGGCGGCGCGAGCCCGCTGGAGATCTGGCGCTGGCCGACAGAGGTCCGTCCGTCGCGCATTTTCAGCTGGATCGACTGACGGCACGACAATGGTTGCTAAGCGTGGAAAAGACGAATTGGCCGAAGCGGCCGAACAGCGCATCGGCGTGGCTTTCCGCGACCCCACCCTGCTTGAACGGGCATTGACGCATTCGAGCGCCCGCGCAGACGCCGGCGATTACCAGAGGCTGGAATTTCTCGGGGACCGCGTCTTGGGCCTTGCCGTGGCGGAAATGCTTTATGAAAGCTTTCCCGATGCGTCGGAAGGCGAACTTTCACTGCGCCTGAATGCGCTGGTCAATGCGGGCACATTGGCCGAAATCGCCGACGAGCTGGATCTCGTCGCCCTCATCCGCACCGGCAGCGACGTGCGCTCGCTCGCAGCGCGCAAACAGGTCAACATGCGCGCCGACGTTCTGGAAGCGCTGATCGCCGTCATTTACCTGCAGGACGGGCTCGACGGGGTGCGCGCTTTCATCCGTGCGCATTGGACCGAGCGGTCGATGGCGGCGGGCGCGGCCCGTGCCGACGCAAAGACCGCCCTCCAGGAGTGGGCACACCAGGTCTCCAGCGCCACCCCGGAATATATCATAGAGGGTCGTGAAGGCCCCGATCATGAACCCGTCTTCACCGCTTGCGTTCACATCTCAGGCTATCAGGACGGACATGGGCGCGGGCGTTCCAAGCGCGAGGCGGAACAGGCCGCCGCTGCCAACGTTCTGATGCGTGAGGGCATCTGGAAGCCACTGGAAGGCGAAACATGACCGAGCCCGCCGGACCGCCGCCCACCCATTCCGGTTTTGTCGCACTGATCGGCGCGACGAATGCCGGCAAGTCGACGCTCCTCAATCGCCTTGTCGGCGCGAAGGTATCCATCGTCACGCATAAGGTGCAGACGACCCGCTCCATCATTCGCGGCATCGCCACGCACGGCAATGCGCAGATCGTCTTTATCGATACGCCGGGCATCTTCCGTCCGCGCCGGCGACTCGACCGCGCGATGGTGGCAACGGCCTGGAGCGGGGCAAGGGATGCCGACATCGTGGCTCTTCTCATCGATGCCGAGCGCGGTATACGCGGCGATGCAGAGGCGATTCTCAGCAGCCTAGCGGATGTGGCCCAGCCCAAGATCCTGATTCTCAACAAGATCGACCGCGTGAAGCGGGAAATGCTCCTTGCCCTCACCCACGAGGCGAACGCGCGCGTGGCCTTCGAACGCACATTCATGATTTCAGCGCTCACGGGTTCGGGCTGTGAAGACCTCCTCGACTATTTCGCCGAAGCTCTTCCGGAAGGTCCGTGGTATTATCCGGAAGATCACATCTCGGACCTGCCGATGCGGCAGCTTGCAGCGGAAATCACGCGTGAGAAGATTTTCCTGCGCCTGCACCAGGAGCTCCCTTACTCCATCCATGTCGAGACAGAGAAGTGGGAGGAGCGCAAGGATGGCTCCGTTCGCATCGAGCAGGTGGTCTATGTAGAGCGCGAAAGCCAGAAGAAGATCGTGCTCGGCCATAAAGGGACATCAATCCGCGATATCGGCCAGGCTGCACGCGAGGAAATGTCGAAGATCCTGGAGCAGAAGGTGCATCTGTTTCTCTTCGTCAAAGTGCGCGAGAACTGGGGTGACGATCCGGAACGGTATCGCGAGATGGGGCTTGAATTCCCCAGTTGAGGGGGTGAAACAGCAGCCATGGAATGGCACGACCAGGGCATCATCCTCGGCACCCGAAAGCATGGCGAAACCAGCGTCATACTGGAGGCAATGACGTCCGAGCACGGCCGCCATATGGGCCTCGTACGCGGTGGGCGCTCGCGCCGTATGCAACCGATGCTGCAACCCGGCAACCGGGTGGAGCTTTCGTGGCGAGCCCGGCTTGACGAGCATCTGGGCACATTCCAGGTTGAACCGATCGAGCTGAATGCTGCCCGTCTACTGGGCTCGTCGACCGCCATCTACGGCATCCAGCTCGTCGCGGCGCATCTGCGCCTGCTGCCGGAGCGCGATCCGCATCCGGGCCTTTATGAAACGCTGGGCATCGTCTCCGCACATCTCGACGATGTCTCGATTGTGGGAGCGTTGTTCGCCCGTTTCGAATTGGCGCTTCTGGAGGAACTCGGGTTCGGGCTGGACCTTTCCCAATGTGCTCTGACGGGAAGCCGCGAGAATCTCGCCTATGTCTCCCCAAAATCCGGAAGGGCCGTCACTGTGGAAGCGGGTGAGCCGTGGCGCGACAAGCTTCTGCCGCTGCCGACGTTTTTGCGCGCCAACGTGGATGCTCAATGCGATCAGGCGGCGCTGAGGCAAGCCTTCGCATTGACCGGTTTTTTCCTCCACCGCCACGTCTATGAACCGCGCGGGCTTGCCGAACCTGAAGCACGCGCCGGTTTCCTGTCAGCATTGGCGCGCAGCATGCCGAACGACCAAGACACTGCTGATATTTAACGACGTGGAGCGTCAACAGACGCACAGATTGTTCAGGCCTATTCCGCTGCCGCGATACCGGGTCTTTCTACGGGCCGTTCCTGAATCGGCCAGTGAACCACAGCCGCGAAGATGCCGAGCGCAACTCCCAGCCACCACACCGCATCGTAGGAGCCGAACCGGTCGTAGAGGAAGCCGCCCAGCCACACGCCGAGAAACGATCCGATCTGGTGCGAGAAGAAAACGATTCCACCCAGCATCCCCAGATACTTGGTGCCGAACATGATCGCGACCAGCGCGTTTGTGGGCGGAACCGTGGAGAGCCAGAGCAGCCCCATGACGATGGCGAAGAGGACGACGCTTGCCGGTGTCTGCGGCAGCAAAAGAAACACCGTTACGGCGACAGAGCGCCCGATATATATCAGCGCCAGGAAGATCGGTTTTGAATAGCGCTGCCCGATAAGGCCGGAGGCCAGCGAACCGATAATGTTGAAGAAACCGATCAGGGCGAGCGCGATTACCGCATATTTCGCGTCGATTCCGAGATCGCCGATATAGGCCGGGAAATGGGCGGTGATGAAAGCCACCTGAAAGCCGCAGACGAAGAAGCCGGAAACCAGTAGAACAAAGCTGCGGTGGGAGAGTGCCTCGCGAAGAGCCGCGCCCACTGTCTGCTCGAATTCGGCTTGCCGCACCCGGCCACTCGCCGCGTTTCCCGTGAGCGGGATGGCAAGAACCGGGAGGATCAGCATGGCTGCGCTCAGATAAATAAGCGTGTCGGACCAGCCATACGCGTCGATCAACCCCTGACTGATTGGCGCGAACAGAAACATGCCCGCCGAGCCGGCGGCGGTACCGATGCCGAAGACGAGACTGCGGCTTTCCGCCGGCACATTCCGGGCGAATGCGGCAAGAACGATGCTGAAGGAGCCGCCCGCCACGCCAAGCCCCACCAGAACGCCCCCGCCGATGTGCAGCATCGCTTCGCTGTTCGCGGTTGCCATCAGATAAAGCCCGGCCGCGTAGATGAAGCCGGAAAGCGCAAGCACGCGCCAGGTGCCGAACCGATCGGCAATCGCGCCGAAAACAGGCTGCCCGATGCCCCAGAGAAGGTTCTGAATGGCCATTGCCAGACCGAACGTCGTTCTGTCCCATCCCTTCTCGGCGAGCATGGGAAGCTGGAAAAAGCCCATTGCCGAGCGCGGCCCGAAGGTCAGGGCAGCGATCATGCAGCCGCAAATGACGATCATCCAGGGGAACGAGGATGTTTCAGGCCGCTGCGATGTTGCTACCGTCATGGTTGCATCCATTGTTGAAGACGGATGCAACTTAGCTCACGCAATTGTCGATGCAAATGAATTGATTTCCCGCGAAAGTTCAAAAACTCTGATGCATCAGCTTGGACGTTCTGACCCTGCTGCCGCCGCGCGCCCGCGCCTCGACGCGGGCTTTTTGCTGGCAATGGCTGGGGTTTCTGCAGAAATGACATGCACGTCCCGTTGCGGGAAGGGAATGGAAATGCCCTTTTCATCGAATGCCTTCTTGGCCGCCTTCGTAAGATCGAGCCGGGTCGGCCACCAATCCGTCGTTGCTGTCCAATAGCGCAACGTCACCATAACGGCGTTGTCATCAAGACTTACCACGAAGGTCTCAGCTTCAGGCACGGCCAGTACACGGTTATCCGCCGCGGCCAACTGGCCGAGTGTCGTCTGTGCCAAGTCGATATCGTCGCGATAGCCCACCCGCATGGTGATGTCATTGCGGCGCAGCGAGTTGCGCGAATAATTGGTAACGGTTTTGTTCCAAAGTTCGCTGTTGGGCGTCAGCATATACACGCCGTCGAGTGACTTCATTTCCGTCGCGAACAGTCCGATTTCCTCGATGGTGCCGGCAATCCCGCCCGCATCGATATACTCGCCAACGCGGAAGGGCTTGAGAACAAGCAGCATGATGCCGGCAGCAATGTTCTGCAGCGTGCCCTGCAACGCAAGGCCGATCGCCAGGCCGGCCGCGCCGAGGGCCGCGATCAGGCTGGCTGTTTGGACTCCGAATTGCGCCAGCACGGTGACACCCACCAGCACCAGCACGGCATAACGGACGATTTTCGAAAGGAAGACACGCAGCGTCTGGTCGAAGGCGGGGAAGCGGGCGAGACCGGCTCTCGTCCAGCGCTCCAGCAGGCCCGCCACCATATAACCGACGATGATGAGAACGATCGCCCCGAGGATGGAAAATGCGTAGGCAAGCGCAAATCCAGTCACCTGCGCCCACAATGCCTCTGCTCCGGTAATGACTCCGGCCGTGTCCATAAAATTCGCCCCTCTCGTGCCGCAACGGTTTGGAAACGATGCCCGCAATATGCGTGCAACGAGCCCGTCACGTCAAATGTCCCAAATCCAGCGGAGTATCACCCGGCGGTCGATATCAAGAGATGGGTTTGCACGCGCAGTTGTTGTCTTTCCCCGCCGTGCCACCCCTTTTGACCGAGCTTGTCCGCAGTTTCTCGATCATGTTGAAGCGCGCCAGAAAGCCCATCTGAGCCTGCGGTGCAGGGCGCGGTTCAAGGTCCAGCGCATCCGCCGAAACGTCCCGCGGACGCCCGAAAAAGCGCGCTGCCTCGCCGTCGCGGAAACCTGCCAGCCGTGTTGCCTCGAAAAAAGCTGCCACACGGTCGGCGCGCTTGATCCGACGCTCAAGGTCCGACGGAAGATCGGCCGGCAGCGCAAAGCGCAAATGGATCGCGCGTTGCAGCCCCTTTTCCACGGATTTGTAATCCCGCCCGAGTGTTGCCTTGAAGGGCGAAATCATATCTCCGATGACGTATTCCGGCGCATCATGGAGAAGCGCCGCCATCAGCCAATCCGGAGACGCATCCTTGTTGAGGGCCCGGAACACCTCTTCAACCAGCAACGAATGCTGCGCCACGGAGAATGCGTGATCTCCTTTCGTCTGCCCGTTCCACCGCGCCACACGTGCCAGGCCGTGCGCGATGTCGTCGATTTCGACATCGAGGGGCGAAGGCTCCAATAGATCAAGGCGCCTGCCCGACAGCATCCGCTGCCAGGCGCGTGGCGCGGCGGTTGCCATCAGGCGCGCTCCGCCTTGCCGTCCAGACCGGAAAGGGAAAAATGCGCATAAGCGGGAACACTCAACGAAACCGGCACCTCTCCGGCAAGAACGGGTGTGCCCTCCGATTGCGCATCCGCCACACGATCGATTCGCACAATGGCCAACCCGTCGCGTTCTGAAGTGGTGCCCAGCAACCCGAGCGCCTTGCCGCCCGCCGTGAGATTCGTGCCGGTAGCGGGCAATGAGGTTTCTCCCTCGACGATAACCAGCCGGCGTCTGGCAGTGCCGCGATGATGCATGCGCGAGACGACCTCCTGGCCGACATAGCAACCCTTTGTAAGGCCGACACCACCGTTCTGGTCGAAAAGGACATCGTGCGGGAAGGCGTCTCCCGGTGCGAAGTCGGCGCCACCCTCCGCGATACCGTGGCGAATGCGAAGCTGATCCCACTGTTCCTTGGTGGCATCGGCTGCTGGCACCTTGCCATAATGACGCCGAACTGCGATCTCCGCGGGAAAGCGCATGTCTGCCACCGCGCCGCGTGAAAGCGATGGATCACCATCCCATGAAACGGCGATTTCATGATCGGAAAGGGAAAATTCCACCTTCGCGCGAAGCCTATAGAGCGTCAGCCGCTTGATAAAATCCGCAGCCACCTCTCTTTCACAATCCAGCCGGAACGTATCGCTTTCCACGCGCGAAATTACGAAATCGAACAGGATCTTGCCCTGCGGTGTAAGAAGGGCGCCAGGTCGTGCCTCGTCATCGCAAAGCGCGGAAAGATCCGGCGTAATGATATTCTGCAGCAGCGTTTCACTGTCCGGCCCCGAGGCGAGAATGGCAACGCGGTTTGGAAGATTGACTGTGGGCATGGCGGAACTCGCAATAGGCGTCGGCCGGTTCGGACCTGTTATCGGCTTGAAACGGTTGAGACTCTCATGTGGAGACAAAGGATCATAACGCAAGGGACGCCGCTCATTTCAAGCCTTCGTGCTCCTTTTCGCTTGGCGTTTCCCGATCGTCCCTGAACCCCGCATTCGGTGGCTTCTCGTTAATCTCCCGCCACGAAATACATCCAGCGCCCGTCCGGCGTGATGGCGGCGCGATAAAAGATATAGGCCCCGAACGTCTTCATCCCTTCATAATCACCCGCCGTCACCAGTTTGAAAAGCTCTACTCTTTGCTGTGCAGTCAATTCCTCCAACGGAACGGCGAAGAAATAGGGCCAGACATAGACTTCCCGCTCCGTCCCCGCATCAAGGTGCACGAAGCCAGCCTCCAGAACTTCAAGCAGAATGGCTAGAATTTCGTGGCCCTGACTGTCTCCTGAGACCTGCAGCAGGAAATCGATGGGATCGCCATTCAGTTCGCCAAAGGAAAGCTGGGTTGCTCCCGCGCCGCTACCGATCAGCGCACGAAGCTTTTCAATGTCCCCACTGCGACAAGCTTCCATAATGAGGCTGCGCATGCGCCGCGCGGGCTCGGGAAGCTTGTCGAGATCGTAGAGTATCTCCGGCGTCTCCTGGTCGGGATTGTACCGCATCGCGGCACCGCCGGCCGGAGAGCTGCCGGGCGTGGTGATGCCGCCATTAGGGGAACCGGACCCGGTATTGTCCTCAGCGTCGATAGCAGGCGCGCTGAATGCCTGCATCGGGAATGCAAACACCGCGAGCGCGGCAATTATCGACATTGCCGGCAGAGAGCCGCTGAATATCGCAGGACGCAGCCTTATCGGCATCGGCCACCTCGCTGAACGCGTCGTTGGCCTCGGGAAACGCGCAGGCCGCGATTACGGATAGCTGATGAGTGGGGAAGGCTCAATGCCGAGTGCGGTGGGGAACGAAATCTCCTGCCAGCACACGCTCGCGCATATGCTCCAAAAGGTCCATCAGCGCGTCCTCTCCGCCGTTCTTTCCAAGCTCGGCAAGTGCCGTTGCAAGGGCGGATTCGGCGATGATTTCAGGTTCGATGCCAGCCAGAAGTCCTTCTGCCCAGGCCGCGCCGTGGCACTCTGCGCAGGTCGTGCGCTTTTCTTCCTCAATCAGCGCTTCGATATCGGCGACAGTCATATGCATTGAACTCACCCTTGCAGCGCGGAAGCGAATGTCCGCGCCGTGTCCCTTATTGTCCCGGAGCAACACTTAACATGAAAAATGCGGCCTATCGGGGACACCTGCGCCACATGGTGAATGAAACGTGAAGCCTTAACACCTCAGCAATGTGGGCTCGTTCAGCCATTCACGCGGCGCACATCGCTCACGCAAGCCGTTTCCTTCAGTTGCGAGCTAAGGCGGTTGAGATGCTTGAGATCCCAGACTTCCAGATCAAAGATCATCTCGGTAAAATCGGGTGCGGTGCGCGCCATTGAAAGGGTATGGATGTTGGCATCGTTGGAGGCGATCACTTGCGCGATCTCGGCCAGCGAGCCCGGTTCGTTTATGGCCGTGACCGAAACGCGCGCGGGAAAGCGCTCCTTCATGTTTTCATCGATATCCCATCGCACGTCGATCCAACGTTCCGGCTGGTCGTCGAAGGCCGTTAGAGAGGGCGACTGGATGGGATAGATCGTGATGCCGGAGCCCGGCTGGAGAATGCCGACAATGCGATCACCCGGCACGGCCCCTTCCGGGGCAAAGCGCACGGGAAGGTCGCCGGCCACCCCGCGAATGGGCAGCGCGCCGTTTTGATCGCCGGCCGCATTTTTGCCTTTTCCCTTTCGGCTGCGCCGTGAGGAGCGGCCGGGGATCTGAAACAGCATACCTGCGGCATTGCGCAGGTTGAACCATCCCTCCTCCCGCACCTTCGGTTTCTGAGTGACGCGTTCGTCCTGATAGTCCGGGAAGACCGCATGGATGACATCTCTGGAAGAGAGTTCCCCGCGTCCCACCGCCGCCAGCACGTCCTCGACATCCTTGCGGGCCAGGCGATGCAGCACCGGCTTCAGTCCGTCCCTGGACCAGGTTTTCCCTGCACGCTCGAAAGCGCGTTCCAGAATGCGCGCCCCGAGGCCCGAATATTGCTTGCGAATGGCGTTGCGTGTCGCGCGCCTTATGGCCGAGCGCGCCTTTCCCGTGACCACGACCGACTCCCAGGCGGCGGGAGGGACCTGCGCCTTGGAGCGGATGATCTCCACCTCATCGCCGTTCTTGAGCTCGGTCATCAGCGGCATGATGCGGCCATTGACCTTGGCGCCAACACACGTGTCGCCGACATCGGTGTGAACTGCATAGGCGAAATCGATGGGCGTTGCCCCGCGCGGCAGCGCGATCAGCCCCCCTTTGGGCGTAAAGCAGAAGACCTGATCGTGAAAAAGCTCCAGCTTTGTATTCTCGAGAAAATCTTCCGGATTGTCGCCTTCCGACAGCGCCTCGATCGTGCGGCGCAGCCATGCATAGGCGTTGGTGTCCTTCGAAATCTGGTTGCTGGTCCCCGCGACCTTCGATCCGAAGTCCTTGTACAGCGAGTGCGCGGCAACACCGTATTCAGCGATGCGATCCATCTCGCGGGTGCGGATCTGCAGTTCGACCCGCTGGCGCGACGGCCCGACGATGGTGGTGTGGATCGAGCGATAATCGTTCTGCTTGGGCGTTGAAATATAATCCTTGAAGCGCCCTGGAACCATCGACCAGGTGGAGTGGATGGCCCCCAGCGCCCGATAGCAATCTTCCATGGTGTCGACGATCACGCGGAAACCGAAGATGTCGGAAAGCTGCTCAAAGGAAAGCGCCTTGGCTTCCATCTTTCGGAACACCGACCACGGCTTTTTCTGGCGGCTCTTTACGACCGCCTCGATTGCGTATTCCTCGAACAGGCGCGCCAGCGCCCCTTCGATCTCTGTAATAACGCCGCGGTTGCGCTCCAGGAGGTCGGCGAGCCGTTCGGTCACCGTGTGGAATGCTTCCGGGTTGACGTAGCGGAAAGCGAGTTCCTCCAGCTCCTCACGCATGTCCTGCATGCCCATGCGGCCGGCGAGCGGCGCATAGATCTCCATCGTCTCCTCGGCAATGCGCAGCCTTTTGTGCACGGGCACGTGATGAAGCGTGCGCATGTTGTGCAGCCGGTCGGCAAGCTTGACGAGGAGGACACGAACGTCCTCGGAAATGGCCAGCAGAAGCTTGCGGAGGTTCTCCGCCTGCTCGGCCTTCGTGGAGACCAGATCAAGCTTTTTTAGCTTGGTCAGCCCCTCAACGAGGGTGCCGATCTCCGCGCCGAATAGTTCATCGATCTCGGCGCGCGTGGCGGATGTGTCCTCGATCGTATCGTGCAGGAGGGCCGCCGCAATGGTGGCCTCATCAAGGTTCATCCCCGTCAGGATGGCAGCAACTTCGAGCGGGTGGGAAAAATACGGATCGCCAGAGGCGCGCCTTTGGTGACCATGCTTCTGCATGGCATAAACATAAGCCTTGTTGAGAAGCGCCTCGTTGACGTCTGGCTTGTAGCGCTGCACGCGCTCCACAAGCTCGTACTGACGCATCATCGAAGGGCGCTCCCCGCTGCACGCCGCCCCCTCGCCTCCTCGTTGACGGCGACGCGCGCCGGATGCCACCGGCTCAGAAACCGTCGTGGCAAGCCTGGAACGGGATGCGTTGCGGCCAGAGACTTAGAAGTCGTCGCTCTTCTCCGGTGGAACCAGCCCTTCAATGCCGGCGAGCAATTCGTCTTCGCTCATACGGTCGAAGGCAACGGCTTCCTCAGCCGCGTCCTCGGATGGTTGCGGCGCTTCCGGCTGCTGCGGAATGACCGCCAGATCGGCCTCGGGTTCATCGACTTCCACATGCTTCTGCAGCGAGTGGATGAGCGCTTCCTTCAAATCCCCCGGCGAGAGCGTTTCGTCAGCAATCTCGCGCAGCGCGACAACCGGATTCTTGTCGTTGTCGCGGTCTACGGTAAGCGCTTCGCCCTGGGAGAGCTGGCGCGCTCTGTGGCTGGCCAGAAGAACGAGATCGAACCGGTTGTCTACCTTGTCGATGCAATCTTCAACGGTCACACGGGCCATGTGCTGCCCCTTTCATTGCGTAAATCGCGGGAGACTGGAGCGGCATGCCTTCGCATTCGCTCGTGCCTCCGCTCCATCTGTTTGCTTTTGCTACATTTGCGCGACGCCGGACAACTCCGACGATCGGAAAAATGCTTTAGGCGATCACATAGCGGCTCAAACCCCAAAATACAAGGCAAAACGGGCCCGAAGCGAACGCCGCGCGCCAAGGCTGGCAGGGCTTCGTCAGCCGTCTCCTTCAAGGACATCCGCCAAAGGAACTAATTTTCCCTCTGTAATTTTATTGGCATTGGCATAAAAACAACTCCGCACTATGTCAGTTCCTATAGGTGTGTGTACCGGCCGCAGTGACGATTTTCCCGCGATCTCCCGCGGCTGTTTGTGCCCAGTAATTGCCACGAAGGATATTTGGAACCATGTTTGATCCCCGCGAAAAGATCGCAATGTTTATCGACGGCGCGAATCTTTACGCCACCTCGCGCGCACTGGGCTTCGATATCGATTATCGGAAGCTACTGGCGAGTTTTCAGAAACGAGCTTACCTGCTTCGGGCCTACTACTATACGGCGCTGGTAGAGGATCAGGAATACTCCTCCATCCGGCCGCTGATCGACTGGCTTGACTATAATGGCTACAAGGTTGTCACGAAGCCAGCGAAGGAATTCACGGATTCGACCGGTCGCCGCAAGATCAAAGGCAACATGGACATCGAACTGACCATCGATGCCCTCGAGCTTGCCGAGATCGTCGATCACTACGTTATCTTTTCCGGAGATGGCGATTTCCGAACCCTCGTCGAGGCGCTGCAGCGCAAGGGACGGAAGGTCAGCATCATTTCGACGATCCAGTCGCAGCCGCCGATGATCTCGGACGATTTGCGGCGGCAGGCAGACAGCTTCATCGACCTTGCCTCACTGCAATCCGAGATCGGGCGCGACCCCTCCGAGCGTCCGGCGCGGCGCGTGGACCCGCTCGACGATGAGAACGAGGCCCACGAAAGCGACGAGAACGAGTACATGGCTCATGAAGGCGTGGAGCCGCCGCGTGACTGCGCCCTTTGCCCTCGTCTGAATGCCTTCATCGCCGATTGGCGTCGGCAGGAGCCGGAGTGGCACAACGCACCGGTGTCGACATTCGCGCCCTCCAGCGACGATGACGTGCGCCTGCTGATCGTCGGCCTGGCGCCGGGATTGCGCGGCGCGAACCGGACGGGGCGGCCCTTCACCGGCGATTATGCCGGCACGCTGCTCTACGAGACGATGACGCGCTTTGGCTTTGCACAAGGGCGCTTCGAAGCGCGTCCGGATGACGGATTGACGCTGGTCGATGCCGCCGTCACCAATGCCGTGCGCTGCGTGCCGCCGCAAAACAAACCCGTGGGCAGCGAGATCAACACCTGCCGCGAGCAATTCCTTGCCCCGACCTTGAGGCGCTTTCCCAGGCTGAAAGCCGTGCTTACCCTCGGCAGGATCGCCCACGAATCGACTGTGCGGGCGCTCGGGTTTCCGCTCCGCGCCCTGCCCTTCTCCCATGGCGCAGCCCAGGATGCCGGCGCCATCCGCGTTTTCTCCAGCTATCACTGCTCCCGCTACAATACGAATACGGGAAGACTGACGGAGGCGATGTTCGTGGAGGTGTTCGCAGAGGCGAGAGCGTTTTTGGGAGATGCGAGGGTGTAAAAAATAGTCCGTGAAGCGGCAGGACGCCCTGCTTCTCACCCTTTCTCCTTCAAGAGCCTCGCCTTCTCCCGGTTCCAGTCCCGCCTTTTCACCGTCTCGCGCTTGTCGTGCAGCTTCTTGCCGCGAGCGACGGCGAGTTGCAGCTTGGCGATGCCGCGGGCATTGAAATAGAGCCTCAAGGGCACCATGGTCATGCCTTCGCGCTCGATGGCCTGGGCAAGGCGCGCAAGCTCACGCTTCGACACCAGCAGCTTGCGGCGGCGGCGCGGTTCATGGTTGAAGCGGTTGCCGGCGGAATATTCCGGCACATAGGCGTTGATGAGCCACAATTCGCCCCCTTCGACGGAGGCATAGGATTCCTGGATGTTGGCCTGCCCTTCGCGGAGGGATTTCACCTCCGTGCCGGCGAGCATGATGCCGGTTTCCAGCGTGTCGACGATCTCATACGCAAAGCGTGCCTTGCGGTTATCGGCGACGGTGCGGATATTCGGGTTCGTGTCCTTGGCCATATGCAGTAAAAAGGGTGCGTCAGTTCATCAGCCCGGCGTGCTTCAACGCCGAGTCGATCACGGCGGCCGTCGCCGCTTCGACAGTGCAAAGCGGCTGGCGCAGCGCATTTTCCATGCGGCCCAACCGGGAAAGCGCATATTTTGCTCCGGCCGGGTTGGGTTCGATGAAGAGCGCCCGGTGAAGCGGCATGAGACGGTCCTGCAAGGCGATGGCCCGGTCACGCTGGGCGGCAAGAGATGCGGCCTGGAATTCGGCGCAAAGGCGCGGCGCCACATTGGCCGTGACGGAGATGCAGCCGACCCCCCCATGGGCATTGAAGCCGAGGGCGGAGGCGTCCTCGCCGGAAAGCTGGATGAAATCCGCACCGCAGGTGGCGCGCTGCTCGGAAACGCGGTCGACCTTGGCCGTGGCGTCCTTCACGCCGACAATATTGGAGAATTCGGCGGCAAGCCGCCCCATCGTCTCGGGCGTCATGTCGATGACCGAGCGCGGCGGAATGTTGTAGATGATGATCGGCAGGCTGGTGGAACGCGCAATCGCCGCGTAATGCTCGTAAAGCCCGCGCTGGTTCGGCTTGTTGTAATAAGGCGTGACGACAAGCACGGCGTCCGCGCCGACCTTTTCCGCATGTTCAGCAAAGCCGATCGCCTCGCGCGTGGAGTTCGATCCGGCACCGGCGATCACGGGAACGCGCCCGGCTGCCGCCTCGACGGCAAGCTGCACCACCTCGCGGTGCTCCTCATGCGACAGCGTCGGCGACTCGCCCGTGGTGCCCACCGGAACGATGCCGCTGGAGCCTTCGCAGATCTGCCAGTCGACAAAAGAGCGGAAAGCCTCTTTGTCCAGGCTGCCATCCTGACGAAACGGCGTCACAAGTGCGGTGATGGAGCCCCTGAACATATTCGCATTACTCCCGACGGAGGACATTCAACCCTTATCGCGCGCTTCTAGCCGATCATGGCGCGCCACACCATATCTTTCCGCAGGAAATGCGAGGGTGCAATCGATTGCCCAGGCTGCCGTAACCCCCTCTCTTGCGATTTCTAACACTTAGCCTTCGGCCAAGATGTTGAAATCGCTTTCTCTCCCACAAGGGAAGAGATAGCGGAGACGGTATTGCAGCGCGCCTATCTCCCCCTTCGCGGGGGAGAAAGCGTTTTCCCGTACTTGCGAGAGGGCTTGTCCCCGAGCAAGTGCCTGGAAAACGCAAGAGAGGGGGCACCAAGCCTCCATACGCTGCGATAAATTTCGACAAACCCTCAACCGGCTTTCGGCTGAATGCGCCGAGGCGCATAAAGAAAACCCGGCGGGGCAAGCCCGCCGGGTCTCCTAAGCTTTTCTTCTAACCGAGATTAGAAGCTGCGGTCGAACCGCAGGAAGCCGTGCCACTGATCGAAATCGCCAGCTGGCGTGTCGAAGGTGGTGTAGTTGACGGCGAGCTTCGCGTTGAAGTTCTGGACGATCTCGTAGTCGAAGGTCGCACCGGCGCGGATTGCATCGACACCAGCACCCAGGAGCACGTCATGTCCAACATCGCTGAAGTACTGAGCGCCGATCGAGGCCTTGAAGCGGGGCGTGAAATGCGCGCCGATCAGACCACCGGCAGACCATTCGGCACCAGGCCGAAGCGAATCAGTGCCAATGGTAAAGCCAGTACCCGTTCCAGCAAACGGATTGACCGAGTAGAAGTTGACGCCGCTTTCGTAGGTGGCGATACCTTCAACAAAGACGGCCTCGGTCAGGTTTGCCTTGGCGATGGCCTTAAGAGCGAACTCCTCAGCCGTGGCGTCATAGGCGGCCCAGAAATCGGCGCCACCCCAGCCCTGCGCGAAGCCAACCTTACCGACCACGTTCGGCGTGTAGTCGTAGTTGCTGTCGGCCTCTTCGAGCGCGACCGCAGCCTGGAAGCCGCCGCCGGCATTGAAGGTGTAGCGGATGAAGTGCACGCGATCGCCGCCGCCCCGGTCGAACTCACCGGAAATGCCGGCATCATAGAGCGTGTCGCTCAAGCCCATGGCAAGGCCGCCGAGCTCGATGATCGCATCCTGCACGAACGCACCACCGCCGCTGACGCCCAGCGAAAGTGCATCGCCGTCATTGATGCCGGGAGCGGCAATGACCTCACCGCCGACAGAGTTGGCGCGCAGACGGACATAGCCGCGGAGCGTGCCGTATTCGGTCTCGGAACGTGCGTCGAGGGTGACTTCAGCGCGGGTAAGCGTGTTGAAGCCATCGTCGTCGGTCAGGTCGCCATCAGCGAAGCCGAGCTCGAAACGAACCAGACCACCGACCTTCAGGCAGGTTTCCGTCCCCGGAATGTAGAAGAAGCCGGCACCATACACGTCACAGACGCGCACATACTCCATCGGCTCCGGCTCCGGAATCACGATGGCGTCGGCCGCCTGGGCGCCCGACACGGCTACCGTGGCAGCCGCGGAGCCAATGAGAAGGCTCTTAATGTTCATTTCTGACCTCCAGTCAAAGTTTTAAAGTAGGGTCTGGGTATCTTTTGCTGAAGGACAGCGTTCCCTGCCCCATCCCCAATACGTGAGAAAGTTGCGCCCCTGCGCTCCTTGCTCCGAAGCCGACATTACCGATGGCGGGGCCAGGTTCAACAGCGATTGCGGCCCGTACACCGCCGAATGGATGCTATCGGGAATGCCTGTTGCAGAAAAGCCACGATTGTGGGCGCCGTGTTTGCCATTCATTAAGGATAAAGGCGCTGCGAGCGCTGCCACGCTGTCGTTTGTTCACGTTTTCGAGGCCGAAAGCCACGAATCATCGATCATTCGCGAATCGGCTCCTTCTTCTCCAACATGGCGGCCACCGATGCTGATAAGCCAATAAGAGCCGCAGCCTTTGGAACATTGCGGGCGTTTACACAGTTGCGGGCCAGAATTCCCAACGCAGGAGAAATGCCCGTGGCCAGTGACGATGTCGACCATGTCTGGGAAATGATCGAGAAGATCGGATTTTGCATGCTCGCCTCCCGCGAGGGCGAGGACATCCGCTCGCGGCCGATGGCGGCCCATGCGGATCGCAACGCCAATGCCATCTATTTCCTGACGGACGCCAACAGCCACAAGGATGAGGAAATCGCCGCCCATCCCAACGTCGCGCTGGCCTATGCGGACACCGGCGGGCAGAAATATGTCTCCCTGTCGGGCCGCGCGGAGATTTTGAACGACCGGCAGAAGATCGAGGATTTGTGGTCGGCTGCCGCCAAGGCCTGGTGGGACGGCCCCGACGACCCGGCGATCCGGGTCCTGAAGGTCACGCCCAAGGACGCGCAATATTGGGACAGCCCGGGCAGCATCGCCAGCACCGTGAAAATGCTGGCTGCCGCCGTCACCAGCGCGCGCCCGGATATGGGCGACAACGCAAAGGTGCGCATGTAGCGCACCGGCCGGCACGCCTCTTGCTTTTCGGGCGAGCGGCAGCCCACGGACGCCTGATGTGGAATTGGCAGAAAAGGCCTTGAGTTCCACAGCCTACCCGTCTATTTCCGGTCCCCGGAGAGGTGGCCGAGTGGTCGAAGGCGCTCCCCTGCTAAGGGAGTAGGCTCCAAAAGGGCCTCGAGGGTTCGAATCCCTTCCTCTCCGCCACTTCCGTTTTGTCCGCTCCCGATTTATCCGGCCCTGAGACTTGGGTTGTGGCCCCTCAAAGATATCTCTTTGCCATGGCCCGCAATGATAGCGCCCGGAGCTTTTCGGCCTGCCCGGCGGTGCCGAAGCCCTCGAACTTTTCCATGCAGAGCTTTGTGACGGCTTCCATGGCCGGCGACAGATATTTGCGCGGGTCGAACTCAGCGGGCTTTTCATTGAGGGTTTGCCGGACGGCGGCCGTGATGGCGAGGCGGATGTCGGTGTCGATGTTGATCTTGCGCACGCCGTGCTGAATCCCGCGCTTGATCTCCTCCATCGGAACACCCCAGGTGGGCTTTATCTCACCGCCATGAGCATTGATGATTTCGCAAAGATCCTGCGGAACCGAGGACGATCCGTGCATGACGAGATGCGTATTGGGCAACCGCTTGTGGATCTTCTCGATCACGTTCATCGCAAGCACGTCGCCGTCAGGCTTGCGGCTGAACTTGTACGCACCGTGGCTGGTTCCCATCGCCACCGCCAGGGCATCGACACCCGTCTCGGCAACGAAGCGTTCCGCCTCCTCGGGGTCCGTGAGAAGCTGGTCGTGGGAGAGCTTGCCGGTTGCGCCGTGGCCATCCTCCTGATCCCCCATGCCGGTTTCGAGCGATCCCAGGACACCCAGCTCGCCCTCGACGGAAACACCGGCTGCATGGGCAATTTCCACAATGCGAGATGTTATGTCCACGTTATAGGCATAGTCGGCGGGCGTCTTGCCATCCTCCATGAGGGAGCCGTCCATCATGACGGAGGTAAACCCGTGCTGGATTGCCGTGACACAGGTCGCCAGATTGTTTCCATGATCGAGATGCACGCAGACCGGGATATGCGGATAGAGCTCGACCAGACCGTCAATCAGCCGGGAAAGCACCGTGTCGTTGGCGTAGGCACGCGCACCACGGCTCATCTGCAGGATCACGGGCGCGCCGGCCTTGTCCGCCGCGGCCATGATGGCCAATCCCTGTTCCATGTTGCTGATGTTGAAAGCGGGCACGCCATAGCCGTTTTCGGCCGCATGATCGAGAAGTTGGCGCAGGGTGATACGTGCCATTGGTGATCAGTCTCCTTGGGAATTCAGATAGCTTTGAAGCGTGGCCACCTCCGCCGCAGAGCCGAAAATCAGCGGAGTCTTTTCGTGAATCTCGGCGGGCGTCCGTTCGAGGACGGGACCGCCTCCATCCGTTGCGGCGCCGCCTGCCTGCTCGATCAGAAAAGCGATGGGAAAAGCCTCGTACAGAAGGCGCAAATGTCCTTTCTCGTAGCCCGGGCGCGCGTCAGCCGGATAGATAAACACGCCCCCCTTCAGCAGGATGCGATGCAGATCGCCAACCGCGGCTGCGATCCAGCGCATATTGACGTCCCTGCCACGCGGTCCGCTGCGACCGGCAAGGCAGTCATCAATGTAGCGGCGCAGCCCGGCAGGAAAATGGCGGTAGTTGGAAGCATTGTAGGCGATCGTGCCGGTTCTTTCCGGAATGGCGGCCGCGCGGCCCGCAATCTTGAAGCTGCCATCGCGTGGATCGAGCGTTGCCAGGACCACGCCTTCGCCGACGCTGAAGCCGAGATCGACACTGTGCCCGAAGGAGACATAGCCCGCCGCGACGATATCGCGGCCCGACCGGAGAAGAGACTCTCCTTTCGGGAAGACGGCAAACAGAAGGCCGAGCGGCATCCCGATGCCGATGCTCCCCGAGCCATCGATTGGATCGATCGCCACGTCCAGTGACGCTGATCCGTTCAGGAGGATCGGATCCCTGGCCTCCTCGGAAACCAGCCGGGCGACCGGTGCCCTGCGCAAAGCATCGAGAATGTGTGTGTGCGCGGCCAGGTCCAATGCCTTCTGGACGTCGCCACTCTCATTATGCGCTACCGGTGCAGCCGGATCGCCCGGCAACCGCGCCATTGCCAGACGAAGAGCAATCGGAACGGCTGCCTCCGCAATGCAGGATACGACTCCGGCAAGCGCACAGCGATCCGCATTCGCGCCCGCCCACTCCGACAGGACGTGAGAAAGGGAGCGCGCGGTAACGGGACGATCACCTGCCAGTTCAAGAGCGGCAAGAGCAGCCATCGACATCAGCCTTTCACCGGTGCAAGCGCCCGGCTGATGACCGCGTCGGCGGCGACCCCGTTCAGCGCGGCAAGGCGCTGTTTCAACGTTGAAAGCATATCCTCTGTCATTTCGGAATCATTGGCGGAGAAGCCCAGCCATGTTCGATCATTTTCTTACTCCCGGAACAGAGCATTTGGTGTTTAGAGAGTTATGCTAAAAATCACAATATAAAACCGCAAAATAACATACAATATGTTGCATTTCACGGATCGGGGTGTTATATTCATCGTACCGGGACTGCGGAAAGGCGCTGCGCGTGAAACCGGAAGATCGACGGCATGATATCGTGGAGACGCTGGTCGAAGTGGGGTCCGCCTCTCTGGAGGACCTGGCCCGGCGCTTTGGCGTTTCCAAGATGACGATCCATCGGGATCTCGACGAGCTTGAGAAGGAAGGGCTTCTGCGCAAGATGCGTGGTGGCGCGACCATCGAGTCGAGCGGACAGTTTGAAAGCGATTTTCGTTACCGCGCCCGTCTGGCGGCAGAAGAAAAGAGGCGGATTGCATGCCGGGCGGCGCAATTCCTCGAGCCGGGCATGAGCGTAATGGTCGATGACGGCTCGACGTCGCAAAACCTCGTTCCCTTTCTTATCGAAAAGCGCCCGCTTTCGGTCATCACAAACAACCTTGCCGTTATCGTAGGATTGTCGGGGGTTTCCGGCATAGAACTGATCACGCTTGGCGGCACATATTCCCGCAAGTTCAACGGCTTTTTCGGCGTGCTGACGCTTTCGGCGCTGGAGAACCTGCGCGCCGATGTCGTGCTCCTGTCGAGTTCCGCCATTGAAGGCCGGACGGCATTTCACCAGGACCAGGAAGTGCTTGAGGTGAAACGCCGGATGATCACATCCTCGGCGCGCCGATATCTCATGGTCGATCATGAGAAGTTCGGGCGCACCGCACTTCACCTGATGTCCAATCTGGATGTCTTTGACGGCGTCGTGACGACGCGGGCCCTGCCCCAATCCAAAGCCCGGGCGCTCATGGAGCAGGGCATCAAGCTATATTTCGCGGAAGAGGAGTAAGCATGGCGAAGTCGCCTCAGGCTTGGATCGGCACCAGCTGGAAAATGACGAAAACCCTGCCCGAGGCGATGGCGTTTGCCGAAAGCCTACGCCGTGTCGCGCCCGATCCGCGCATACAGCGTTTCGTCATTCCGCCTTTCACGGCCGTGCGCGAGGTCAAGGCCGCTTTGGCCGACACCGACGTGAAGGTCGGCGCCCAGAACATGCATTGGGCCGAAGCCGGCGCCTGGACCGGCGAAATCTCCGCCGGCATGCTGATCGATTGCGGTCTCGACATGGTGGAGCTCGGCCATTCGGAACGGCGTGCGCACTTCGGCGAGACGGACGAGACTGTCGGCCTTAAAACCGAAGCCGCAGTGAGACACGGGCTTATCCCCCTTATTTGCATCGGAGAGACAGCCGAAGACAAGGAAGCCGGCAAGGCGGATACCGTTTTGAAGGCGCAGGTGGAAGCAGCACTGGGCCGACTTGACGACCAACAGAAGGCCAAGCCCATCCTGTTCGCTTACGAGCCGGTCTGGGCGATCGGGGAGCATGGAACGCCCGCGCCGCCCGATTATGCC
>JAJUHJ010000026.1 GCA_029279965.1 Phyllobacteriaceae bacterium
CCTTGTGAGCCGGGCCCGCAAGAGGCGACGAGCGAACAAGGCCGAGGGCACGCCGCTGTCGCAGGCCGCTCTTCCCAACGATCTGTGGTGCGCCGACTTCAAGGGCGAGTTCAAGACCGGCAATGGCCGTTATTGTTACCCCTTGACCGTCACTGACCAGGTCTCGCGCTATCTGCTTGCCTGCGAAGCTCTTGAATCGACCAAGGAGACGCCGGTCATCGAAGCCTTCCTTCGCCTCTTCAAGGAGTTCGGCCTGCCCGATGCCATCAGAAGCGACAACGGACTGCCGTTTGCCTCTCCCAACGGGCTTTACAACCTGTCCAGGCTGTCGGTGTGGTGGCTCAGGCTCGGCATAGCCATAGAGCGCATCAAGCCCGGCTGCCCGTACCAGAACGGCCGTCACGAACGCATGCACCGGACCCTGAAGCAGGAGACCGCTCGGCCGCCGGGCATGAACATTCTTCAGCAGCAGGACCACTTCGATCGATTCGTCAGCGAGTTCAACGAGGAACGCCCGCACGAGGCGCTCGCCATGAAGACACCGACCGAACTCTACACGCCCTCTTCAAGAGCCTATCAGGGCCTGCCTGAGCTGGAATACTCCTTCCATGACAGGGATATTCTCGTCACCGCCTGCGGCCGCATCTGCATGCCAAGAAAGAAGATCAACATCTCGACCGTGCTGGCCGGCCAGAGGCTCGGAATCAAGGAAGTCGACGACGGCATTTGGCTGTTGAGCTTCATGCACTACAATCCGGGATATATCGACCTGGAACAGAGGACCTTACAGACAATCGACAACCCGTTCGGCACGAGGTTGTCACCCATGTCTTAGGTACAATCTGTTACCCATGTCTCCGGGCCGTACAGTTGGGAACTGGAGCGGGCGATGGGATTCGAACCCACGACCCCAACCTTGGCAAGGTTGTGCTCTACCCCTGAGCTACACCCGCTCGAAACGGCGAAAGCCGCAGCGGCGCCTATATGGCCGAACTTCCTTTCAATTGCAACAGGGAATTCGCATCAGCACTTGTGCGCCCTTGTGGATGCACAATGCGTTCTCAGGGATCCAGGAGATCATGTTTCGCCATTGCTTCTGTTCTTCCGGCCGATGCGGAAGCCATGTTTAACATCCAATGGCATCCGGCTTGCTGAAGGCTCCTGGTGCGAATAGGACCGGTAGCATCAGAGAGGAGCCGCTTATGCCCAAGACGCCCGACGATTTGATGCACTTTCTTGCGGAACTCGACATAAGGGTGGAGACGCATTCTCACCCGCCGCTGTTTACCGTGGAGGAATCACGCAGCCTGCGCGGCGAGATTGCGGGCGCTCATACCAAGAACCTCTTCCTGAAAGACAAGAAGGGAAGATACTTCCTCGTGACGGCGGAGGAAGACGCGGAAATAGACCTGAAGACCATTCATCATGCCATCGGTGCTTCGGGCCGGGTTTCGTTCGGCAAGGCCGATGCTCTGATGGACATGCTCGGTGTCGCGCCCGGCTCGGTGACCGTATTCGGTATCATCAACGATCCGGAAGGCAAGGTCACGGTGGTTCTCGATAAAACTTTGATCGAGCAGGAGATCATCAATGCCCATCCACTTCACAACGCTGCGACGACGTCCATCCGCGGCACGGATCTCCTGCGGTTCCTGGAGGCGACCCGGCATGAGCCGCTTGTCTTGAATCTTTCCCGATAAGTGCCACATCAGCGGTCTCTGCTTTTCGTTCTCCAAGCGGGCTGCTATGGCAAACGGGATGCAGAGCCGCGACATATCGAGGGGCAGAGATGAGCAACCACGACAATCCGCATGGCGGAACGGGCGACAATGTGAACGTCACCTTCGGTGCGCCGGCAACCGAGGCCAGCGGCGTTCTGGAAGGTTTTGCCGGGCAGGCGCCGGCCGCCGATCTCGTGAAAGACACCTCAACCGCGGCTTTTACGGCTGACGTTATACAGGAATCGCGTCGGCAGCCCGTCCTGGTGGATTTCTGGGCTCCCTGGTGCGGCCCTTGCAAACAACTTGCCCCCACCCTGGAAAAAGCGGTGAAGGACGCGGGCGGACGGGTCAAGCTGGTAAAGCTGAACATCGATGACCATCCGGCCATCCCGGGCCAGCTCGGCGTTCAGTCCATCCCGGCGGTCATCGCCTTCAAGGACGGCCAGCCGGTCGATGGCTTTATGGGTGCGGTGCCGGAAAGCCAGATACGCGACTTCATCAAGCGCATTTCCGCGGGCGGAGGGAACCGGGTGGAAGAAGCGCTTGCCGCCGCGAGAGAGGCGCGCCAGGCCGGCGATCCTCAGACGGCCGTGCAGATATATTCCGCTGTTCTCCAAGAGGAGCCCGAGCATGTAGAGGCGCTTGCGGCCCTGGCGGATTTGCTGTTCGAGGAGGGGCAGGTCGAACAGGCCGAGGCCGTGCTCGGCAAGGTTCCCGAAGCAAAACGAGATGCCGCCGCTGTGGCTGCGGTGCGGGCAAAGATCACTCTGGCCGAACAGGTCGCGGGGTTGGGCGATTCCGGGGAATTGCAAAGGCGCCTTGAGATCAATCCTGCCGACCATCAGGCACGCTTCGATCTGGCTCTTCTTCAGAACGCGCAAGGCGACCGTCAATCGTCGGCAGAGAACCTGCTTGCTATCGTGAAGGCGGACCGAAACTGGCAGGATGACGCGGCTCGCGTCAAGCTGCTGGAACTTTTCGATGCGTGGGGGGCGAGCGATCCGGCAACGCTGGCGGCCCGGCGCAAGCTATCCTCTCTCCTGTTCTCGTAAGCGATCTGCCGCATTCATTTGCACAGCACATGGGTTTCATGGGCCAGCCGCAGTGAGGGACAAGCAAAGAAGGGACGAGAGCCCCGTTGAGCGAAAGCTCCTGGAACTGCTGGTCTGTCCAGTGGCAAAGGAACCGCTCTTATGGGATGAGGCTCGAAACGAGCTCGTGTCGAAAACGGCACGGCTTGCCTATCCTGTGCGCGATGGCGTTCCTGTGATGCTGCCGTCGGAAGCGCGGATATTGGATGAGGAGGAGGGGCGCTGAGCTACACAGGGCAGATATCAGCCAGCTCCCGGACGCAACCGATAAATCCGTTCGGCCGCGACCGGTAGATACGAGGTTTCTCGAGCCTTATGCCCAAGGGCGGTCTTCGGAATATTTATTTTCGAAGGTTTCGATGGCCGGCGCCTTTTCAAGCGTCAGGCCGATGTCGTCGAGGCCGTTAAGCAGGCAGTGACGCTTGAAGGCGTCAATCTCGAAGGAGATTATGCCGCCGTCGGGCCCGTGGATTTCCTGTGCTTCAAGGTCGACCGTCAAGGTGGCGTTGGCGCCGCGCTCGGCGTCGTCCATCAGTTTCTCCAGCTCTTGCGGGCTGACGGTGATGGGCAGGATGCCGTTCTTGAAGCAGTTGTTGTAGAAGATGTCGGCGAAGCTGGTGGAGATGACGCAGCGGATGCCGAAATCGGCCAGCGCCCAGGGCGCATGCTCGCGGCTCGATCCGCAGCCGAAATTATCCCCCGCAACCAGCACCTTCGCATTGCGGTACGCCGGCTTGTTGAGCACGAAATCGGGATTCTCCGATCCATCCTCATTGAACCGCATTTCGGCGAAAAGGCCCTTGCCGAGCCCGGTGCGCTTGATCGTCTTGAGATAATCCTTGGGGATGATCATGTCCGTGTCGACATTGACGATCGGCAGGGGGGCGGCGACGCCGGTGAGCGTGGTGAACTTTTCCATGGTATTCGATGCCTGTGTGCAACGCGGATTTCAAGTCGCGTTCTCTCTACATCAAGCGGGCGCGTCGCGCAAAGGCCTTGCGTCGATCCCATGGCTGGGCCATGAAGACGTCATGCACGAACCCCTCGCGCGGCTTCGCCGCTCCGCGCTCTACGTTCCGGCCAGCAATGAAAGGGCGCTGCAAAAGAGCGCCTCGCTTCCATGCGACGTTCTCATATTCGATCTCGAAGATGCCGTCGGGCCGGAGGAAAAGTCGTCTGCGCGTGAACGGCTGCGCGAATTTCTATGCGGCCCCAGCCGTCCGACCTGCGAGATCGTCATTCGCATCAACCCGCTTTCGAGCGCGTGGGGCACGGAGGACTTCCTGGCAGTTCGTGCTATCCGGCCCGATGCCATCCTCTTGCCCAAAGTGGAGGGGCCGCGCGATGTTTACGAAATCGATGCCGCGCTCGATGAAACCGACGCGCCGCGTTCAATTCGCCTGTGGGCGATGATGGAAACCGCGCGCGCCGTCATCAATGCAGGTTCGATCGCTGAATTGGGACGCGATCCGGCAGCGCGGCTGTCATGCATGGTCGTTGGCACGAACGATATCGTGAAGGAAACGCGTATCTCCAGCGGTCCGGGCCGGCACAACCTCTTGCCGTGGCTGATGCAGATCGTGCTCGCCGCCCGGGCTGGCCAGCTCACCGTGCTGGACGGTGTCTCGAACGATTTCCGCGATCTTGAAGCGTTCGCTTGCGAATGCGCGCAAGCCCGTGATCTGGGTTTTGATGGCAAGACGCTGATTCATCCCGCCCAGATAGGACCCGCCAACGTCGCCTTTACGCCTACGGTTGAAGAGATTGAAGAGGCGAACGCCATCGTGGCAGCATTCGCAAAGCCGGAAAACCGTCTTTCCGGCGTGATTTCAATGAATGGGCGCATGGTCGAACGCCTGCATCTGGAGCAAGCGGAAGCGCTGCTGGCGACAATGCGAAGAATCGAGGAGAAGGATGAATGAGGCTCTACCGCTTCCTGACGGGACCGGACGATTCCAGCTTCTGCCATAAGGTCACGGCTGCCCTGAACAAGGGTTGGCTGCTGCATGGTGCGCCCACCTACGCCTATGATGCGCAGGCCGGAATGATGCGTTGCGGACAGGCAGTTTACAAGGAAGTGGACGGAGCGGATTATACGCCGGAGACGAAGCTCGGCGATTACTGAACGCGCTTAATCCGGCGAATGCGTGATTATGAACCCGGCAATGGCTGCTCGTCCACCGTTTCTTCTATGCGCGCCATATCGTCGTCTGACAGGCCAAAATGATGGCCGATCTCGTGGATCAGAACATGGGCCACGATGTCGCCCAGCGTTTCCTCGTTCTCGGCCCAGTAATCGAGGATCGCACGGCGGTAAAGGGTGATGCGGTTCGGACCTTCCCCGGTGGCCGGGTTCCAGCGCTCGGCGATGCCGCGCCCCTCGAACAGACCGAGCAGGTCGAACGGGGTTTCCAGCGCAAGATCATCCATGATGTCCTCGCTGGGGAAATCGGCCACCTGGATGATGATGTCGCCCGTCAGCTTACGGAAGTCCTCCGGCAGATTGGCGTAGGTCTCCATCGCCAGCAGCTCAATCTCTGAAAGGGAGGGGGAAAGCTGGTTTTGCCAGGCTCGTGTCTGATAGATGCGTGCCATTTTCTGTCCTTTGCCGAGCATATAGCGGTTTCCGCCACAGGTTTCGAGAGTATTGATGCCGTCGGCGTTTCGAATAGGAGAAAGAGGAATAAAATCCTTCTTGACTCTCGAGGCTGGCTCTGGAATCCATAGGAACATAACAGGAACAAACGGGCTCCGGAGCGAACGGCATGGCACGTTTTGCCATGGCGCGGGAGAAAATTTTTGCCCTGCGCCGGGAAATCGCCAGGATAGAAGGCAATCTGCCTGAGCGGCTTGCCGCGCCCGGCGAAGATGGCAGCGGCGAAACCGTTTTGCGCCGCTATGGGCGGATGACGCACACCGTTCCATGTGCCAGTGAGGCAGGAACAGTCGGGACAGGCGCATCGCGCTTCGATGTGGCCCTCGGTGGCGGTCTTCTGCAGGCGGCGCTGACCGAGGTCATTGGCCGGGAAACCCGCGATGGCGGGCTCGTCTCGGGTTTTGCCTTGGCTCTTGCCGCTATCGCCTCGCGGAATAATCAGAGGGACGGTCAGCCTGGCCGGCCGGTCCTTTGGATAAGCTTGGCGGATATGTTGGCCGAGGCCGGCTTTCCTTATGCGCCCGGCGTGGAACAATTCTTCGGTGTTGCGCCCGAGAAGCTTTTTATGGCCCGTGTGAAGCGGCTCAATGATGCGCTTTGGGCAGCGGAAGAAGCGGCCGGCCTGGGTGGGTTTTCAGCCGTGTTTCTGGAATTGCGAGGCAATCCGGCAAGGCTCGACCTGACCGCCACCCGGCGTTTGCATCACCGGGCGCGGGAATCGGGCCGGCCGGTTTTCCTTATTCGCCACTCGGCCGAGCCGGAACCCACGGCTGCGCCCACCCGCCTTCTTGTCTCGCCCGGCTCCTCCTCGTTGCGGCAGACCGTGGCGGGCCCTCTGCCCCGCACCATAGGCCTGCCGGCCTTTACCGTCACCCTGACCAAGAGCCGGACGGGGAGAAACGAAGATTTCGTTCTGGAATGGAATCCCCATGACCTTGTTTTTCAGGAAAGACGACCCGTCAGGGACGGGCAATCTGTTCGAGAGATTTCCCGCAGGCGGGAGCCGCAGGATCCTGGCGGTCTGGTTCCCGCATCTTTCGTCCGATCGGATTCTGCGGCGCCGGCACGGAGCGGAGTGGCGTCAGCGCAAGGGAAAAGAAGGGCAAGCTGATTTTTTCCCGCTGATCATCAGCCACCGGCAGGACAATGCACAACGCATCGCGGCCCTTGATGAACAAGCCGAAGCACTCGGTCTGAAACCGGGAATGGGTGTTGCCGACGCTCGCGCCATGCATCCGCAGGTGGAAATCATTGAGGCCGATCCCGATGCAGACCGGCGGCTGCTTGAGAGCCTTGCCGACTGGTGTGATCGTTTCACACCGCTGGTGGCGCTCGACGGCGATGATGGTCTTTTTCTCGATATCAGCGGCTGCGCCCATCTTTTCGGAGGTGAAGACGCCATGCTGGATGAAATCGTCCATCGGCTTTCGGGACAGGGCTTCGACGCGCGTGCCGGCCTTGCTTCCACGCCGGGCATGGCTTGGGCTGCTGCGCGCTACTGCAGAAATGACGACCGCAAAATCCCTGCAGGCGGGGAAGGGCATGCATTGGCGCCTTTGCCGCTCTCTGCCCTGCGGATCGAAGAGAAGGTGGGGGCGGCTCTTGGGAAAGTGGGCCTATATCGCGTCGGATCGTTGCTCGATGCTCCTCGTGCTCCGCTGTCACGCCGTTTCGGGCGTCAGCTCATGTCCCGGCTGGATCAAGCCTTGGGAATTGTCGAAGAAGCCATTTCTCCGCGCTTGCCTGTTGCGCCGCTTTCGGTCGAGCGCCGGCTGGCTGAACCTATTGGCACGCTTGAAGATATCGAAAGACTGCTTCTGCTGCTTGCCCAGTCTCTGAAACAGGATCTGGAACGGCGCGGGCAGGGCGCGCGGCGTCTGGCCCTGTCTCTTTTCCGGGTCGATGGTGCCGTGACGCGCATCATGGTGGGCACGGCGCGTCCATTGCGTGAGCCGCAGGCTGTCTCCCGGCTTTTTCATGAGAGGCTGACGGCGCTCGAGAACGACCTCGACCCTGGCTACGGATTCGATTTGCTGCGGCTTTCCGTTGCTGTTGCCATGCCCTTCTCCGCGCCTCAGGCTGATCTTTCCGGGCAGTCTTGCGGAGAGGAAAGGGATCTTTCCTTCTTCGCCGATCGCATTTGTGCGCGCTTGGGGAGCGATGCTGTTCTGGCTCCTTTCATGACTGAAAGCCATGTGCCCGAACGCAGAGGTCGCTTCACGCCCCTGGGAGACGATGCCTTCGACAAGCCTGCGAAAGCGGCTTCTTCCCATGACAGGACGCCAACGAGCTCCCGCCCGATCCGGCTTCTGGAGAGGCCCGAACCGGTCGAAGCTTCGGCAGAAGTTCCTGAAGGCCCGCCTCTTTCCTTCCGCTGGCGCAAGGCTCTTTATCGCGTGGCGCGGGCCGAAGGGCCGGAGCGCATCGCCTCCGAATGGTGGCATGAAAATGTACCGGCGCCTGTCCGCGATTATTTTCGCATTGAGGACATTGAAGGCCGCCGCTACTGGCTTTACCGCGAGGGCCTTTATGGCGAGGCGGCCCAGCCGCGCTGGTTTCTGCATGGGATCTTTCCATGAGGAGGTCCGCCGCTCCCGCTTATGCCGAGTTCGCCGTGCAGTCGAACTTCTCTTTCCTGCGCGGCGCCTCCAATCCGGAAGAACTGGTCGTGGCGGCCAAATTTCTCGGAGTCTCAGCCATTGGTCTTGCCGATTGCAACACGGTGGCGGGCGTGGTGCGCGCATGGAGTCAGTCCAGGCAGATCAAGGTGAAGGAAGGTGCCGAGCCAGTCCGGATTCCTTATCATCCCGGCTGCCGTCTCGTCTTTGCCGACGGCACGCCCGACTGTCTTGCCTATCCGCAGGATCGCCGAGGTTGGGCGCATCTCTGCCGGATGCTGACACAGGCGAATATGCGCGAGGAAAGCGAAAAGGGCGCGCCGGTTCTTTTCGCAGAGGATCTCTTCGAGTGGGGAGATGGCATCTCTCTTGCCATTCTGCCCGATCTTGAAGAGCGGGCCGAGGAGACGCTCGCTTTTCTCAAGCGCGTGAAGGGGCGGTTCGGGCGTTCCGTCTGGCTTGCCGCAGCATCTTCCTATGGCGGGGACAGCCGCTTTCAACTGGCCCAGGCGGCAGGCATGGCAGAAGCCGTGGGCATGCCGCTGATGGCGGTCAATGACGTTCTCTACCACGCGGCGGAACGCCGTGCATTGCAGGATGTGCTGACCGCAATCCGCCTGAACAGACCGGTGTCCGAGGCAGGCTTCGCGCTGGAGGCCAATGCCGAACGTCACCTGAAACCGCCAGAGGAGATGGCGCGCCTTTTCCGACAATATCCGCAGGCTTTGGCCGAGACGATCCGCTTTTCCGAAAGCCTCTCGTTTTCCCTCAAGGAACTTGAACACAATTATCCGGACGAGCCGACCGAATCCGGCCTTCCCGCACAGGCCGAACTTGAGCGGCTGGCATGGGAAGGGGCAAAAGACCGGTTCAAGGAAGGCGTTCCGGAAAAGGTAAAGAAGCTTATCCGCAAGGAACTTGCTCTTGTCGAGCGGAAGAACTATGCGCGATATTTCCTCACCGTCCACGACATCATGAAATTTGCACGCAGGAACGGGATTCTGTGTCAGGGGCGCGGCTCGGCGGCAAATTCGGTCATCTGCTATTGCCTGCGGATCACCGATGTCGGGCCGGACATCATGGACCATCTCCTTGAGCGTTTCATTTCCGAGGAACGCGACGAGCCTCCCGATATCGATGTCGATTTCGAGCATGACCGACGCGATGAAGTCATCGCTTACATTTATGAAAAATATAGCCAAAAACACACGGCGCTCGCTGCCTCGGTCGTTACCTATCGCGGGCGCTCGGCGCTACGGGAAGTGGCCAAGGCACTCGGCCTTTCCGAAGATGTCATGGCGGCTTTGTCCGGCTCGATCTGGGGCTGGTCGAGTTCTAAGGTTGGCGAGACGGAGACCAGGGCCGCCGGACTCGACAAGACCGATCCCCGGACAAAGCACCTGGTTGAGCGCGCCAACGAAATTCTCGGGTTTCCGCGCCACCTGTCGCAGCATGTGGGCGGCTTTGTCATCACGAAGGACCGGCTCGACGAGATCGTTCCCATCGTCAAAACGGCGATGGACGAGCGCAAGATGGTCGAGTGGGACAAGGACGATCTCGACACGGTCGGGCTTCTCAAGGTCGACGTGCTGGCGCTCGGCATGCTTTCCTGCCTGCGCCGGGCCTTCGAAATCCTGAAGAAACATTACGCGCAGGAACTGGATCTCGCCACGATCCCGAAAGAGGAAAAGCCCGTCTATGACATGATCAGCCGTGCCGATACGATCGGCGTCTTTCAGGTGGAATCACGCGCACAGATGTCGATGCTGCCGCGCCTGAAGCCGAAAGAATTCTACGATCTTGTCATTGAGGTCGCGATTGTGCGGCCAGGCCCCATCCAGGGCGATATGGTGCACCCCTATCTGCGTCGGCGGGAGGGAGCCGAGCCCGTCGAATATCACAGCGAAGTCTTGAAACGTATTCTCCACAAGACCTTGGGTGTGCCTCTTTTTCAGGAGCAGGCGATGAAGATTGCCATTGAAGCGGGGGGCTTTTCACCCGATGAGGCCGATCGCCTCCGTCGCGCCATGGCGACGTTCAAACGGACGGGCACCATTGGAAACTACGAAAAGCGGATGATCGATGGCATGGAAGCGCGCGGTTATCCGCGCGAGTTTGCCAAACGTTGTTTCAAGCAGATCGAAGGTTTCGGCGAATACGGTTTTCCCGAAAGCCATGCCGCCTCTTTCGCGCTTCTCGTTTATGCCTCCGCCTGGTTCAAGGCCTTCTATCCCGATGTTTTCTGTGCGGCGATACTCAACTCGCAGCCCATGGGCTTTTATGCGCCCGCGCAGCTTGTTCGGGACGCGCGCGAACATGGTGTCGAGATCCGGCCCGTGGATATTAATTTTTCCGAATGGGATTGCCTTCTGGAAGATGCCCCCTTTGATCCTCGCCGCGTGGACGGGCGGCATGCCGAAATGCGTGCCACGATCAGGACCCGGTATGCCGTTCGCCTTGGTTTTCGCCAGGTCAAAGGCTTGTCGGAAGCTGATATGAAACAGCTCATCGACAGCCGTGGGGCAGGTTATGTCTCCGTCCACGACCTGTGGCTGCGCTCCGGATTGACAAGAAGCGCCATCACGCGCCTTGCCGAAGCGGATGCGTTCCGCTCGCTCGGGCTCGACAGACGCACGGCGCTCTGGGCGGTTCAGGCGCTGGATGAAACGAGACCGGCCGAGCGGCTGCCGCTCCTTGACAAGCCGGGCCGGTCCCTCAGCGAAAATGAGCCGGAAATGCGTCTGCCTGTCATGCCGCCAGGCGAGCATGTGGTGCACGATTACCGCGCGCTCGGCCTTTCCCTCAAGGCGCATCCGGTCTCTTTTCTGCGTGGGAGGCTCGATAAGGAGAACACGGTTTCCAATGCCCACCTGCAAGATTTGCGCAATGGCCAGCCTGTTGCCGTTGCGGGGATCGTGCTCATTCGTCAACGTCCCGGCACGGCGAAGAATGTCATCTTCATGACCATCGAGGACGAGACCGGGGTGGCCAACATCGTTGTCTGGAACAATGTTTTTGCGCGGTTCCGGCCTGAGGTTCTGGGCGCACGCTTCGTACGTGTGACGGGACGCTTGCAGGTCGCTTCCGGCGTGATCCACGTGGTTGCCAATCGCATCGAAGATCGGAGTGCCATGCTCGATGCGCTTTTAAGTGAGAGCAAGCAACTGGAGGACGATGCGCGTACGGAAAGGAGGGCAGATGAAAGGTACAAGCCGCCGTCGCAAAGAGCCGCTGCCGTCATGCCCAGAGGGCGGAATTTTCATTAGGCATTTGCGATCAGATCGTATCATCTGACCTCCGCAAGGCAAAAGCGAACGGATAGAGTGTCTTTTTTGTCCAAATTGGACGCGCAGCGTTCGGCGCTCTGGTTCTTCGGAGGCATCAGCATCACACGATCCTGTGCGGCAAATCTCATCCGGGGCAGACCGGATGCTCCAGCTTGCGCTCTGCCTCCCTGCCGTTTACAGCATCGGCCCGAAAATCTGAATCGATTTTCGGAAAGCACGATGCGTCGATTCAATGAGATAGTGCGTCCTTTGTGCGTCCAAATGGACGCACGGCGCTCTAGCAAAGGCGCCGGTATCAATCCGAAGAGGTCAATATGGCAACCCGCAAACTCCTTCTTCTTCCTGGCGACGGGATCGGTCCCGAGGCGATGGCCGAGGTATCCAAGCTGATCGCCGTCATGAACGCCGAATACGGCACCGGCTTCGAGACGGAAGCGGGGCTTGTGGGCGGAGCCGCTTACGATGAACACGGTCAGGCCATCTCCGACGATGATATGAAGCGGGCGCTGGCTGCGGACGCGGTGCTTTTCGGCGCTGTGGGGGGGCCGAAATGGGACGATGTTCCCTACGATGTGCGGCCGGAAGCCGGTCTTTTGCGCCTGCGCAAAGAGATGGAGCTTTTCGCCAACCTGCGTCCTGCCATCTGCTACCCGGCGCTGGCCGAATCTTCTTCCCTGAGGAAAGAGGTGGTTGAAGGTCTCGACATACTCATCGTTCGGGAGCTGACAGGCGGCGTTTACTTCGGTGAACCCAAGGAGATCATCGATCTCGGCAACGGGCAAAAACGTGGCATCGACACGCAGGTCTACGACACGTTCGAGATTGAGCGTATTGCCGGTGTGGCTTTCGACCTGGCGCGTACGCGCAGCAACAAGGTCTGCTCGATGGAAAAGCACAATGTCATGAAGTCGGGCGTGCTCTGGAAAGAGGTCGTGGCTGCGACCCATAAGGCGAAATATTCAGACGTGGAGCTTACGCACATGCTGGCGGATGCGGGCGGCATGCAGCTTGTGCGCTGGCCAAAGCAATTCGACGTGATCGTGACGGACAACCTCTTCGGTGACATGCTGTCGGATGTCGCTGCGATGCTGACCGGCTCGCTCGGTATGTTGCCTTCTGCCTCCCTCGGGGCACCGGATGCCAAGACGGGGAGCCGCAAGGCCCTCTACGAGCCGGTGCACGGGTCGGCGCCCGACATTGCCGGCAGGGGCGTTGCAAATCCAATTGCCATGCTCGCCTCCTTTGCCATGTGCCTGCGCTATTCCTTCAACATGGTCGGTGAGGCGGACAGGCTGGACAAGGCAATCGCGGCGGTTCTGGGAGACGGACTGCGCACGAAGGACATCATGTCCGAAGGCATGCGTGAGGTCAGCACGTCCGCCATGGGCGATGCCGTGGTGAAGAAATTCCGCGCGCTCTCAGCTTGAGCACGTTCTGCCTGGATGGAAGCCGTGCAGCCGGGTGGACTCACCCGGCGCATTGTGCTTACGAAGAGCACGATATCCGGCCGATGCGGCAGCATTCGATAATGACGTGCAACGCGCAGGCTTTACCCTATATTAGGTATGGCAGGCAATCGGCTGTTCATATGGACCAATTACACCCTCTCACATAAATTGATACGCCTTCGTGCTCCCGGCTGTGGCAAATGATGTGAGGGCCGCTGCTTTGCGAAAAAAGAAATCGGCACAGAAAAACATGTCCAGACAGTATTTTGGAACCGACGGTATTCGGGGCCGCTCCAACCGTTTTCCCATGACCGCCGAAGTGGCGCTCAAGGTCGGCATGGCGGCGGGCCTGACATTCCAGAACGGCAATCACCGTCACCGGGTGGTGCTTGGCAAGGACACGCGCCTTTCAGGCTACATGATCGAAAACGCACTTGTTTCCGGCTTTTGCGCCGCAGGCATGGATGTGTTCCTGTTGGGCCCGATCCCCACGCCAGCGGTCGCTATGCTGGTGCGCTCTCTGCGTGCCGATATCGGCGTCATGATTTCGGCTTCGCACAATCCCTTCGAGGATAACGGTATCAAGCTGTTCGGCCCCGATGGTTACAAGCTCTCCGACGAGATTGAAGCGCGCATCGAATCCTTACTCGGCAAGGACATCGAGCTTGCTTTGGCCGAAGCTGACATGCTCGGCCGCGCCAAGCGCGTGGACGGCGTTCACGACCGCTATATCGAATTCGCCAAGCGCACGCTGCCGCGTGATATGTCGCTTGCAGGTCTGCGCGTGGTCATCGATTGCGCCAACGGCGCGGGCTATCGCGTGGCGCCCGCGGCGCTGTGGGAACTCGGCGCTGAGGTGGTGCCGATCCATGTCGAGCCCAACGGGCTCAACATCAATCTCGACTGCGGCTCCACGCACCCGATGAGTCTTGCCAGAAAGGTGCACGAGGTGCGCGCCGATATCGGCATTGCGCTCGATGGTGATGCGGACAGGGTGGTCATCGTTGATGAAAACGGTACCGTGATCGACGGCGACCAGATCATGGCGCTGATCGCGCAGTCCTGGCACCAGCGGGAACGGCTGGCCGGCGGCGGTATTGTTGCGACCGTCATGTCCAATCTCGGGCTGGAGCGCTTCCTCGGCGAGCGCGGCCTCGAACTCCACCGCACAAAGGTGGGCGACCGTTACGTGGTCGAGCACATGCGCGCTCATGGTCTCAATGTGGGAGGCGAGCAATCGGGCCACGTGATCCTTTCGGATTTCTCCACCTCGGGTGACGGTCTTGTCACGGCGCTTCAGGTGCTGGCCTGCATCAAGCAGGAGAACAGGCCGGCAAGCGAGGTCTGCCGCAAGTTCGAACCGGTGCCGCAGGTTCTGAAGAACGTGCGCACCAGCGGCGGTAAGCCGCTCGAAAGCGCCCCGGTGAAAGCCGCCATCACAGATGCGCAGTCCAAGCTTGGCGAAAGCGGTCGTCTCGTGATCCGCCCTTCCGGCACCGAACCGCTCATTCGCGTCATGGCGGAGGGTGACAATCCGGACCTCGTCCATGCGGTGGTCAACGAGATTGTCGGTGCGATCTCCGAGGCCAGGACAGCCGCATAGGCATTCATGCTCGGGCTCTGCCTCTGATGCCGCGCCGTGCGTTGCGATAGCGCATGATCGCGGCGTTGATTTCGCCGCCAAGGATGAAAATCGCTGACAGGATATAGAGGAAGACGACCGCGACCATCATGGAGGCGAGACCGGCATAGGTATTCGCATAGCTGCTGAAGCGAGACAGATAGGCGGCAAACACGCTGGAGCCGACCAGCCAGCCAAGAAGCGTGAAAATGAGGCCCGGTAGTATCTCGGTCAGCCTGCGTTTGCCCGCGGGAAGCCACAGATGGACGACGATAAGCGCCATCACCAGCACCGCGAGCGCGATGACGTAGCGCCATAGCGTGATCGTTCCCATGTAGGGCTCCAGCCACTCCATCCGGGAAACGGCGATATTGGCGGCTACAGGGGCGATCACCAGGAGAACGCTGATCGCAAGAAAGCCGGTCGTGGCAATCAGCACGAAGCCGAAACTCTGCACGCGAAGCACGATAAAGGAGCGGTGTTCGCTGACGCGATAGGCACGATTGAGCGAAAGCCGCAGTGCCTCGACACCGTTCGAGGCGAAAAAGGCCGCAACAAGCACGCCAAAGGTCAGGACGCCGCTTCGCCGCACACTGAGCACGTTGACGACTTCCTCGGCGATCGGAGCAGCGACTTCCTCCGGCCAGATGTCGAAAATGATATGCACCGCCGTGTCGGCGAAAGCCTCGGCACCCAGGAAACTCGCCAGCGCCGTCGCGAAGATGAGGAAGGGAAACAGGGCCATGATCGCGCTCACGGCGAGATGACTGGCCATGGCCCAGCCGTCATCGGCGTTGAAATGGCCGAAAGCATCGCCTGCAATCCGCCGCAGAACCACGAGTCTGCGCACTTACTATCCCTCAATCCCGGTCGTCATGATCATAATCGATTTGTCTCGTCCGGCCGTATATGTGAAACCCGACGCAATAGCCAACCCGCTTCGCTTCGGTTTACCCGCAATGAACAACAACCGCTCCATTCTGATTACCGGCGCCTCCTCCGGCATAGGTGCCCATTGCGCCCGCGCGCTGAAGCGGGACGGCTGGCGTGTTTTCGCCACTGCGCGCAGGCCGGAAGATCTCGCTGCGCTCGAGGCCGATGGCATTGAAGCCTTTTACCTGGATTATCGCGAGCCAGAGGCGATAGCAGCCGTTGTGGAAAATGTTCTGACGCGTAGCGGCGGCAGACTGGACGCCCTGTTCAACAATGGAGCCTACGCGCAGGCGGGTGCGGTGGAGGACCTGCCGGTGGACGCGCTGCGCGAGCAGTTCGAGGCCAATCTTTTCGGCTGGCATGATCTGACGAGGCGTCTCCTGCCCGTTATGCGTGCCCAGGGCCATGGGCGCATTGTGCACTGTTCCTCGGTTCTCGGCCTCCTGCCCATAAGATATCGGGGTGCATACGCCGCGTCCAAACATGCGTTGGAAGGACTGATGCTTTGCATGCGGGCGGAGCTTCAGGGCTCCGGCATCCATGTTGCGCTGATCGAGCCCGGACCCATTCGATCCAGGATCGCGGCCAATGGCCTTTCCTGGTTTGAGCGCAACATCGATGTGGAGCGGTCCTTTCACCGGGAAGCTTATCAGGCACAACTTGCGCGCTTGCGCGGCGGCGGTACAAGATCCCGCTTCAAGTTGGGACCAGATGCTGTCTATACGGTTCTCCGCAGGGCGCTTCTTCACCCGCGCCCCCGTCCTCACTATGTCGTCACCTTGCCGGCCAAGATCGGCGTTGCCCTGAAACGAACCTTGCCTGCCAGCATGTTCTACAAGCTGCTTGCCCGTCAGGAATAATGATCAAACCGTTCTCGAGACCTGAAAGCGAAACAGAATGTCCACCGTCTTCAACATCCTCGCAGTCATCGTCATGGTCGCCGTCGTCTTCGTGTTGGTGCGCGGCCTTATCAACATGATGCGCGGCGGTTCGGGAAACACCTCGAACAAGCTGATGCAGGCACGTGTGATACTGCAATTCGTTGCCATCGTGCTGATCGCGCTTGCAATGTGGTACAGCCAGGCCGGAAGCTGACCGCCGAAAGCCGCCGGATCAGCGGCGCATCAGAAGGCTTGCGGCCAGACCCAGAACGATGACGCTCATTGCCGCGATGCCGGCGGTTGTGGCAGGGTGAGCTTCCGCCGTTCTTTGCAGCTTGTACGCATTCCGCCGAAAATCGGGAAGCGCGGCGTAGTAATCCCGCATCATCTCCGCGAGATCCTCACCCAGATGCCGCGAGTCATGAAGGGCGCCCCTGCCGCGCCGCATCATCTGTTTTCTCAGTTTGGCAACATCATTGCTGAGGCTCGCGATCTGGTCGCGCAGATCCTCACGAAAATCGTCGTGGTGCCTGTGATGCATGGCGTGATCCCCTTCGCAGTTTTCGCACCCATAACGATACGCGACGGTGGGGAGTTCCATGCAGCGTGGCATGGCGCGGAAATGCGCGATCGTGGACCGGCTCGACGCCGATTATTCGTCGCCGTCTTGCGGGTGCAGTCCCGCCAGGTCAATCGCCGCGTGGAGCAGCAGATTGGCACCGCTTTCAATGTCTGCCCACTCGGTTCTTTCCTCCGGCGCATGGCTGATACCACCGATGGATGGCACGAAAATAAGGCCGGCGCGGCTGATCGCCGCCATCGTTTGTGTGTCGTGTCCGGCCCCGCTCGGCATCAGCGGTGCATCGAGACCGAGCTTCAGTGCCGCTCGTTTGCACGCGGCGATGATGTCCGGATGGCAGGGCGAGGGGGCAAGCCAGCTCGCCTCATCGATCGTGAATGACAGGCCGTGTTTTGTGGCTGCTGCCGCGATATGGCTTTTCGCCCCGGCCGCCAGCGCCCGCATCACCGTCTCGTCCATATCTCGCGCAACTATGGAGAACTCCACCGCCCCTGGAACCGTGTGTGGGAAGTTCGGTTCGACGCTCACTTTTCCAATGGTAATACGGCTCGTCCCGGTGCCGTTTTCGGCGATCAGGTGGGGGATCGCACATGCGAATTCCGCAAGGCCGGCAAAGGCGTCGCGGCGCATATTCATCGGTGTGGTGCCGGAATGGTTTGCTTCGCCGGAGAGCTTGACCGTCCAGTTGAACACACCGGAGATGCCGGTGACGATGCCCACCGGCTTCTTCTCCGAATGAAGCACCGGCCCTTGCTCGACATGCAGTTCCAGGAACGCGGCGATGGAGCCTTCCGGCCGTTTCGCTTTCAGCGCCTCATAGGGATCCATGCTCTGCGCGCACATGGCGTCGAAGAGCCTTGTGCCGCTATCGTCGCGCGCCGTCTCCAGCCATTTACGGGTCACCTGGCCGGCGAGTGCCTGGGACCCGAACATGCCGCCGAAGCGGCCTTCTTCCTCTGCCGTGGCGATGACCTCAATGGGCAAGGCGGGCGTCAGCCCCATCTCGCGCATCGAGCGTACGCATTCGAGCCCGGCAATGACACCCAACGCGCCGTCGAACATCCCTCCGTTCGGAACGCTATCAAGATGGGAGCCAAGCATCACAACCGGCCCATCCCCGACGTTCCAGCGCCCGGACAGATTGCCCGCGCCATCGAGGGTGACCGTAAGTCCCGCTTTCTCCATCAATCCGCGCACAAAGCGGCGACCCTCCATATCGGCATCGGAAAAGCTGACCCTGTCTATGCCGCCCGTCAACGGGTTGCGGCCGATCCTGCCCAAGGCCTCCAGGTCCCGGCGCAGACGTTCGAGATTGATTGTCGTCCGGCGTGGGGGCTTGCTGCTCATGATTTTTGTCACACCTCGGCCAGTTTTGCGCCGCGAAGGTAAGATTCAGGGTTGTTGCATTTATCATGATAAATTACGATCACAATAAGCAATACGGGTTCAGGAAAAAAGTGGAGGTCGTCATGACAGGGTTTATGCGCGCGTTCAAAAGTGCGCTTGCGGGGCTGGCTCTGGCGGGGCTAGCCGCCGCGGGGTTGCAGCCGGCCGCAGCGCAGACGCCGCCGAACGTGCTGATTGTCGGCCAGATCGCTGAACCGAAGTCGCTCGACCCGCACGCGGTGACCGCGGTCAACGACTTTCGCATCCTGATGAACGTCTATGATGGGCTTGTGCGCTATCGTGACGGCACGCTGGAGGTGGAGCCGGCACTGGCCGAAAGCTGGGAAATCTCTGACGATGGCACCGTCTACACCTTTACGCTGCGCCAGGGCGTTACCTTCCACGACGGCTCGCCCTTCAACGCTGAGGCGGTGAAGTTCAATTTCGATCGGATGCTGAACGAGGACCATCCACAGCATGATACCGGCCCGTTCCCGTTGGCCTTCTTCTTCTCGGCGGTGGAAGAAGTGACGGTGGAGGATGAATACACGGTCACGTTCACGCTGAACGAGCCTTACGCGCCTTTCCTGTCCAATCTGGCTTATCCGACGGGGCTCATCGTTTCTCCGGCAGCGGTGGAGGAGCACGGTCAGGATTTCGGCCGTCAACCGTCCGGCACGGGCCCTTTCAAATTCGTCGAATGGGAAAGCAACGCGCGCGTTGTGGTGGAGCGCAATCCTGAGTATTGGGAAGGCGCGCCACAGCTTGAGGCTGTCGTTTTCCGCCCCATCACGGACGCCAACACGCGCGTTGCCGAGATGCTGGCGGGTGGCATCGATCTGATGGTCGAGGTGCCGCCGGACAATATTGCGCAATTCGCCGACGATCCGATGTTCCAGGTTTACGAGCAGGCAGGTCCGCATGTCTGGTTTCTGATCCTCAACATGAAGGAAGGGCCGTTCCAGGACAAAGCGGTGCGCCAGGCCGTAAACTACGCGATCAACAAGCAAGTCCTGGTGGAGAACGTGCTGCAGGGCACCGCCGAAATCGCCGCCGGACCCACGCCTCCTGCCTTCGCCTGGGCCTATAACGAGGCGCTGGAGCCTTACCCCTACGATCCCGAAAAGGCTAAGGAACTGCTTGCGGAAGCCGGTTATGACGGCGAGGAAATCGTCTTCTACGTGACGGAAGGTGGTTCGGGCATGCTCAATCCGGTCGCCATGGGCACGGCGATCCAGGCCGATCTCGCCGCCGTGGGAATGAATGTCACCATCGAAACCTATGAGTGGAACACCTTCCTTGGCGAAGTGAATGCGGGGCTCGAAGGCAAGGCTGACATGGCCGAAATGGCCTGGATGACGAACGATCCCGACACCCTGCCATATCTGACACTGCGGACCGACGCGTTCCCGTCCGAAGGCGGCTTCAATTCCGGCTATTACTCCAATCCGGAAGTCGACACGATTCTTGAGCAGGCACGTCGCGCCACCGAGCCGGAGGAGCGTGCCTCACTCTATATGCAGATGCAGGAGATCGTCCATGAGGATGCGCCATGGGCCTTCATCGCCAACTGGAAGCAGAATGCCGTGGCGACCGATCGGGTGCAGAATTTCGAGCTGCAGCCGTCATTCTTCTTGCTCCTGAAGGATGTGGCCAAGCAGTAGCGTAGAGGAAAGCTGAGCATGGTCCTGCGCTCGATGCCCTCCGCCCGTCACGTGTGCGATTGTCGAGGGGCGGCCACCTTCCCCGCAAGCGGGAAGGCTGCTCGTCATGGTGCCGGCGCATACTTTTCCGGAGCAGGCTGATGCTCGCCTATTTCCTCAAGCGTCTCGTGATGGCCGTCCCGGTGCTGTTCGGCCTCACAATCATCGTCTTTCTCATCATGGCGATGATCCCGGGCGACCCGGCAACGGCCATCCTGGGCGCCTACGCAACGCCGGAAAACGTCGCCCGCATCAATGAACAACTCGGCCTGGATCGTTCGCTTCCCGAGCAATATTTCATCTGGCTTGGCAATATGCTGCAGGGCGATTTCGGCCGGTCCTACTCCCTCAACCGGCCGGTCATAGACGAGGTGTTGGAGCGTTTCAACGCCACTCTCATCCTGGCCGGGGCATCGCTTGTGCTGTGCACCGTCTTTGGCCTTCTTGCCGGCATTGTTTCGGCCGTGCGCCAGTTCGGCTGGACGGACCGCATCGTCACCTTCTTCGTTCTGATTGGCATCTCCATGCCCTCCTTCTGGCTCGGACTGCTGCTGATCCTCGTCTTCGCCGTAAACCTGCGCTGGCTGCCGCCTTCCGGCATGTACGCCATCTATGGGGGAGGAGGACCGCTCGATCTCCTAACGCATCTGGCGCTACCGGCCTTCACGCTGTCGGTGGTGGCGACGGGTGTCGTTGCGCGGCTGACACGGGCGGCCATGCTGGAAGTTCTGCGCCAGGACTATATCCGCACTGCCCGCGCCAAGGGACTCAGCGAGCGGCGGGTGATCTACCGCCATGCCTTCAAGGCCGCACTTGTCAGCGTCATACCGATTATCGGCATTCAGGCCGGCTTCGTGCTGGGCGGGGCCGTCTACATCGAAACCGTTTTCCAGTGGCCGGGCATTGGCCGCATGCTGGTGCAGGCAATCTCCACGCGCGACCTGCTTCTGGTGCAGGGCGGCGTGCTCGTGGTGGCGGCAAGCTATGTGCTTTTCAATCTCATGGCCGACATGGCGCAGCATGCCCTTGACCCGAGGTTGAAGACATGACAGCGGCCAGCGAAACGGTGAGCCCGGAAAAGCCGGCCAGGGGCGGGGGGCGCCCCAGTTTCCTCGCGCTGCTGGTGGCGAACCGGCTGGCGGCGTTTGGCCTGGCCGTGCTGACTTTGATCGCGCTGGCCGTGCTCCTGACGCCATTCCTGCCGTTGCAGCCGCCGGACATCACCAACCCGGCTAACCGGCTTCTGCGTCCCTTTACCGAAGGGCATCTTCTGGGAACAGACCAACTTGGTCGCGACCTCCTTTCGCGGCTCATGTGGGGCGCGCGCGTTTCCATTGCTGTGGGGCTTTCGGCGACGCTGGTGGCGGCACTGATCGGTTCGATGATCGGGCTCGTCGCCGGCTATGCGGGCGGGCGCACGGACAACATCATGATGCGCGGCATCGATATGCTGATGGCCTTTCCCTACATCCTTCTGGCACTTGCCATCGTTGCCGTGCTCGGCCCCGGCTTGATGAACGCGCTCTATGCCATCGCGGTCGTCAACATTCCCTTCTTCGCCCGCAACATTCGCGGTGTTGCGCTTGGGCTGTCACGACGCGAATTCGTGGATGCGGCGCGGCTTTCGGGCAAGGGGCACCTGCGCATCCTCTTGACGGAGGTGCTGCCCAACGTGTTGCCGGTCATCGTCATCACCATGTCCACCACGGTGGGCTGGATGATCCTGGAGACGGCGGGACTATCCTTTCTCGGCCTTGGTGCCCAGCCGCCGCAGGCCGATCTCGGCTCCATGCTGGGTGAGGGGCGCAAGCTGCTCTTCACCGCGCCACACGTCTCCGTCATTCCCGGCCTGATGATCTTCGCGCTCGTCATGAGCATCAATCTCGTCGGTGACGGCATTCGCGACGTGCTCGATCCGCGCCTGAAATCGGGCGCCTTGAGCCGTCCCGCTGCCGCCACTGCCGTAAAGCGGGAGACCACACCGGCGATGCCAGAAACGCCATCGGATGCGGCACTGGACGTACGCGACCTCAAGACCGAGTTCCACGTGGGGAGCGATGTCTATAAAGCCGTTGGCGGTGTTTCCTTTCAGCTCAGAAAACGCGAGTGCCTGGGGCTCGTGGGCGAGTCGGGGTCCGGAAAATCCGTCACCGCAATGTCGCTGCTCGGGCTGGTGCCCACGCCTCCGGGGCGCATTAGCGGCGGGCGCGTACTCTATAAGGGTCGCGACCTTCTTGAATCTTCGGAGGCGGAGCTGCGGCGTCTGCGTGGCGGCGCTTTCGCCTATGTCTTCCAGGATCCGCTATCGACGCTCCATCCGCTCTTCACGGTCGGCGATCAGGTGACGGAGGCGATCCGCGCGCACCAGCCGCTTGGCTATCGCGAGGCGTGGAAAAAGGCGGTCGAGCTTCTGGAGACGGTGCGCATCCCCAACGCCGCCGAGCGGGCGAATTCCTATCCGCACGAACTGTCGGGCGGGATGCGCCAGCGCGTGTCGATCGCGATGGCACTTGCGAACGATGCCGAAATTCTGGTGGCGGACGAGCCGACCACCGCACTTGATGTAACCGTGCAGGCGCAAATTTTAAAGCTGATGGATGCCCTGCAGGACGACAAGGGAGCCGCCCTTCTATTCATCACCCACGATTTTGGTGTGGTCTCCGAGATCTGCGATCGGGTGGCGGTGATGTATGCGGGCCGCATCGTTGAGACCGGGCCGACGGAAGAGGTTTTATCTTCACCGGCCCATCCTTACACCCGTAAGCTCATCGATTGTGTGCCCGTGCTGGGAGAGCCGGATCGGCGGCTCGATGCCATTTCCGGCATCCCACCTGTGGTCAACCGCCTGCCGGAGGGCTGCGCCTTCGCTGCGCGCTGCCCCTATGCCGAGCCTGCGTGCCAAAATGGCGACATCGGCTTGGAGGATCTGGGTCCCGGTCGCGCGGTGCGCTGCATCAAGCCACTGGCTGCAGCAACGCCGGAGGCCGCGACATGACCGGCATCGTGCTGGAAACGCAGCATCTCACCCGCATATTCGGCGGAGGCCGCACGCTCTTCGGCAAACCGAAGCCGCGGGTGCATGCGGTTCAGGGCGTCGACCTGACACTGCGTGAGGGGGATACGCTCGGCATTGTGGGTGAATCGGGCTGTGGAAAATCCACGCTCGCCCGCATGCTGGTCGGGCTCGACGCACCAACAGAAGGGACGATCCGGCTCAAAGGCGAGGACGTGACCGCGATGGCAAAAACTTCGCCGCGTGGGCTCGCCCGCAACATTCAATATGTCTTTCAGGATCCGGTTTCCTCGCTCAATCCGCGCAAGACCATTCGCCGTATTCTTGAAGCGCCAATGAAGCACCTGCTCGGCTTCGATGCGGAGAAACGCAAACAGCGGCTTGATGAGCTGATGGAGGCGGTCAGCCTCAGAGCCGAGTTTCTCGAACGTTACCCACACGAATTCTCCGGCGGGCAGGCCCAGCGCATCGGGATTGCGCGTGCGCTTGCCGCGGAGCCGGAAATCCTAGTGCTTGACGAGCCCGTTTCGGCGCTGGACGTCTCTGTCCAGGCGCAGGTTCTCAACCTGCTCGACCATCTCAAGGCGCGCTTCGGTCTCACCTATGTTTTCATCAGCCACGACCTTTCGGTGGTGGAAAGCGTGTCGGACCGGGTGGCGGTCATGTATTTCGGACGCATCGTCGAGGAAGCTGCGGCGCGGGAGCTTTTTGTAAATCCGCGCCACCCCTATACGCGGCTCCTGTTCGACTCCGCTCCCGTGCCCGGCAAGAAGGGGCTCCGTGGCGAGGAAGGGCTTGCCGAACTGCCCGACCCGTTCAACCCGCCTGCCGGTTGCGCATTCGCGCCACGCTGCCCGCGCGCCATGGATGATTGCCAAGCCGTCCGTCCACCCTTGGAGCGTGATGACGAGGGCCGCAGCACGGCCTGTTTCCATCCGCTGGACGATGCGGTGCTGGAAAGGACTGCATGACGGAAATGGCGGGGAAACAGAAGGCCAGGCCCAAACGCCCGGCGGTGATATGTGATGAGATCAAGGACTGGATCGTCACGCAGAAGCTGAAACCAGGCGATCCCCTGCCACAGGAAAAAGCGCTGGTGGAGCGCTTCCGTGCCTCCAAGGGGACGATGCGTGAGGCGCTGCGGTCGCTCGAGGCGCAGGGGCTTGTAACCACCCGCACCGGCCCGCGCGGTGGAATCTTCGTCTCCGCCCTTGACGAGAACCGGGCGATGGAGCTTCTCGGCAACTACTTCTTCTTCCGCCAGCCCTCCATCGCCGACATCTATACGGTGCGGTGCCAGCTCGAGCCGGAACTTGCAGCCAGTCTGGTCGGCCTGATGAGTGATGAAGACTACCAGCGGCTCGAAGAGACAATGCGCGTCTACGACCACCCAGCCGAGACGGTTGGCGAGGAATACCGGCAGCGCATGGCCGAACTCGACTTTCACGGCGTCCTCGCCGAACTTTGCCCCAACCCCGTGCTTGGCTTCATGTGCGGTTTTCTGCAGAGCCTGCTACGCGATCTCACCGTCTGCCGCCGCATCTACGACCGCCCCAACCCTGAATTGCGGGAGACCGGTCTCTCCTATCAGACGCGATTGATAGAGGCGTTCAGGGCCGGCGATCGCGAAAGCGCACGCTCCATCATGTACAAGCACATGCTGAGCGCCTGGCGCTACATGGAGGCTTGCGAGGCGGAAATGAAGCCGGAGTTCTTGCGCCTACGAAAGTAGGCATCCTGGCAAAGCTGCGTTTGCACCGCATCGTGACGCAGGTTAATCATTACGACCCTACGCTGCAGACCATCTCGCCACCGCCAGGCGGTAGGATGGCGGATTTGCGGCGGTGCCGTCAGTCTTCCAGCCGGAGCAAGCCATTGAAGATTAAAAAACTCCTCGTCGCCAACCGGTCCGAGATCGCGATCCGCGTCTTCCGCGCCGCCAATGAACTCGGCATTCAGACGGTCGCCATCTGGGCGGAGGAGGACAAATATTCGCTGCATCGCTTCAAGGCAGATGAATCCTATCAGATCGGGCGCGGCCCTCATCTGGACCGTGACCTCGGCCCCATCGAAAGTTACCTGTCCGTCGACGAAATCATCCGTGTGGCAAAGCTTTCGGGGGCCGATGCCATCCACCCCGGCTACGGACTTTTGTCGGAAAGCCCCGAGTTCGCCGAAGCCTGCGCCGCCAACGGCATTGTCTTCATCGGGCCCAAACCCGAGACGATGCGGCGGCTGGGCAACAAGGTTGCCGCACGGAATCTGGCGCTCGAGGTCGGTGTGCCGGTGGTGCCAGCAACCGAACCGCTGCCGGACGACCTGGATGCCGTCGAGAAAATGGCCGCGGAAATCGGTTTTCCGGTCATGCTCAAGGCCTCCTGGGGTGGCGGTGGACGCGGCATGCGCGTCATTCGGGAAGCGGGCGATCTCAAACGCGAGGTCATGGAAGGCAAACGCGAGGCCAAGGCTGCCTTCGGCAAGGACGAGGTTTATCTTGAAAAGCTGGTCGAGCGGGCGCGCCATGTAGAGGTGCAGGTGCTCGGGGACATGCACGGCAATACCGTGCATTTGTTCGAGCGAGACTGCTCCATCCAGCGCCGCAACCAGAAAGTTGTCGAGCGTGCACCGGCCCCTTATCTCAACGGCGAAAAGCGCGACGAGCTTTGTGGCTATGCACTCAAGATCGCCGAAGCCACGAATTACATCGGCGCTGGCACCGTCGAATTCCTGATGGATGCCGATACCGGTGCCTTCTATTTCATCGAGGTCAATCCGCGTATCCAGGTCGAGCATACCGTAACCGAAGAGGTGACCGGGATCGACATCGTCAAGGCGCAAATCCGCATTCTTGAAGGTGAGGAGATCGGTTCTTCTCATTCCGCCGTTCCGGCGCAGGCCGACATCAAGCTCAACGGTCACGCGCTGCAATGCCGCATCACCACGGAAGATCCGGAACAGAATTTCATTCCCGATTATGGCCGCATCACTGCCTATCGTGGCGCGACCGGCTTCGGCATTCGTCTCGATGGGGGCACGGCCTATTCCGGCGCGGTCATCACCCGGTTCTACGACCCGCTCCTGGAAAAAGTCACGGCCTGGGCGCCCACACCTGAGGAAGCTTGTTCGCGCATGGACCGCGCCCTGCGTGAGTTCCGCATACGCGGGGTGGCGACGAACCTCACCTTTCTGGAAGCTATCATCGGCCACGAGCGCTTTCGCGCGGCGGACTACACCACACGTTTCATTGACGAGACGCCGGAGCTCTTCGCCCAGGTCAAGCGCCGGGACCGGGCGACGAAGCTTCTCAACTACGTCGCCGACGTGACGGTGAACGGTCACCCTGAAGCACGCGACCGCCCGCGGCCGAAAGCGGAGGCTGCTTCCCCCGAGGTTCCTTATATCGCCGGCGATCCCGTTGAAGGCACGAAGCAGCTTCTCGATCGGCTGGGGCCGGAAGATTTTGCCCGGTGGATGCGCGATGAAACACGCGTGCTGATGACCGACACGACCATGCGTGACGCGCATCAGTCGTTGCTTGCCACCCGTGTGCGCAGCTTCGATATCGCGCGCATTGCCGGCGTCTACGCAAAGGCGATGCCACAGCTTCTATCGCTTGAATGCTGGGGCGGGGCGACCTTTGACGTCGCCATGCGTTTCCTGACCGAGGATCCGTGGGAGCGGTTGGCAGGCATTCGCGAGGCAGCCCCAAACCTGCTGCTGCAGATGCTGCTGCGCGGCGCGAACGGCGTCGGCTACACCAATTATCCCGACAATGTCGTGCGCTATTTCGTGCGACAGGCGGCAAGGGGCGGGATCGATCTCTTCCGCGTCTTCGACTGCCTCAACTGGGTCGAGAATATGCGCGTGGCGATGGATGCCGTGGGCGAGGAGGGCAAGCTCTGCGAGGCGGCCATCTGCTACACGGGCGACATACTCGATCCCGACCGCGCGAAATACGACCTGAAATACTATGTCGATCTTGCCAAGGAGCTGGAGGCGGCGGGAGCGCACATCATCGCCATCAAGGATATGGCGGGGCTCCTGAAACCTGCCGCCGCGCGCGTTCTTTTCAAAGCGCTGCGCGAAGAAACAGAGTTGCCGCTGCACTTCCACACCCACGATACATCCGGCATTTCGGCGGCCACGGTGCTGGCTGCGGTCGAAAGCGGCGTCGATGCCGTTGACGCGGCGATGGATGCCTTTTCAGGCAACACCTCTCAGCCCTGCCTTGGCTCGATTGTCGAGGCATTGAAAGGCAGCGAGCGTGAGACGGGACTGGACGCCGAATGGGTGCGCCGAATCTCTTTTTATTGGGAGGCGGTGCGCAACCAGTATGCGGCCTTCGAAAGCGATCTGAAGGGGCCGGCCTCCGAGGTATACCTGCACGAGATGCCGGGCGGCCAGTTCACGAATCTGAAGGAGCAGGCGCGCTCTCTCGGTCTGGAAACGCGCTGGCACGAGGTGGCGCGAGCCTATCACGACGCCAACCGCATGTTCGGTGATATCGTGAAAGTCACGCCTTCCTCCAAAGTGGTCGGCGATATGGCCCTGATGATGGTCAGCCAGGATCTGACGGTCGCGAATGTGGAAGACCCGAAGAAGGACATTGCCTTCCCGGACTCGGTCGTTTCCATGCTGCGAGGCGATCTTGGCCAATCGCCTGGCGGCTGGCCGGAAGCCTTGCAAAAGAAGGTTCTGAAGGGCGAAAAACCGATCACCGTGAGGCCGGGGTCGCTGCTTGAGCCTGCCGATCTCGATACGGGGCGCAGGGAACTGGAGGAAAAGCTCGGGCGCGACGCCAGCGATTTCGAGTTCGCCTCCTGGCTCATGTATCCCAAGGTCTTTCTCGACTTTGCCGCCGCCGGCGAGACCTACGGCCCCGTGAGTGTGCTGCCGACGCCCGTCTATTTCTACGGGATGTCGCAGCAGGACGAGATTTTCGTCGAGATCGAACGCGGCAAGACACTGGTCATCCGCTGTCTCGCGGTTGGCGAACCGGACGATCAGGGCATGGTGACCGTGTTTTTCGAGCTCAACGGTCAGCCGCGCCGCGTCAAAGTGCCGGATCGTCTGCGCGGCGCCTCGGCTCTGGCGGTACGCCGAAAGGCGGAAAGCGGCAACGATACGCATGTCGGTGCGCCCATGCCGGGTGTCATCTCATCCGTTGCGGTCGCAGCAGGGCAAACGGTCAAGGCGGGCGATGTGCTTCTTTCCATCGAGGCGATGAAGATGGAGACGGCGCTGCACGCCGACCGCGACGGCACGGTTGCCGAGGTGCTGGTGAAGGCCGGCGATCAGGTCGACGCAAAGGACCTCCTGGTGATCCTCGGCAACACCTGATCGCATTGACAGCATACCCAGGGCGGCGCTGTGATTTCAGGGCTTTCGATACTCGCCGCCCTTTTGTTCGCCGGCAGCTTTCTTGACGTACTTGCCGTCATCCGGCACGGCAAGGCGATCAAAATCGCGGGCAAGCGCATGCAGCGCTTGACGCATTTCAGCGCCTTCCATTGCAGGACCGTGGCCGGTGACCACCCGTTCCGGTTCCAGCGAGGCCAGAAGCCGGGCTGAATCGCGGGCATTCTCCCAGTTCGTCGTGTAGTACATCGGCGGCCCGTGCATCTCTGGTTCCTGCATCGTGACGGCGTAGGCCGACTCCTGCCTCGTGGTGATAAACGCGTCACCCGCTATGACGGTCCGGTCTGCCTTTCTCCAGAGTGAAATGTGCCCTGGAGTGTGGCCGGGCGTGTGAAGCCAGCGCCATTCCGGCATTTCCGGAACGCTGCCATCTTCCGGAAGGTCGCGAAGCCAATTGCTTACATTCACCGGCCCGCGTGGATAGAGCGGGGACAGCATAGACATGAGCCCGCCACCGACGGAAGGATCTGGCGGAGGATAGGAAGCGCTGCCGTCGAGGTAGGGGCGTTCAAGAGTGTGGGCGTAAACCGGAACCTCCCAGCGATCAGCAAGCTCCTCCAGAGCCCCGACGTGATCGAAGTGCCCGTGCGTCATGATGATTGCGGCCGGCCGTGCCTTTGGCCCGAAACGCTCCTCGGCAGCTCCCGTAATCAAGCCGGTTGTGCCCACGACGCCTGCATCGATCAGAACCCACTCTCGGTCGCCGGCATCCGGCCGTCCGAAGAAGACGGCATTGACGATCGCAAGACGCCGATAGGCGAGATCGGCGCAAATCTCGTGAGTGCTGTCGTCGTGCGTGGCTTGATCATCAGGACTGTGGGCACGGCCTTGAGGATCAAGCGGTATCTGCCGGGCCATTGCTCCGCCTCCTTGTCCGCTCGTCGGAATAAAGGCCGAACTGCAGATGACGACGTTGGTTCCGGGGAAAGACCGGCGTCACTCAGCGCGTCCTTGTCTTCTCGTCCGGCTTCTGCTTTGGAGGCTCCGCTTCGACAACCGTACGGACTGATATGTCGCAGGATAATGCACTGCATGGCCGCTGGGCCGTCGCTACCTACTTCTTCGTCAATGGCTTCATGGTGGGGAGCTGGGCACCCCAGATACCGCTCCTGGTCGCCCGTTTCTCCTTGAGCGAGACGGTGCTCGGGCTGCTCATCCTGCTTTTTGGCGTCGGCGCGGTGATTGCCATGCCGCTTTGCGGCTATTTGATCAGCCGGCGCGGCTCGCGGGCGGTCGCGCGGGTAAGCGGTGTTTTGTGCGCCTGTTCACTGCTGGGGATTGCCGCAGCGCCGGGGATGACAACGCTGATGCTCGCCCTCGCGGTCTTCGGTTGCACGCTCGGCGGCATGGATGTGGCAATCAACGCGAACGCCGTGACAGTGGAACGCCGGCTGGGCCGCGCCGTCATGTCGTCTTCTCATGGCTTCTGGAGCCTTGGCGGGTTCGTCGGCGCGGGGCTGGGCGGGTTTGCCGCGCAGCATTGGGGCCATCTCATCCATGCCGGGCTCGTCACCGCCGCAGCGCTTCTGCTTGTTTTTGCGGCGATGCCAGCGCTTGTCGATGAACGACAGCGCGCGGCAAGCTCCGGTGCCCGTTTCAGCGGCTTTCCTCGAAGCCCGCTCGTCTATCTCACGGGGCTGATCGCGCTTTTGTCCATGATGCCGGAGGGGGCGGTGCTGGACTGGGCGGCGCTGTATCTGCGCCAGGAGATGGGCGCCAGCCTTGCCGAGGCAAGCCTTGCGTTTACCTTCTTTTCGGCGGCCATGGCCCTGATGCGTTTTGCCGGCGACCGCGTGCGCGACCGTCTGGGAGCCGTCACAACGATGCGCCTGTCCGGGCTGGTCGCGGCGGCAGGTATGCTGAGTGCGGGACTTGTCTCCTCGCCTCTGGCGGCAACCGCCGCCTTTGCTGTTGCGGGGCTGGGCGTTGCCAATATGGTGCCGATCGCCTTCTCGGCCGCCGGAAATCAGCCGGGGATCTCGTCTGCCGCGGGCATGAGCGTTGCAACGACCATCGGCTATTCAGGACTCCTGGCCGCGCCCTCGCTCGTGGGTTTCATCGCCGAGCACGTTGGCTTCGGTCCGATTTTCCTAACGTTCGCCGCCCTTCTTGCGGGGGTGGTGTTGCTTTCCAATCTCGTGCGGTCTGCCGATGGCATTGCCGCCGAGCCTCCAGCCCCGGCATGACCGGGGCTGCCCGAACTTATTCAGCGGGTTTGGGAAAAGCATCCGGTGCGTCGCTTTCCTCATCCGCGTTTTCCGAACTCCGACGCTTGCGCAACAGCCGAGCGAAAAATCCGCGCCGCTGGTGCCCTGCCGGCCGCTTCTCCCTCGTGAAGACCATAAGCGCCGCCGGCGTGACGATCAGTGTGAGCACGGTGGCGAAGCTGAGACCGTAGACGATCGCGCTCGACAGTGAGATCCACCATTGGGTCGACGGCGCATTGATGGTCACCTCGTGGCTGAAAATCTCCAGGCCGAGGCCAAAGGCGATGGGCAGCACGCCAAGAACAGCGGAGACGGCTGTCAGGACCACCGGACGCGCACGCTCGCGGCAAGTCTGGATGATGGCATCATACTTGTTCATTCCTTCATCGCGCAGCCGGTCATACGTGTCGATCAAGACGATGTTGTTGTTCACCACCACGCCGGCAAGCGCTATGACGCCAATTCCGGACATGACGATGCCGAACGTCTGGCCCGTGATGAGCAGGCCAAGAAACACGCCGATGGTCGACATGATGACGGTCATGAGCACCAGCCAGACGCTGATGAATTTGTTGAACTGGGCCAGCAGCACCACGAAGATGAGGAATATCGCTGCGCCGAAAGCGTTGGTCAGGAAGGAAGCGGCCGCGTCGCTCTCTTCGCTCGAACCGGCAAGTTTCCAGTTTGTGGCGCCGAAATCCATCTCCTGAAGTGCCGCGGTGACCTGTCCTTGCACCTGCGCCACCTGATATCCGCTGGCTACATTGGCGCTCACCGTGATTGTGCGCCGGCCGTCGATCCGATTGAGAATGCCGCTGCTCAATTCCGGATTGCGGGTGACGAAATTCGAGATCGGAACCGGGCCCTCCGCCGTTTGCACGCGGAGTTGGTCGAGCGTCGAAAGGGTGCGTCGGTCTTCCGGCAGGCGCAAGCGGATATCCACAGCGTCATCAACGCCGGCCGGGCGGTATTCGGACAGTTTTAGTCCATTGGTGACGAGTTGCACCACCCCGCCCACCGTAGAAGGGCTGACATTGTATTGCGCGGCCTTGGCGCGATCCACCTGGATCGCCCAGTCTATTCCCGGAGGTGGCAGGCCGTTGGAGATGTCAATCACGCCGTCGATCTGGCCGATCCGTTCCGCAACCATACGTGCCTGCTCATGGAGAGGGCTCGGGTCGGCAGCCGAAAGCTGTATCTGAATCGCCTGGCCTGTGGGCGGTCCGGCGTCAGGAACGCGCACTTCCACCTCCACGCCTGGCATATCCGCCATTTCAGCGCGCAGATCGTTCAGGATTTCGCTGGCGGGTTTGCGCTCGCGCCAATCGACGAATTCATACTGGATGACACCGATCACATCTTCGTCGATGTCCTGTCCGCCGCCGCGCGTCTTCCCGACG
>JAJUHJ010000027.1 GCA_029279965.1 Phyllobacteriaceae bacterium
ACCTGTGCCAGCCCGGCGGCTTCGCCGACATAGAACAGCTTACCGAAGTGGGAAAGGATCTCTTCGACGGCATCATAGGCGCGCCGAGGGCCGCAGACCATGACGGCCAGAGTTCCTTCCCTGGCGCCCTTTATTCCGCCCGAAACCGGCGCCTCGATCCAGGAGATGGCCTTTTCATCGAGCTCGGAAGAGACCCGCGTCGCCATGGAGGGGCCGGTCGTGGACAGATCGACGATAATCTTTGCGCGACCGCCAGCGGCGATGCCGTCCGGGCCGGCTGAAACGGCGTGAACGATATCCGGTGTGGGAACGGAAACGAGAACGATATCGGCCTGCGCGCCGACTTCGCTGGGCCCGGCGAGCCGCCGCGCGCCCTTATCGGTGACAGCCTGGGCGGCGGCATCCGAAGGGTCGGAGACCACGAGGTCATACCCTGCCGCCAAAAGGCGGGCCGCCATGTTACCGCCCATACGACCGAGACCGACGAATCCAATGGTTTGATGCGACATATTACAATTCTACCTCGTTGCTGCCGGCATGGGACGCGGTGCTTCGTCGAGCCGGACAATCCATTGCCCAAGCGCTTGTGACTGTGCGGGATAAAGCTCGGCGACCAGCGGATCGTGGCCGGGAATGATATGAGCGGACGAATCGGCCAGTGCCTTGATCTTGCGATATCCTTCAAGGACGTCAGCGACGCTGTCGACGACCGGAAATACACGCCCCTGATCCAGGTGCGCGTAATGATGAGCAACATCGGACGCGATCACCACCTGGCCACGTTTTGTCTTGACCCGCACGGCCTGCAGCCCGCGCGAATGCCCGCCCATGTGATGAAGTGTAATGCCGGGATAAAGCTCGGTCTCACCGTCATGAAAGCAAACGTGGCCGGCGTAGACTCGTCGCACCATGGTCACCACGTCTTCGAGTTCGTAGGGATGGTTCATTTGTGGATGGCACATGCAGCGCCCGGTGGCGAACGCCATCTCCCTGTCCTGAAGGTGGAAAGTGGCGTTGGGTAAAAGCCCGTCATTGCCGGCATGGTCGTAATGCATATGGGTGATGATCACGTCGCTTACCGCGTTGCGATCCACTCCCAAGGCCTCGAGACCGTCGGCCACCGGGTTGACGATGGTTCGTTTGCGCTCCCGGGCGCCGCGTTCATCAAACCCGGTGTCAATAACGATGGTGCGCGACCGGTTGCGCACCACCCAGATGTAATAATTGAGCGGCATGGGGGCATCGTGCGGATCGCCCCCGACAAAGTTTTCGGCCGCATTGCGATCCACACGGGCATAGCGGATCGCAAAAGCTTCGTAGATATCGTCGCTCATAGAGCTACTTTTCTTCTGCCTTGAAAACTTCGTTCGCCAACCGGAAAGCGTCGACACCGGCGGGAACGCCGGCATAGATGGCAACCTGCATGAAGATCTCCCGGATCTCCTCCTTGCTCACGCCGTTTCGCAAGGCGCCACGGATGTGCATCTTAAGTTCATGAGGCCTGTTGAGAGTCGCAATCATAGCCAGGTTAAGCATCGACCGGGTCTTGTGTGGCAGCTCTTCGCGTCCCCAAACGGCACCCCAACAATATTCGGTAACCAGTTCCTGCATGGGCATGTTGAACGCGTCCGCGTTGCGCAATGAGGCTTCAACGAACTCTGAGCCCAACACGTTCTTGCGAATCTCCAGACCGCGATCGAAAACTTCCTTACTCATTGCTATTCCTTCCGGCAAAGCTCGTTCTTGATGTCTGCTCTATGACGGCGCCAGCAAGTGGCCGGCGCCGTCGTGACTGCTCACTCGGTCGGCCAGATCGCCGGCGAGAGGGCAATTTCTTCGGGGAACACGGTGCGCGGCACGCCGTCCTGCCATTGGATAACGGTCAAGCCTGCGCCCTCGCGCTTTCCGGTCTCATCAAACGCAAGAACTCCGCCCGGGAAATAGGGCGAAGGGCCGGCATCCATGTCGCGCAGCGCTTGTGCAACGGCCTCGCGATTGGCTTCACCGGCATCCTCGAGCGCCTGCTTGAAAATCCACATGTCGCCATAGGTCGAAATGGCATTCTGGTTCATCCAGGGCTCGCCATATTTCTCCTGCACGCGCTTGATCAGTTCTTCATGCCCGGCAAAAGCGTAATTGCCGACCGCCGACATCACGCCCTCGAGCAGATCGGGACTGATCGTATCGAGCACATCAGGTTCCGCGATCGCTATGCCGAAGGAGATTACCGGAATGTCGAGATTGAACTCGTTCATCTTTTCCAGGATGAGCTTGGAGTCCGAAATGACGGTCGGCAGGAAGAACACGAGATCCGGACGGCGGGCGCGCAATTGCTGGATGAGCGAAGTGGCGTCCGCAAGCGGTGGCGTGAAAACTTCATCCACCACCAGTTCGAGATTGTTGTCCTCGAGCAAACCGTCCTTCATCGCGTCAACTGAGGAGAGCGAAGCGGCGGTATTGTCGGTGATGATGCCGACGGTCGTGGGGCGCGTTCCTGTTGTGGCCTCAGCCAGATCGAGAACCGTGGGGATCGCGATGCCTGCCTGGTCGCCGGCAGGAGCCGAAGTCTGGAAGATATAATCGAATCCGCGCTCGGTGATCAGGTCCGAATAGGACAGGGTAAGCACCGGAAGTTTAGCGCGCTCGGTGACTTCCGTTACAGCCAGGGTGAATGAAGACAGGTACGCCCCCGTCGCTCCGACAAGATCTGGATACTCGGCCACCATGCGCTCGGCGGCCGCCTTGGCTTTCTCAGTCGTATCGCCGGAATCGATGACAACGAGCTCGAGTTCCGCGCCACCCAGCGCTTCGATACCACCGGCGGCGTTGATGTCTTCGATCGCAAGCTCTGCGCCCATCCGCATGACCTGGCCGAACCGGGCATAAAGGCCCGATACAGGCGCGATGAGCCCGATTTTCACCGCGTCGGCATCCTGCGCGTGGACCGGCGGCGCGAGCATGGTCAGCGGCAGCGCCGAAATGGCACCCAATGTGAAGATTCGTCTGGTTAAGCTGTTCATAGTCTCCTCCTTTTATGCCCGGATGGGTTCTTGTGGCATTACATGCCGAGATACGCTTGCCGCACGCGGTCGTCGGCATTGAGCGTTCCATGGTCGCCTTCGAGCACCACGCGGCCCGTCTCGAGGACATAGCCATGGTCAGCGAATTCGAGAGCTTCGGCGACACGCTGTTCGACCAACAGGATGGTGAGCCCGGTCTCACGCCGGATTTCGATGAGCTTGTCAAAAATGAAGTCGGCCACCGCAGGCGCCAGCCCCATCGATGGTTCGTCGAGCATCAGCAGCTTGGGCGAGGATGCGAGCCCGCGACCGATGGCAAGCATTTGCTGCTCGCCACCCGAAAGCGTGCCGGCAAGCTGCTGGCGACGCTCATCAAGCCGCGGGAACCATTCGAAAATCTGGCCGATGTTGGTCTGCCAGTTCTTCTGTCCCGCCTCGGTGAAAGCACCCATTTCGAGGTTTTCCATCACGGTGAGCGACGGAAACACCTGACGCCCCTCCGGCACATGGGCGATGCCCAGATGCGGTCGTTTCGGCGGCGTCACCGTTCGAAGGTCAATCCCTTCGAAGCTGATGACACCGGACATCGGCGCAACGGTGCCGGAAATGGTCTTGAACAGCGTGCTCTTGCCGGCCCCGTTTGGGCCCACGATAGAGACGAACTGTCCCGCCTCGACGGAAACGGAGACATCATGCAGGACCGGAACATCAGTGTATCCCGCGTAAAGATTTTCAACCTTTAGCATTTGCGCTCCACTTCTTGCCGAGATAGGCCTCAATGACGCGGGAATCCTTGGTAACGTCGGCCGGGTCGCCCTGGACCAGCACCTTGCCGTGATCGAGCACCAGGAACTCGTCCGCGAGCCGGACCATGGCCTGCATTGTATGCTCGATGATGACGATGGTTGTGCCAGTCTCGGCAAGCTCGCGGATGACGCCTACGACGTCGGCAGCCTCGCCGTGCCCGAGCCCTGCCAGCGTTTCGTCGAGCAGCAGGGTTTCTGGTTGACCCGCCAGGGCCCGCGCCAGCTCCATCAGACGCAATTCCTTGGTCGTCAGAGTTGAGGCAACCTGGTCGGCCGCATAGCTCAATCCGACTCTCTCGACCGCCTTGCGGGCATTGGCGACGGCCTCCTCCTCGCTATCGGCGCGGACATAGGCGCCGACCCGCACGTTATCGGCAACGGTCATGCGCATGAACGGGCGCATGACCTGGAAGGTGCGGCCGACGCCGGCTTCGCACAGCTTATGCGGCTGCTTGCCGACCATATCTGATCCCTTGACGAGGACCTGACCGGCATCGGGCATGATGAAACCGTTGAGGAGATTGAAGAGCGTGGTCTTGCCCGCACCGTTGGGTCCGATGATTCCCAGGATCATGCCCCGACGCACCGTAAACGACACATCCTGAACCGCGTTGAGACCGCCGAAGCTCTTCGAGATCCCACGCACGTCGAGGACGATCTCGTCGGAAATCCGGCGTTTGGCGCGGGCTGGGGCAGCCGCTTGATCGTCTTCTGCCTCGACCGGGACGATCTCACGCCCGTCATCGACGCGTTCGGCGCCGCCCTTTTCGCCCCTTCGCCTGGCGATGATATCCTTCACCTTCCAGAACACGCCTTCAGGAGCGACAAGAATGACGACCACGATGGCGAGCCCCAACAGAACGCCCTGAATGCCCGGGAATACAGAGCCGAGTTCCGCATGAAGCGTTTCACCTACCGGGATGATGAAAGCCGCACCGATGATCGGCCCCCAGATGGTGCCCACGCCACCCACCATAGTGACAGTGAGCGCCTGTGCCGAAACCAGCATGCCGAAAACAGAGATCGGTGTGACGACAAGCAGGATGACGGAATAGAAGGACCCGACCATGCCCGCAATAGCGCCGCTGACCGCGATCGCACTCAGCTTCCATCGTCTGGTGTTGATGCCGGCCGCTTCGGCCGCCGCCTCGTTCTGCTTGATAGCGATCAGCGCCATGCCGAACCGTGTGCGTTCCACGAACCGGGTGAGAATCACGAAACCGGTCAGCATCGCGAATGCGATAATCGTATAAATGCGCGGGTCGGAGAACTGCATGTAAAGCGCGCCGTTCTCTCGCTTCATCGGGAAAGTGACTTCCTGATACCCCAGCCACTCGAAAACGTAGAGCATGGCCAAGGGATAAGCGAGCATCGAGAGCGCGAAGTAATGGCCCTTCAGCCGAAATGTCGGCAACCCGATCAACAAGCCGGCCGCTGCACCGATGACAGCCGAAACCGGCAGCATCACAAGCGGTGAGATGTCGAAATAGATCTGGGCGAGAACCGTCGCGAACGCGCCAAGCCCAAAGAATATGCCGTGACCGAACGAGATCAGGCCCGTATAGCCGGAGAGCATGTTCCAGGAGAGCCCGAAGCTTGCCCACACGAGCACCAGCGTCAGGATAAGCTGGTGATAGGAACTTTTCACCAGCATTGCTGCGACAAGGTAGAGAGTCGCCAGGATGAAGAAGGGTATCAGGGACCGCAGTGTCGCCATACTCAGGTCCTCTCGGAAACGCGGCCGAACAGGCCCTGAGGTCTCAGGATGACCACCAGCAGGAACAGCACGAAAATTGCCGAGTTCTGTAGCTGGAACGGGAGCACCAATGTCGACATCTGCTGGATGATGCCGATGGTCATACCGCCCCAGAACGGGCCGATGATCGAGCCGATACCGCCCAGGACGACGCCTGCATACATGATGATCACGAATTCGAGGCCGACGAAGGGCTGGAACGGGTAATTTGTAGCCAGGAGTCCACCGGCCACTGCCGTGATCGCAATGCCGAGCGCGAAAGCGATCCGGTGCGCGTTGTTGACGTCGATGCCCATATAGGTCGAGGCTTCAGGATTGTCGGCAGCCGCGCGGAGCGACTTGCCAAGTCGGGAGCGGGTGATCATCAGGCCGATGGCGATGATGACAAGCACCGAAATGACGGCAGCGACACCCCGCGCCTTGTTGATGAAAATGAGCAGCATGTCGTCCCAGATGGGCGTTATCATCCACGCCGAACTCGAAAGGGGCGTTGCGATCGTGACCATGTAGGGGCCAAGCAGCATCATCGCGCCGTTCTGCAGGATCAGTGAAAGCCCGAGGGTAAGAATGAGCTGGGCATAATGCCCCTCCCCGTCGAGCTTGGCGGTGCGCGAGCCGGTAACGCGGGATATCAATGCCATATGGACGAGATAGCCGACCGCGAACATGATCGGCGCGGCGAGCGTCACAGCGATGTAAGGGCCGACAAAATCGCCGACCAATTGCTGGGTGAACGTCGAGAAGAAGAACAGGGCCACGAACATGCCCATCATCATGAAATCACCCTGGGCGAAGTTGATGACTTTCATGATGCCGAAGATCATGGCGAGCCCGACGCACATCAGGCCGTATATCGCCCCCATGAGCAAACCGGCCACCAGCGCATTGAGGATCGATTCCGTGAGAATCTGGAACTCGGTCATGCCAAGTCCTCCCGGTGCGCGTTAACGTCTGCCTGTCGACATGCCGACGATTTCATCTAGAGGCTCCCCCTTTGTCGTTTTCCGCCCCAGCCTTTCGCGAGAGCATCGCATTGAGTTCTCCGAGATCGGCTTGCTCCTCCAAGCCGGAAACGTATCGGAGTACCGCCTGCGCATGATGATCACCCCACAGGGCGCCTGCATTGGTCATGAAACGCTCGACAATCAGGTCCGGGCTGGCCGGCACCAAGTCATCGAGAGCGCGTTCGATCACAGTGCCCGTATCGAGCGTCAGCCGCACCCGCGCACCCTGTCGAGCCGGGAAGGCGGCGGTCAGGTCCGGGTCGACGATGAGTTCGGTGCACGCCATCAAACGGCGAATGTCGGGATCGTTAAGCCGCGCGTAGTTTGTCTCGGCGATTTCGCGGCGCGCCAGCGTTGCCGCAACGCCGAAGGGAATGCTCATCTTGGCCTGGAGCGCCAGATCGAAGGGGCCGAATGCGTTGCAGCCGGGATAGCGTTCGGCGGCGCGGGTGACGAAAATCTCCACCCCGGTGATGATTGCGTCCGCCGGTACGTCCGCGACGGCCATCAACGCCGCCTGGCACGGGGTCTGTGCGAAATTGCAGGCCGGCACTTCCTTGTTGAAGACGGCCATGATCTCGGGCTCCGGATCGGCGAAAAGGACGATCGGCTCGTCAAGAGTGCGTCGGGCGTACGCCGCGAACAGACCGGCCTCACCTTCGAGGATGGTGCTCGAGGCCAACGCACCGGCGCGGGCGAGGTCGAAAGCCAGAACCGCGTTTCGCGCGGCGAAGCCGGGATGAAAATACATCTCGCTGCCGCCGGTATGCGGCCATTGATTGAGGCCCGCCACTGCATTGACCGCAAGCGAGAAAGCATCGACCGCCTCAGCGGGCTCCAGTGCCGTCGCATTGGCCATCGCCATGACGGCAGCAGGCGCGCCAACGATGCCGGTGGGACGGTAAAGCCGCGCCAGATCGGCCGTCATGAGCGCGCGGCCGAGACACGCACCGACTTCATAACCGGCGATCGAACCGCAAAGGAATTGCGTACCGGACATGGTTTGTCGTCCGGCATGGGCAATGAGGGCGGGCCAAACAACGACGCCGAGATGAGCGATCGAGCCCGCATGCATATCTTCCCGCACCAGTCCGTGGCCGGCCACAGCATTCGCGAATGCCGCATCGCCCGCCGAATGGGCAAAGCCGTGACCGATGATGGCGAAATCTTCACCGCCCGGCGTCGTGACAGCACGAGCCTGGGACGACCACGGCAAGGCTCGTGCCTCCAGCGCGCAGGAGAGAAAGTCGATCAGGCAAAGCTTGGCCTTTTCGATAGCTGCGGGCGCAAAATCTGTCGGCGAAGCCTCAATGGCCTGGCGAACGAGCCGTTCAGCAAAAGACGGCGCTTGGCGGAGAGCAGATTGAGGCATCAATCTCCCCTCTAGGGCCCTAGAACCGTCATGCCTGCATCGATCTTGAGCGTGACGCCACTGATGGCGCGCCCGGCGTCCGACGCAAGGAAAAGCGCGGCCTGAGCCACCTCTTCGGGAGTGGCCAGACTGCCGAGGGCCGTCCGCTCGGCGCGGCGGCGCCAACCGTCCTCATCGATAACCGAGCTTGCACCCGGCGTGACAACGGACCCAGGGGCAAGCGCGTTGACGCGGATATTGTGCACACCAAGCTCTGCGGCCTGCTGGCGCGTCAACGCATCAACCGCACCCTTGATGGAGGTGTAGACCGCCGCGTTCTTGATCGAGAAGCTCACGGCGATCGAGGAGAGGTTGATGACGGTGCCGCCGCCACGCGCGATGAGATGCGGGGTCGCCGCCTGCAATGACCAAATGACGCCCTTGAGGCCGACATCGAGCATTTTGTCGATCACCGCCTCATCCATTTCGACCAGCGGCGCATAGTTGAAATAAACGGCGTTGTTGACCGCGACGTCCAACCCCCCCGTGCGCTGCGTGAAATCATCAACGGCGGCATGGACGTCGGCCCGTCGGCTTACATCGCAAACGTATGGGAACGCTCGCCCGCTCGGCAGGCTGGCAACCGCATCGTCGAGAAGGCCCTTGTTGAGATCGAGCATGCCGACCCGGGCCCCGGCTTCCACGAATGCCCTGGCGATCGCAAAGCCAAGGCCGCCGCCGGCACCTGTTACAAAAACGGATTTGTCCTGCTGGCTGCTGCTCACAACTCCCCCTCCGACCTTCGATGCCACTTTGAACATAACGCACAAACAATAACGCGACAATACGAAAATCATATTGTATGATTGGATGATTGTGGATGCCCACTTATCCTTTCGATAAATGGTGCTAGGGTAGGTCGAACTGTCAGGAATCGAGCGGAGAGCATGAGCACGACGGGCGAGCAGACATATGATTTCCGCGTTGACCGGCCGGCCGCCACGCTGCGCCACAGCGTGACCGAGAGCATCCGGAACGCCATTGCGCTGGGCCGGTTCAGCTCGGGAGACCGCATGCCGGAGCGCGACCTGTGCGAAATGACCGGCGTCAGCCGGACGCTGGTTCGCGAAGCCCTGCGGCAACTCGAATCGGAGGGTCTTGTCGAGGTCATCCCCCACAAGGGTCCTGTTGTCGCCGTCATCACCGCGCATCAGGCCGTGGGAATCTATCAGCTCCGCGAGGTGCTCGAAGGACTGGCTGCCGAGCTCTTCGCGACGAACGCTTCGCCAGAGGAGCGCCAAGCGCTGCGCGAGGCGCTCGATGCCGTCAGACAAGCCTACCAGGGTGGCGACGTCATCAGTCGTCTGGCCGCCAAGAACCGCTTCTACGACTGCCTCATCAAAGGAACGGGCAACGAAGCGCTGGGCGGGGCTTTGCACATGGTCAACGCCCGCGCGATGATATTGCGGGGCCGTTCGCTCCAGATGCCCTCGCGATGGAAGGACAGCCTGAGCGAACTGGAATCCATTCTAGAAGCACTGGACGAGCAAAATCCTGAAGAAGCCAGGGCGCGCGCGGTCTATCATGTCCGCCAGGCGGCCAAGACCGCGCTCATGAGCTACGATCGGGTATAGGAAGCTGCTTACCCTTGGAGATAGCCTTGGATGGCGGCCAGGAAGTCCGCAAGGGCGCCGGTCATGTTGCTGGACCCCATATACCAGGCCCAGAAGCGCGGATGCACATTGCCCATCGGATAGGGCATGACGTTTTCCGAAACGAAGCGAAGGACATCAGCCAGTGGTTGAGGTCCACGCGGCAGCGGCTCAGCCAGGCTTTCCATCACGCCAGCAGGCATGTCGTGCCAGACCCAATGCCCATCACATCATCCTGGCGATCGCCGCACATTGCCTGGCGCTCGCCGGGCGGGTGGAGGAAGGGAAGGCGTTCGCGGCCATGATCCGAACGTCACTCCCGAATTTCAGCGTCGATGACTTTCTCGCCACGTTCCGGTTCCCGCCAGAAACGGAAGCACTCTTCCGCGCGGGAGCCGACAAGATCGGACTGGGCTCCGCTCCTTAACGGAACGCCTGAAAACCGATGCCACCGGCTGCATCCTCAACAAATGCTGAGATAGCTGGGAAATCAGCCACGGTATTAAATGAATTGAATATCGCAAAATCATTCTGATGAATGAGATATACGCATCAATATTGCTGCAAGATTGGCGACAAATTTCAATACGGGACATTTAGCCTCAGCGATCAATTGTATTCCGTTGAGACCAAGAAGGAACTCGTGCATGGATGGTCTGTCTAACCGTGTGGGCGTTATTGGTGCCGGCGGCGTCGCTTTTGGAACCGCCGCGTTTTGCGCGAACGAAGGCCATGAAACCTGGCTGTGGTCGCCAACGGGGAAGCGAAGCGCGGACCTGAAAAAGGGGAACCCTCTTGTCAGCAAGGGAGCTTTGGAGGGCAACTTTCTCATCAACGTCGCCGACAGCCTTGAAGAGTTGGCCGCTGCATCCGATGTTTTGATATTCGCACTGCCAGCGTACGCTCATCTGCCCATAATCACGTCTTTGGCAGACTGTCTTGAGAGCCGACATCTTGTCGTCTTCGGTGCGCACGCTTCGCTGGAGGCGCTTTACCTTTCCAAATGTCTGAAGCCGCGCGGCCTTAAGGTGCCCATCGCGGCCTGGGGCACCACGATTGGCACCTGCCGCCAGCTCGATTTTTCGACCACTGAGATCGGTACGTTGCGCAGCAAGATTGAAGCATGCGGTTTTCCGTCCGACTTGGCGAAAACGGCTCTTGAACGATGTCGCCAGGTCTTCGGAGATCGCTTCATCGATCGCGGCGATCTTCTCTCGGTGACCTTGTGCAATCTGAATCCTCAACACCACATGGGGATCGGTCTGTGCAACATGACCCGTATGGAAAAGGCGGAGCACTGGATCCAACCGGATTATGTTACTCCCAACACGGGCCGTCTCCTGGAGGCGCTTGATCGTGAACGGTTGGCGATTGCGAGGGCCGCGGGATACGAGCTCCGCGACATTTTTGGCTTTTTCGAAGAGTCCTATCAGGTCCCTCGCGGTTCCGTGTCTGAAATGAACACGGCACTCTTTAACCTTGGGAAAGGCGGACCCGGGCCAAAGACTGCTGATAACCGGTATGTGAATGAAGACGTGCCGTTCGGCCTTGCGGTAACCGTGGCAATTGCGGAAATCGTTGGTGTTCCTGCTCCCCTGCATGCCGCAGGAATTGCGGTATTTTCTGCGATGTATGGCAGGGATCTCGCTGGAGAAAACAACATTCTTCCAGAAATTATCACACCCGGCATGACACTCAGCGAACTGTCTGCGCTTTGTCGCCACGGCTACTGATACATTCAGCACTCAAGAACTTGAAACGACCCGAAGGGAGACGTTTTTGATCAACGGTCGGGCGGACACCCGCCGCGTATGGTCTGAAGAGAGGGAGCGCCAGGGGCGGCCGCAGCTGAACACGCAAATGAAACACACTCCGCATCTTGCAAGTATGATCGCTTCCTTGCATGATGTCCTCCAATATATTGGAGGAGGTGCGACACAGGATGGATCTGGGGAAGCGGATTTCCGAGCGACTGAAGGAGATTCGGCGACAGCGAAATCTATCGCTGGACGGGGTCGCGAAGTTGTCGGGCGTGTCGCGCTCCATGCTCTCCCAGATCGAGCGGGGCAGTTCCAGCCCGACGGTATCGACGCTTTGGAATCTGACGCGAGCTCTCGACGTAGACTTCGCAGGCCTGCTCGACGGCAACCTACCGCAACGGGACGGCTTCCGCGAAATCGTGCGTGCCGACCGCATCCCGACGATCGAGAGCAAGGGCGAGGGCTGTCGTTTGAAGATCCTCAGCCCGCCGGATTATGCCGGGGAATGCGAGCTATACGAGGTGATATTCGAGGCTGGCGGTGCTTTACGCAGCGACCCGCATCGCGAAGGGTGCGAGGAACACCTGACGGTGCTGACGGGCGCGATCACCGTGACGGCCGGGTCCCGCACGCTCGACTTGGAGTGCGGAGACACGGCTTGTTATCGGGCCGACAGGGCACATGCGCTGGAGGCGCGCGGCGGCCCTGCCGGGGCCATTCTGATGGTCCGCAATTCCTGAAACATCAGAAGGGTATGTGAATGCCGTGCATCATTCTCATTCAGGTTTGATTGACATGACCGTTATATTGGATGACGATCATCGGAATTCGCATGGCGGCACTCAGGAGTTTGTCATTTGACTGCATTTCTTGCCCGCATCGACGCCGAGCTTGAAGAGATTCGCGCCGCCGATCTCTACAAGGAGGAACGGCCGATCTCCTCGCCGCAAGGTGCGCGAGTAAGCATCGGCGGGCGCGGCGGCGACGTCATCAATCTGTGCGCCAACAATTATCTCGGCCTTGCCGACAACCCCGAGCTGATAACCGCCGCGCAGGAGGCGCTGGAGCGCTTTGGCTACGGCATGGCGAGCGTGCGCTTCATCTGCGGCACCAACGATCTGCACCGGGAACTCGAGCGGGCGATCGCGCGCTATCTCGGCAAGGACGATTCCATCCTGTTCGCCGCCTGCTTTGACGCGAATGGCGGCCTGTTCGAGCCGCTGCTCGGCGAAGAGGACGCAATCGTCTCCGACAGCCTCAACCATGCCTCGATCATCGACGGCATCAGGCTCTGCAAGGCGCGGCGATACCGCTACGCCAATTCGGACATGGATGATCTGGAAGCCCGGTTGAAGGAAGCCCGGGCCGCCGGCGCGCGAACCATCATGATCGCGACCGACGGTGTGTTCTCCATGGACGGCTATCTCGCCAAGCTGCCGGAGATTGTCGCACTTGCAGAGCGCTACGAGGCTGTCATCATGGTCGATGACTGTCATGCGACCGGCATTCTCGGCGAACGTGGTGCGGGCACGCATGTCCACCACGGCGTTGCCGACGGCGTAGACATCCTCACCGGCACGCTCGGCAAGGCGCTCGGCGGCGCCATCGGCGGGTATATTGCGGGACCTCAGGCGGTCGTTGACCTGCTGCGCCAGCGCGCCAGGCCCTATCTTTTTTCCAACGCGCTGCCGCCCATGGTGACGGCCGCCGGCCTCAAGGCCATCGAGATGGCGGCAAAGGGCGACGACCTGCGCGAGCGGCTCCACGCAAACACACGCAAATGGCGCCAGGGGCTGTCGGCGCTCGGCTTCGATCTCCTGGAAGGCGAGCATCCGATCGTGCCGGTCATGCTCGGCGAGGCGAAGCTGGCACAGGAAATGGCCAAGAAGCTCTTTGACCGGGGCGTCTATGTGAGTGGGTTCTTCTATCCCGTCGTGCCGAAGGGCAAGGCGCGCATCCGCACGCAGATGAACGCGGCGCTGACCGATGCCGATCTCGATGCGGCGCTCGATGCGTTCGAGCGGGTCGGCCGCGACCTGGGAGTGGTTGCATGACCTCGAACACGGCAATGCTCGCTTTGGCGAAGACGGAGCCGCGTGAAGGGCTCTGGCAGACCGAGGTGCCGGTTCCCCAAATCGGTCCGGACCAGGTCCTGGTGAAGGTCTCCAAGACTGGCATTTGCGGCACCGACGTTCACATCTGGAATTGGGACGAATGGGCCCAGCGAACCGTGCCGATCCCGATGGTCGTCGGCCATGAATATGCGGGCACCATCGTCGATGTGGGCCGCTCGGTGGACAATCTCGAGCTGGGCCAGCGCGTCTCGGGCGAAGGCCATATCGTCGGCCATACGAGCCGCGCGGCCCGCGCCGGCCGCTTCCACCTGGATCCGGAGACCCGTGGGATCGGCGTCAACATCCCCGGAGCCTTCGCGCAATATCTCGCCCTGCCCGCCTTCAACGTCATCCCGCTGCCCGACGAGGTGGATGACGAGATCGGTGCCATCCTCGATCCGCTGGGCAATGCCGTGCACACGGCGCTCTCCTTCGACATCGTCGGTGAGGACGTTCTCATCACCGGCGCCGGTCCGATCGGCATCATGGCGACCATCGTCGCCCGGCATATCGGAGCGCGCCACATCGTCATCACCGATGTCAACCAGCGTCGGCTCGATCTTGCCGCGCAGCTCTGCGACGTCGTGCCGGTCAACTCCGCCACTCAGGATCTCAGGAGCGAAATGGCGCGCATCGGGCTGCGCGAGGGATTCGACGTCGGCTTCGAGATGAGCGGTTCGGCCGAGGCCTTCCGGCAGATGGTCGACACGCTGATCACGGGCGGCCGCATCGCCTTTCTCGGATTGCCGTCGAAACCGATGCTGGTCGACTGGTCGGCCATTGTCCTGAAAAGCCTCGTCATCAAGGGCGTCTACGGCCGGGAAATGTTCGAGACCTGGTACAAGATGCTGGCAATGCTGCAATCGGGACTTGACGTTCGCGGCGTTATCACCCATCGCCTCCCCGCCGCAGAGTTCCGCAAGGGGTTCGAAGCGATAAAGCGGGGCGAGGCCTCGAAGATCGTTCTCGACTGGTCAGATGAAGGCACGCGCGGCTTCGCGACCGAAGAGGCGGTCCAATGAGCGAGGGGGAAACGATTCTGACTGGCGATCTCGCAGGCAAAGGCTTGGACGCACTGAACGCGCGGGTGCGCAACGATCTCGAACTTCTCTGTCGGCCACCGGCCAACTGGGTGCCCCCGCGTATCGTCGATGGCGACCGTGTCGTCGACGTCGCCATCATCGGCGGCGGCATGTGCGGCCTGGTGGCCGCCTTCGCCCTGCTTTCCAGCGGTATCACCAACATCCGCATCTTCGACCGCAATCCAGCCGGCTTCGAAGGCCCGTGGGTCAATTATGCACGCATGGAAACGCTGCGCTCACCCAAGCAGCTCACCGGTCCGGCCTTCGGCATGGCCTCGCTGACCTTCCGTGCCTGGTTCACAGTGCAGTTCGGCGACGCCGCATGGGAGGCGCTCGACAAGATCCCGCGGACGATGTGGATGGACTATCTGCGCTGGTTCCGGTCGGTGCTCGCCATCCCTGTCGAAAACGAGACCTCGATCGACCGTATCATGCCGGCCGGGGAGCATCTCCGCCTCGACCTTTCAGGTGCCGGCGCACGCCAGCCGCGCGTGCTCGCGCGCAAGGTGGTGATGGCGACAGGACGTGACGGCACCGGCCATCCCAATATCCCCGCCTTCGTGCGCGACCTGCCGAAGAGGTTCTGGGCGCATTCGTCCGACGACATCGACTTCAAAGCGTTGAAGGGGCGGCGTGTGGCTGTCGTCGGCGTCGGAGCTTCGGCCGTCGACAACTCCGCCGAAGCGCTGGAAGCGGGTGCAGCCGAAGTGCGCCATCTCATTCGCCGCAAGACGATGCCGACGATCAACAAGATGATGGGCATCGGCTCCTACGGCTTCACCGCAGCCTTCCCGCGGCTTGTGGACGCCTGGCGCTGGCGTTTCATGCATTATTCCTTCGTCACCCAGACACCTGCGCCGCGCGGATCGACGCTGCGCGTCAGCCGTCATCCGAACGCCTATTTCCACTTCGGCAAGGTGATCGAACGGATCGCCCATGACAGCCGCGAACTCGAAATCGTTATGACCGACGGCACGCGGCTGAAGACCGATTTCGTGATCCTCGGGACGGGCTTCACCGTGGAGCCGCTCGCGCGCACCGAGCTCGACGGCTATGCCGACAAGATCCTGCTCTGGCGCGACCGCTACCAGCCGCCGGCCGACCTCGCGCACTCCGAAATCGGCAACTTCCCCTATCTGTCGGAGGATTTCGCCTTCCAGGAGCGGGTGCCCGGCGAAGCACCCTGGCTCTCCTCGATTCATTGCTTCAACTACGGCGCAACGATCAGCCTGGGCAAGGTCAGCGGCGATATCCCGGCGATCAGCGACGGTGCGGAGTGGCTTGCGCGCGAGCTCGCTGCACGGCTCTACGCAGAAGACGTAGAACAGCATTTCCAGGCGATGGAAGAGTACGACAAGCCGGAGCTTTTGGGAGACGAGTGGCGCGAAAGCCCGCTCGAAAGCGAAGTCGAGCCGGAGAAGCCGGCACTGAAGACCGGGAGTTGAGCCTATGGAGGGACCAGAGGACGTGACACTTGTCGAAAAATGGGCGGCCCTGGAGCCCGGCTCGCCGCTTCACGCCGCCGTCCGATCCCGCTCCGATGTCTTTGCGATGACGGAGGCGACCCACGAGGCCGCTCTGAGACCCAGGGATCTCGGAGGCTTCAGCCACGCGGAACGGGCAGCACTTGCAACCCGTATCGCCCGCCTCAACGAGGATGACGAACTCGCTGCGCATTATGCCGCCATGCTGGAGGCCCTTTCGCCCGACGAAGCGACGGCATCGATCGCCGACCCGGGCTATAGCGGCGACGCCTGGTCGCGTATCGGCGCGGTGCTGACCTTCACCGACCTCGTCACGATGAATCCAAAGGATACCAAGCCCGACGATATCGCCGCGCTGCAGGCAGCCGGCGTGTCGGACGCAGACATCGTCCGCCTGGCCGAACTCAATGCCTTCCTCGCCTATCAGGCCCGTCTGCTCGCCGGCCTGCGTCTGATGCGGAGGGCGGCATGAGCGCAGTACTCCATGAATTCACGACGGAGATTCCCGAGTGGCGGCCGCGCGTCAAACCGATCGACCTTGCTGAGGCAACGCCTGAGCAACTCGACGCGCTGAAGGTCACACCGTCGAATACCAAAGTATCGGACTATGTCCTCGTCCTTGCCAACGACGTCGAGACGCTCAAGGTCCGAACTCCGCTTTTCAACGCGATCATGTACAACAAGGGTGGTCTCGGCCGTGCCGAGCGCGAAATTGGAGCGACGGCCGCGTCCGTGGTCAATCGCTGCGTCTTTTGCGCAGCGGTGCACGCCAGCCGCTACAACCAGCTCGCCAAGGACGAGACGCTGATGCAGCGCGTTTTCGCCGACGGTGAGCGGGCAGAGCTCGAGCCGCGCGCGGCGGCGATCTTCAATTTCGCGACGAGGCTGTCCAAGGCGCCAAGCGAGGCGGATGCCGACGACATACGCCAGCTGCGCGACACCGGCATGAGCGAGGAAGAGATTCTCGACCTCATCCTTTCGGCATCGCTGTTCGGCTGGGCCAACCGGCTTATGCACGTGCTGGGCGATCCGGTCGCGAAGACAGGGAACGACGCTGCCGAGCAGCGCAACGAGGGACGGTAGGAGACGAATGGCGCAATCGGATAAGTCCAGTTCGCACGTAAAGGTGGGGATCGTCGGTGCAGGCGCCATCGCCTATGGCGCAGCCGCCTATCTGGAACAGGCTGGTCATCGTGCCACGCTGTGGTCGCCATCGGGCGAGCGGACGAAGCGTCTTGCGGCCGGCGAGCCTCTCCTCGCACGCGGAGCGGTCGAAGGAACGTTCACGCCGGCCGTCGCCGACTCCGCCGAAGCGCTGGTCGCCGGCAGCGATGTTCTGATGATCGCATTGCCGGGCTACGGACACCAGACGGTGTTCGACGCGATCGCACCCTTCATCCGCCCCGACCAGGTCGTGCTGATCAGCTCTCACGCCTCCTTCGGCGCACTCTATCTCAATCGCCTGCTTGCCGAGCGTGGCATCGTCGTACCGATCGTGGCCTGGGGCACGACAGTCACGACCGGGCGTCAGACGAGCCCCGTCGAAGTTCATGTCAACACGGTGCGCAGCAAGGTCGACGTCGCGACCGTACCAGAGTCGATGAGCGCCGAAGGTCTGCAGACCTGCCGCGACCTCTTCGGGGATCGCTTTGTCGAACGTGACGGACTGCTCGCGATCGCGCTCTCGAATCTGAACCCCCAGAACCATATGGGGATCGCGTTATGCAACATGACGCGGATGGAGCGGGGCGAGACGTGGAGCCAGGGTCTGAACGTGACGCCGAACGTCGGCCGGCTGCTCGAGGCTCTCGACGCCGAACGCCTCGCGATCGCCGAGGCGCTCGATCTCGAGGTGCGCAACATATTCGAGCACTTCCACCTGTCGTTCCACGTGCCCATGAACAGCGTGTCGGAGATGAACCAGGAAATGCATCGCGAGGGCCGAGGCGGCACGGGACCCGCAACGGCGGAGTCGCGCTACGTGCTCGAGGATGTGCCGTTCGGCCTGGTGATGACGGTGAAGCTCGGCGAGCTTGTCGGGAAGCCGGCCAGGCTGCACCGATCAGGCATCGAGATATTCTCGGCGCTTTACGGGCGTGACTTCTTCGCGGAAAACACGCTGCTCGAGGCAATTGGAATGGATCGTCTTTCGCTTGACGATCTAAGGACATTGGCCCGCGAGGGTTTCGGACTGGATCCGAACGGAAGGGCCGCAATCGCTTAACGAAGACGAACTGGGCCGGTGAGAAGCCCAGGACCAAGAATATCAGATCCACAGTCTCGCGGCTGTGCGACGTAGTCGAAACCACGGAGAGGAAAGGTTAAGTGACATGACAAAGTTCTACATCAACAGGCGCCAGCTGATAAAATCGTCGGCAACCGGAGCGGCGGCACTTGCGGCCCCAGCGATCCTGCGCTCGCGGAGCGCCCATGCGCAGGAGAAGGTGGTCAACATCTGGTCCTACGCCAATTTCATTCCGGAGGACTTCATCACCGACTTCCAGAACGAAACAGGCATTCGGATACAGAACCGGCTCGTCGACGACCAGGGCAAGCAGTTCAACCTGCTCGCCGCCGAGCTGCCGGAACCGACGGTCGACATCCTGACGGGGGCCGGCCACCGCTTCCTGCAGTTCATCGAATCCGACCTGCTGACGCCCCTCGATACGGGCCGCCTGAAGAACTGGGACAAGATCAACCCGGTCTACTCCGAAAGCGACTGGGCGATCATCAATGACAATAAATGGGGCGTGCCGGTCCTTTCGGGCGCCGAGATCCTGGCATGGAACACAGAGGTCGTCGACGCATCCGAGACGCGGAGTTGGGACGTCATGTTCGACCCGACATACCGGGGGCGCACCGCCTACATCATTCAGGACATGATGTCCGTCGTCATGCTCTACAAGGGCTATGACGGCAACATGATCGAGTACATGGACGATCCGGACAAGGCTGCCGAGATCGTTCGCGAGGTGCGTGATTTCCTGATTGAGAACAAGGATATGGTCCGCAAGTATTATGAATCCGGCGCCGAGATCCAGCAGATGTTCGTCAACCAGGACGTCGTGCTGGCGCATGCCTGGAACGGCCCGATCTCCAAGCTGATCATGGACGGCTTCCCGGTGGACATAACGATACCGAAGGAAGGCTCCTACGGCTTCGTTTACACCTTCAACATCGCCAACAACGCTCCGAACGCCGACAACGCCTATCTTTTCCTCGATGCACTTCTGGCCCGCCCGGAAATCGGTGCGGAGATGACCCGAGCGTCTGGCTTCATCTCGACGGTCAACGGTGTCGATCAGCACCTGACCGAACTGGAGCAGCGTGCTTCCTCCTTCACCGAAGAGGAGCTTGCCGGCCTGCAGTTCTTCCGTGCCGAAGCGAACGACCTGAAGTATCAGCTCGTCGATCCGGCGGTCGAGGAAATCAAGGCCGCCTGAGGCTGTCCAGGGCGAGGAGCCGCAAGGTTCCTCGCCGCTTCTTGAGGAATAAGAGATGGCCCACACGGAAACCCGCCAGGGGAGTGCCGAACCCAACGCAGCGGGCAGCCAGCGCCGCAGCTTCTGGGGCGCACTCCTCGGCAACAGCAGCTATGATGCGGTCACCCGCGTGCTGTTCAAGACGCAGCGGCGGCAATTCATCATCCTGGCGAGCTTTCCGCTCTTCTGGGTGCTCTTCGCCCATCTCGGGCCAATCCTGCAGATGTTCTGGATCAGTTTCCTCGATTCCTATCCGCCGACGGCAGGCGTTGAGCCACAGCTCACATTTGCCAACTGGATGACGTTCTTCGAGGCCCGCATCTTCATGATGCCGTTCTTCAGGACACTCGGTTTCGCCCTTACGCTGACGCTGACGACCCTGCTCATCACCTATCCCGTCGCCTATTTTCTGGCGAAGCACGTCCGGCGCGGCAACCAACTCATGTTCCTGCTGCTGTTGCTCATCCCGTTCTGGGTTGGCGAGATCGTGCGCACCTATGCGATCATGATCCTTCTCGGCAATACCGGGGCGGTGAACCTGATCCTGCAGTGGCTGGGGCTGACCGACCGGCCGATCCCATTCATGTACACAAGCTTCTCGCTGTCGCTCGGCATCATCTATCTGACGTCGCTTTACATGCTTTTGCCGCTCTACTCCTCGCTGGAGAAAATTCCGCGCAATTATCTGGAGGCGGCGGCCGATCTGGGCGCCGGTCCCTGGCGGCGCTTTTTCCGTGTCACGCTGCCGCTCTCACGCGAGGGCATCGCCTCGGGCTGCACCCTCGTCTTCCTGATCTCAACCGGCTATTACGCGACGCCCGTTCTCCTCGGCGGACCGTCGACAACGGTATTCGCGGAGACGATCGCGGGCTTCTTCCACGTCGCCGGCGATGAGTGGCCGGTCGGCGCCGCCTTCTCCTCGATCATGCTCATCACCACTCTGACGCTGACCGGAATATTCCTGAAGCTGATGGGGCGCACCGGAAAAGGTCTGATGGAATGACCCGCTCGACCCGCATTTTGATGTCCGTCATCTACTGGGCCTTCGTAGTCTATCTCTTCGTACCGCTGATCCTGATGGTGATGATGGGCTTCAAGGACTCCGCCTTTATTGGCTTTCCGATCAAGGCCTGGACGTTCGAATGGTATCTTGGTGTGTTTCAGGATACCAAAGTGATCAATGTCTTCCTCTATTCGATGGCGATCGCGCTATCGACGACGTTCCTCTCGCTCGTCATTGGCACCTGGATCGCCTCATTCCTCGGTCCCTACAAGTTCCCGGGCAAGCTGATCGTCTTCGCACTTACCTGCCTGCCGGCGGTAATCCCCGGCATCATTTCGGCCATCTCCCTGAGGATCTATGCGCGGTTCCTGGATATCGACCCCGGCATGATGGCGATCATCCTTGGACACACGGTGCACAACGTCCCCTTCGTAACGCTCGTGGTCATGGCGCGGCTCGCCACACTGCCGAAAAGCCACATCGAGGCAGCCCGCGACCTCGGTGCCGACAGCATCGTCGCCTTCTTCCGAGTGACGCTGCCCTACCTCCGGCCCGCACTGATCGGCGCCGGCATCTTCTGCATGCTGCTCAGTTTCGATGACTTCGTCCGCGCCTTCTTCCTCGGCAGCTATCAGCCAACATTGCCGGTGCTGATCTTTGCCAAGCTGCGTTCGGGCATGTCGCCGGAAATCAATGCAATCTCCACCGTCGTGCTCGTCATGACCGCTATTTTGGGCATCTGGGCGGAACGTTCGATGCGCCGTATGAACAAAGGAACCGAATGATGGGCACAGACGACAGGAAGGCCATCGTCCACATCGACAACGTCGGAAAGAGCTTCGGGAAGACCCGCGCCATCGATAATCTCGACATGAAGATCATGGCCGGCGAGTTCGTCACCTTCCTAGGGCCTTCCGGCTGCGGAAAGTCGACGACGCTGCGCATCCTCGGCGGCTTCGAGCGCCCCGACCAGGGTCGGGTGATCCTCGATGGGGTCGATGTGACGAACCGGCCGCCGAACAAGCGCGACGTTAACATGGTATTCCAGGATTATGCGCTTTTTCCGCACATGACCGTCGGTCAGAACATCGCCTTCGGGCTGGAGCTCAAGGGCAAGTCGCGCAGCGAGACCGACCAGCGCGTCGATGCGCTGCTCGAATTTCTGCAGCTTTCCGGCTTTCGCGACCGCACACCGGACCAGCTTTCTGGCGGCCAGCGCCAGCGCGTGGCGCTCGCCCGCGCATTGGCGCCCGATCCGAAGCTTCTGTTGCTCGACGAGCCGCTCGGCGCGCTGGACGCCAAACTACGGACCCAGGTCCAAGTCGAGTTGAAGAGCATCCAGCGTCGTACGGGGAAAACCTTCTTCTTCGTCACGCACGACCAGGAGGAAGCTCTTACCATGTCCGATCGTATCGTTGTCATGAATGCTGGCCGGGTTGAGCAGGATGGAACCCCCGAGGACCTCTACTACCGTCCGGCGAGCCGCTTCGTTGCCGAGTTCATCGGCGAGACCAATTTGCTCGAGGGCACAGTACGCGGCACCAAAGACGGCACGGTGGTGATCGATTGGAATGGCCGGAACGTCTATGGCGCCGCCCATGACGGCGATCCGCGGCCGGGAACAGCGGTTGCTGCCTCAATCCGCCCCGAAAACGTCATCTGTCTGCCAGAGGCGCCGGCGGACGACCGGGCCCTGCAGGGCCGGATCGTCAGCAAGTTGTTCAAGGGCAACCGCACGTCCGTCGACATCCGGATCGACGAGCACGATACCAAGACAATCACGGCCTATATGGATCCGGCCGCCGCAGACCAGTTCGCTGGCGAGACGGTATGGGTGACCTGGGACAAGGATCGGCTGGCGGTCCTCGCGAACTAAAACGGATCCCATCTGCTGCCGTTTACCTTCCCGGCGATTCCTATTCACCGGGGTCGAAGAATGGGCAGACGAAGCCGAGACCCGCTCGATGACGCGTTGCAGTAGATAGCGCGCCGTGCGTCTTTTTGGACGCACAAGAACGCGCTATCTCATTGAACCTGCGTATCGTGCTTTCCGAAATCGACTCAGATTTTCAGGCCGATACGCAGCATCCATTTCGACACACAGGTCTATCTTTTGTTATTCCGCATCGGTGCGAACGTCAGGTGATTTCACCTGACGGCAAAATGGTATGGTGCGGTCCGGGGCGCAGTGAAGCTCCATCATGCGCAGCCTCTCCACCACGCGCCCGGCAGCGTCATCTCAGAGATCGAGAAAGCTTTGAACTCGGCGACGGGACCGTCGCATCAGGCCTTGTCGTAATTGACCGGCGTCGTCCACGCAGGATCGTCGTGCTTCTGCCAATAGGCATCGATAAGGCGCCGCGTGATAGGACCGACTCGGCCGTCCGCAATCGGCCGATCATCAAGTCTGGTCACCGGCATAATCCCACCCGCAGTCGACGTTATCAGCACTTCGTCGGCATCGCGCAGAGCGGCAACGCTGAGAGGTCCGGCAGCAGCTCGAATGTGAAGCTCGCTGCAAAGTTCAAAGACCGTTTTTCGCGTGATACCCGGAAGTATGCCGCGATCCGGCGTTAGAAGGGAACCGTTGTTGATCGCAAAGACATTAAAGCCCGGTCCCTCTGCTACGTTGCCATCGAGATCAAGGACCAATGCTGTCTCCGCGCCTCGATCATAAGCATCATAAAGGCCCTGAACGAGATCGAGCCAGTGATAATTCTTGATAGCCGGATCAACCGATTGGGGTGGAATGCGAACGGTGTCGCTAATTGCGAGATGCAGACCTCGCTCCATCTGCTCATCGTTAGCAACGGATCCGTAGGGGACCGCGAACGCCATAAAGCGGTTGACAGCTCGACGCGGATCCCGGTCAAAGACGGGTGACATGCCCCGCGTACAGATCATCTCGACATACGCGGACCGATGCCCCGAAAGGGCGACGCAGTTATCTAGAATGCTCGCCACGTGGTCGCGTGAAAGCCCAATATCCATGCGTAGCGCCTGCATTCCGCTGAAGAAGCGGTCCAAATGCAAATCGAGGCGAAAGAAACGTCCATTCCAGACATGGACCGTGTCGTATGTTGCATCGGAATGCAGAAAGCCCCAATCCAGTACTGACACCTTGGCATCAGCCATCGGCACATATTGTTCGTCGACATAAGCAACGCCGTGGGGGTAACGATTCGGGTCGTTGTATCCGCTCGACAAGAGGGGTCTGCGGGCGCTTTGGATGGGAGCTTGGTTCGCCATGGCATATCCTACCGGGGTTTTCGCTGAATGGCGGCGTCCCTATCGGAGCCAGCCATGAGCAGGAGTCTATCCACCCCTAATGGCATCGTGCGCTCAAAAGCTCTGCCAAAACGCGCGATGATTTCATATTTCCGCGCAAGGTGACGCCGAGGCTTCACGAAGAAGCCTCTAAAACAGATTACACGTCTCAGGATCTCCGATCAGATATTGATCTTGGTTTCGAATTTTACTCGATCAATATTTATCATGCTGCGGAATTTGCGAACATTCGGATTGGAATATAGTTTCGTTTTAACGAAATGATCGAATGCTGCGATGTCTTTCACCGAAACGATCAGAACGAAATCAGAATCGCCCGTGACCATGTAGCATTGCGTCACCTCCTCGGCCAATTTCATGGCTTTCTTGAATTCGTCCACAAGATCGAGGCGCTCGCGCTCAAGCTCGACGTTGACGATTACGATCAGGTTCTGCTCGCTGATCTGTGGCGAAAGTATGCAGACATCCGCCAAGATCGCCTTTGCCGCCCGCAGCCGCTTCACCCGACGCAGGCAGGACGCAGCAGACGATCCCACCACATCAGCCATTTCAGCAAATGAGAGGCGGTTGTTGTTTTGGAGTGCGCGCAGAATCCTGCGATCCAGGTCATCCATATCTATCAGGGCTGAACTCCATGCTTGGGCAATCATCTGCAAATCACTATGCGTCCATCGGATGCAGTTTTTGTTTCAATATACCTGCCTAGATGAAATGAAATCATTGTTGTTGTCCCGAGAGCGTGCAGAGTTGCACCTGATGGACCTGCGGAGTGGCGATAGTCGAGCACGTGCGGAGAAGCTGTCAGGCGCCTTCATCGCGAGGCTTGAAAAATGATCGACGTTCCTGCGCCTCCGCTCCTCATATCCGTACAGAATGCTTCACACCATCCCGGCCGAATTAACAGGTCCTAGTCATAGGCAGCTTCGGTGATGATCGCGAGGAGGCGCGCGTCCGCATCGATCCCACCCTGGTTCTGCGCATAGGCCAGGATGCCCGCGAGCCCGGCAGCGCCGGAGGGCGTTGTCGGCATTCCGGCAACGCTGAGCCGTTCTGCGGCCGATGCAGCCTCAGCCTCGGAAATGGTGAGGAAACAGTCCGCATCGCGCGCGAGGCTGGCGAGAGCCACATGCGACGGCTCCTTGCAGTCCAGTCTGCCCATGGCGGAAACCGGCCCCTCGGCGCGCACCGGTCTGCCTGCCGAAATCCCAGCCTGGAGGCATGGAGCGAAAGCCGGCTCAACGATGATCGCCTTGAAGCCGCCGTCCCAGGCCGAGCGGAATGCAGCGAGCAGCGATGCGGCGAACCCGCCGACCCCTGCCTGCAGGAAGACGTGGGTCGGCGGTGCCGGGATGGTGCGGAGAATCTCGTCGGCCATGGCGAGATAGCCGGCCATGACCTGGCGTGCCGGCGCGCTGTAGCCGGTCCAGGTGGAATCGGACAGAAGTGTCCAGCCGTGATCGCGCGCCGCGCGCGCGGCCGCCGCCATGCTCGCTTCGTAGTCCGCCCCTTCCCGCACGACCCGCGCGCCCTTGGCAGCAAGCTTTTCGGCAATGCCCACGGAGACCGTCTCGCTGATGAAAATGACGGCCTCGGCGCCGAACACCCGAGCACCGGCCGCCACCGACATGCCGTGATTGCCGGCACTTGCCGTGACGTAGGTCCTGCCCGCAAGCGCGTTGCTCGGATCGCCGGGTCGTGCGGCAACGGCATCGCGCGCAACCGCGTAGGCGGCGCCAAGCGCCTTGAAGGACCCGAGGCCCATGCGCCCGCGCTCGTCCTTGAGGTGGACCGTCGCCCCGCTGGAAACATCGGCCAGGACCGAGGCATCCACCAGCGGCGTCGCTGCATAAGCGGGACAACGCCGCAGCAGGGCCAACACCGGGCCGGCGTCGCTCGCAACCGGCGCTCCGTCGTCAACGACGCCGGCGGGCAGCCCTATGCCACGGTGCGGATTGTCGATCAGCATCAGTGAATCTCCTTCACAAAGAAGCGGGTTGGAACCACAGCGCTTTCGCCTTTTCCAGGCTGGCCGATCGCTCGCGCTTCAGGCATTCGATGAATCGGCCGACCAGACGTGACGGGCGAGGCTTGCGCGGGGTAAGCAGGGTGGTGACGAAGGGCAGCGGTTCGACAATCGGAACCGCGGTGACACCGCTTCCGGCAAGGTCGAGCGCGGTGATCGGGTTGACGATACCAACGCCGATGCCAGCGGCGACCATCGCGCCGACGCCGTGGCTGGTGGCCGTCTCCACCGTGTGCCGCGGCAGCGCGCCCGCCGAACGCATGATCGCCTGGGCGCGCCGGCGATAGGGATCGGCCGCATCGACCGTGACGAAGGCTTCGCCGTCGAGGTCGCGCAGCCTGAGTTCCCGGCGGTCCGCCAGCCGGTGACGGGGCGGCAACAGGGCGATTTCATGCATGTCGGTGAATCGCTCCGCCGAAACGTCATCGCTCGTGGCGACCTCGAAAGCGATGATGCCGATGTCGATCTTGCGCTCGCCCATGGCGCGTTGCAGCTCGCGCGCCGTCATCGGCAGCAGGCAGACATGGCGCGGCGGCTCCTCGTCGAGGAAGGCGGCGATGGCGCGCGCCATGAACCCTTGGGCAAAGGCCGGCAGGCAACCGATCCGAACCTCGCCGCGATTGCGGCGCAGGATCGTCTCGGCGGCATGGCCGATCCTGTCCAGTCCGGCAAAATTGGCTTCGACCGCCTCCAGCAGTTCGAATGCCTCCGCGGTCGGCTGCAAACGCCCTTCGCGCCGCTCGAAGAGAAGAAGCCGCGTTGCGTCCTCGAGCTGTCGGATCGCCCGCGTGATGCTCGGTTGGGACGTGTTCAGCACATTGGCCGCCGCCGTCGCGGTGCCAAGACGCATCACGGCCGCAAAGGCTTCGAGCTGATGAGAGGAGGAACGCACGATCATATCCGAAGTGAATGGTCTCCGCGCCATTCTCTATTGGTTCTGCATGGGAGGCAATGGCAGAGAGGCGCCGGTATCTTGAAGGAGCGGAGATTGCAGTGAGCAAGCGCGAGACCGACGTCACGGCAGCAGCCGTGCCTGCCACATCGGGGCTGCGGCCACTATACGGCATTGTCATGATGGTCCTGTCATGCGCGTTGATCGCTGCGACGACCCTGCTTGCCAAGGCGCTCGGCCAGGGCATCGGCGCCGGTGCGAAGGGCGAGCCGCTGCACGCGCTGCAGGTAAGCGCCGGCCGATTCCTGTTCGCCTGGCTTGCACTCGTGCCGGTGGTGGCGATCGCGCGGCCATCGCTGCGGACGGACCGGATGTCCGCCCATATCGGCCGATCGCTATGCGGCTGGGCCGGCGTCACCTGCCTGTTCGCCGCCGCCGCCTATATGCGCCTCGCCGATGCGACTGCCATCTCCTTTCTCAGTCCGATCATCGCGATGGTGCTCGCCATTCCGCTGCTGTCCGAGCGAGTGGGCCCGTGGCGCTGGGCTGCGGCCGTGTTTGCCGTGGTCGGCGCCATGATTCTGATCCGCCCCGGTACGGAGGCCTTCCAGCCGATCGTATTGGTCGCGCTCGCCTCGGCTCTCTTCCTCGGGTTTGAGGCGGTCGTGATCAAATTTCTTGCCGGGCGCGAGCCGCCGTTGCGCATCCTGTTCATCAACAATTCGATCGGCATGGCGATCGCGCTCTGCGCCGCAAGCTTCGTCTGGGTGATGCCAACGGTATCGCAATGGCTGATGCTCGCCGCACTCGGGGCACTCATGGTCTGCGCGCAGACCACTTTCATCCAGGCGATGAAGAGCGGCGATGCAAGCCTGGTCATGCCAATCTTCTACGCGACGCTGATCTTCGCGACGGTCTACGATTTCGCCATCTTCGGAGCTGTCCCGCCTGCCACCAGCTTTATCGGGGCAGGCCTGATCATCACAGGCGCCCTGCTGCTTGCCTGGCGCGAGAGCATACGCCCGCAACGCCGGCAACCGAGATCCTGTTCAGAGGAAATTGCCCGTGGCAGGTTGTAACGTTCGATGATCTCACCACACGGCGCCGGATCTCCGCATGCATCGAGCACTCAGGAGGTTTCGTCTCCAAAGGCATCGACCGATTCTTCTTCCGGCTCGTCACCGCCCTCCCCGTTGCTGAACCCCGGCGGAATATCCCCCGCGAGCAGCTTTTCCCCTGACAACAGGCCGGCATCCTCAAGCGCCTCGATATCAGGCAGGTCACGCAACGTGTCGAGGCCGAACTCCAGCAGGAAATCCTTGGTCGTGACGTAGGTATAGGGTGCGCCGGGGGCGGGGCTGCGCGGTCCGGAGGCGATCATGCCGGCGCCGCGCAGGTGGCCGATCAGGTCGCGGCTGATCTCCTTGCCCAGGAAGGACGACAACGTGGCGCGGGTGATTGGCTGGAAATAGGCGATGCACATGAGAACCAGCAGTTCCGACTGCGTGAGGTCGACAGTGCGCCCGCTTCCGCCGATCGCCGCGCGGATGGCATCGGCGTAGGCCGGCCGGGTCAGATGCTTCCAACCGCCGGCAACCGCAACCAGGTCGTAGGGCCGGCCGCGCAGCTCCGAGCGGATGTCGTCGATGAGGAGATCGATGCTGCAGCTCTTGCCGACGATCCGGGACAACGTTTCTCGCGTGACCGGTTCGCTGGCAGCGAAGATCGTTGCCTCGACCCGGTTCATCCACTCGCGCCAGCGCGCTTCCGGCAGCAGATGGTCGAGTTCGCGATCGAGCGCGGCATCTGCGTCCGCCCGGCCCCGTCGTTTGCCCGTTGCCATTTCTTCACAGCCCATAGATGCGGAACGTCGGCCGACCGGACAGCTCGCGGATGGCCCCAAGGTCGACGAGGCGGTCGAACAAACGCCGCAAGGCGCGGTCGCTCATTCCGGCTCTTTTATCCCCACGCGATGCCGCGATCGCGTCTTCCGACAGCAATCGTTCGATGACGAGGTCTGCCCCTTTTGCCCGCAGCTTCGGCGCGACGGCAAGCAGCCGCTTCGCCCGGCGCCCGAGTTCTGCGGAACAATCGATCGCGCGCATCGCAGCGCGCGCCTGCCCGGCCAGCAGCATCGTTGCAGGCTCTGATCCCTCCATCACCCCAGTTGCCGCAATAGCGGTTGCCGACCGGCGCGCGCCTGCAGCCAAAACGGCTTCCGTGCCCAGCAGAGGCACCGCATGAGGCCAGCCCAGACGCTGCGCCAACAGCACGTCGGCCAGCCAGAATGCGAGGGATCTTGCGAAGTTGCGGCGTTCGACGGCCAAAAACGCGCCGGTCAGCATCGCCACCATCCCATCGGCGCCGGCGAGCTGTCGAAGCTCATCCGCCAGCTCGAACACCGCCTCCTCCTCGCAGGCAAAGCCCATATCCTCCATGACGCTGATGATGCTGGCCTCGGTCAGCAATCCCTCCACCGGTTCTGATGCTTGACGGCGCCAGGCCAACAGCATCCGGCCGCCGGGCCCGACATTGTCGCCACGTTTGGTCAGCAGCACGGTATCGCGCAACATTGCTTCATCTTCCACCCGCCCCGCCTGTCTTGCAGTCACCGAGGCTGCGGTCAGAGCCAGTCGCTGCCGCCATGCACCGGCCCACCGTTCCTGCCGGCGCACAACCGTATCGAGCGCGCCAATCGCCGCGCCGGCGGCAAGCGCGGCATCCTCGATGCCATACGTTGCAAGGCGTCGCGCATCGGGGACCCCTCTGCGCAGCCAGTTCGGCACCGGCAGGGCTGGAGCGGCCGGCGTGGCGTCAGGCGGCGGGCCGTTGCGGCGCGAGGAAGATTTCGAACTGCGAATCATCGTCAAAAGCATGCATCGCAACGGCGCTTTGGGCAATCATTATGCATCAAAACCGCCGCGTCTGATCGCTCATGTCATCTAACTGATACTCTTCAGATCGAAGTGTTGCCGCTCTCAATCCAACGCATCCTGTCGAACAAGCGATAATCCGGAAACTCCGGGGCAAGCCCGTCGCCGTCGGCGGATCGGCGGCGCGCGGGGTGGTGGCCGCCGCAAGCTACGAGGCTCGCGCTTTCGGGGTGCGTTCGGCGCTGCCGTCGGTGACGGCCAAGCGCCGCTGTCCCGACCAGGCTGGCCCGAACGGCGTCGCGCTGACCTTCGGACCCGGCTTTAAGCCAATGAAGAGCAGCTTTGCCGAACGCGGCTCGTTCGCCAGTGGCACATTGGAATGGCGGGAAGGACGGCTTGTCCTTCGGAGGAAATCGGAAACACCGGAGCAACGGCTCGGCCTGGTGGTCGAATTGCTCTCGACCCTTTTTGAACGTTGACGCGCCTGGCCCCGGCGGACTTTGAGATTCCGAAAGCACATCCACCCGGCCCATTATCCAGCCGGGAACGTTTCATTCGTTATTCCTCCGCGGCGGGACTGCGGGCGTGAGCAGCGGGTACGACCCGGCGGCGGACGACGTTGTCCCGGATTTCGGACTTGGCAAGATAATCCACCTGCTCGATCAGCACGTCGTGAATCAGCGTTTCGCCAACGCGTTCGTTGAGGCTGACACGTATTCCTTCACGTAGATCGTCCAGATCGATTTGCTCAATCGTGGAAAAATCGATCTGGGGATTGCCGAAGAGATAGCTGTACACTTCGTCCATCAGCAATGTCTCGAGCGGAAGGGATAGTGCGTTCTTCCTGCTGGGATCGACGGTGTAGACGAGCCGAGCCAGAAAATAGCCGCCGACCCTTCCCTCGCTGAGGACGGGAACCGAAAGAACGCGGGTGCGGACATAATCAAGCCCTCCGAAAAAGGGCGATGCCTGACCTTCCCCATTGCGGGCCTGTGACATCTGGAAAGAGAAAAATACAGCAGCAACGGTGGCAACGCTGATCCAGAGGGCGGCCAGCACGAATTTCAGCATGCGCTCTAACCCTGCGCGAATTCGTGAGTTGAGTAGGTGCCGTCCGCCTGTGCCTGTTCAATCGCACTTTGCAAAAGCGTCGCGATTTCGCCTACGGCGCTCATGTTAGCGCTGATGGTGGCCTCGTTTTCTGCGAGCCTCTCGCGCAAACGAACGATCGCGGCTCGATGCTCAGGCCCGAGGTCGCTTTTCCGGATACCCTTGAACGCCTGCCCTAGTTCGTAAAGATGGCGGCTCTTGCGCGCATTGAAGGAGGCTAGGTCGTATGACCCATTGGAACGAATGGCAGCGGTCTCTGCCTCGATCGCCGTTTCTATACGCTGGAGGAGTGAAAGCAGACTGCCCACCCGGGACTCCTCGCGCGGAACATTTGAACCGCCGTCAGTATTCGATGAAGCAGGCATGTGCGCACTCCCTCTCTATTCCTGGTTGGCTACTGATTCGGAGGACAAGCCCCGCGTGGTATTGCGCTCGATCTCCTGGAGCATGGCCGTCGAGAGAGAGGCCTGCTGTAACGCTTCCTCGGCTGCCGAAGACACGCCAGCTACCGGCACCGCCTTACCGTCGATGAAATAGTGATCTTTCAGAATGCGTTCGGAGATGCC